>JBAWXG010000104.1:0-6613 GCA_037144195.1 Synechococcus sp. ELA057
GCTCTCGGCTGCTCCTGGCTCTCGCCTACACCCGGCTCATGTAGGCCCCCCACAACTGAGCCGCCAGGGCACCGGCCGAGGCCTCAGCGGGCCGGTTGTCATCGTTGCCCAACCAGATCCCGGTGAGGATGCCCTTGCTGGGGGAATAGCCGATGAACCAGGCATCCTTGCCTTCATTGGTGGTGCCGGTCTTGCCGCGGGCATCCGCCACAACCGCCGCATTGCGGCCCGTGCCGATCGCCACCACGAGCCGCAGCATTCCATCCATCTCACGGGCCACCTCCGGCTCGATCAGCTGCTGAGGCTTCTCACCGATCGGTGCAAAGATCCCCCGTGCAGGGCAGGTGGAGAGGCTCTTCTCCGACCGGCAGATGCCGAGGTCATAGATGCGCTGGACGCCATGCATGGGCACCGTGCGCCCACCATTGGCCACCACGGCAAAGGCGCGGGCCATCTCGTACAGCAGCACCTCGTTGCCCCCGAGCACCATGCTGGGATCGGGCTGTAGGTGGGATGAGGAGATTCCCAGTCTGCGCGCCATGCCGATCACCCGATCGAAGCCGATCCGATCGGCCAGATGCAGCGCCACCGGATTCTCGGAATAGGCCAGCCCTTCAGCCATGGCCATGCGGCCATCGGATCCGACGGGCCCATGGCTGCAACCATGCTCCAGCTGAAAGATCGGAGCACAGGAGATGCGATCGCCTGGCTTGAGCCCCTGTTCCAGCGCCGCC
Source organism: Synechococcus sp. ELA057 (assembly GCA_037144195.1). Taxonomy (GTDB): domain Bacteria; phylum Cyanobacteriota; class Cyanobacteriia; order PCC-6307; family Cyanobiaceae; genus Cyanobium. Next base: position 735 of record JBAWXG010000104.1, read on the forward strand.
AGAAAGGTGAACAACTTGAAGGTGGATCCCGGCTGCCGCAGAGCCTGTACACGATCGAACTTGTAATCGCCACCACCCACATAGGCAAGGATGTTGCCGTTGCGCACATCCAGGCTGATCAGGGCGCCCTGGTTCACCCCCAAGGGCCTCGCCTGCTGCTCCAGAAACTGACGCAGCAGCGTCTGCGCGGTGGCCTGCCTTTCGGGATCGATCGTGGCGACAACATAGTAATTGCCACCCTCTTTCTGGGGATCGAGATTCAGTGAGAAGCGGGCTCCCTCCAGCTCCCACATCGCGTAATCGCTGAAGAAGGGATAGCTGCGCCAGCGGGATTGCTGGCAAACGCTGGCGTCATAGATCAGTGGTCGGCGGAGTGCATCGCGGTATTGCTCCCGGCTGAGGTAACCCTCCTCAAGCATGCGCCGCAGCACCAGATCGCGACGCAGTTTCGGGGTCCAGATCTGCTCATCGGGCAGCGGTGTCTCCGCGCGGCCGGTCTTCGCTTCACGTTCGAGCCGCTCCCGCCTCAGTTCGGCCGGGGTGGGAGCGCAGATGTTGTAACCGTTCGGGCTGGGGAGCAGACCCACCAGATGGGCCGCCTCCGCCGCATCCAACTGGCGGGCGGACTTGCGGAAATACAGCTGAGCCCCCTCCTCGAACCCTTCAGCCCCCAAGCCCAGATAGGCCCGGTCCAGATACATCTTGAGAATCTGATTCTTATCAAAGCGAGTTTCCAGCTGCCACGACACGGGCAGCTCCCGCAGCTTGCGCGCGAAGGTGGCGATCTTGGAAGGATTGTTGTCATCCTCGGGAATGCGCACCCAGGGCCAGATGGACTGGGGATTGCCGTTCTTGACCCAGGGATAGACCATCCGGGCCACCTGCTGGGTCAGGCCGCTGCCGCCACCGCTGCGTTTCACCAGCGAGCGCAGGGTGCCGCCGATGTCCAGTCCGCTGTTCCAGCCGAAGTGAGAATCCTCCGAGGCGATCAAGGCCTGCCGCAGCACCAGTGGATAGTCCGCCAGGGTCGGCAGGGCCGTGGAGGCCCCCTCCCTGGAATCGATGCGGCGGCCATCAGCGGCCACGATCTTCACCGGACCGCCGATGAAATCGACGCGCGAGCCCCCGGAGATGGTGCTCAGCAGCAACAGGCCGCTGATCACCACGCCCGAGCCGATCAACGATGTCAGCCCCACCCCATGCACCAGCCGCTCCCAGGGGCTGCGGGGGTGGAGGTAACGCAGGGTGGGCGCCTCGCGCAGGGGCGATCCCAGCTGGATGCGATCGCCATGGCGCAAATGGATGGCACGGATGCGCCGGTCGTGCCAGTACAGGCCGTTGGCGGAATTGAAGTCCTCCAGCACCCAGTCGCGATCGTCAGGGCGATCCTTCTCCACGAAGGCATGCACCCGGCTGACCCCGCCAGCCTCCAGAGCCAGCTCGCAATCGGGATCACGGCCGATGCGCAGACGCTCCTGCGTCAGTGAAACCTCCCTGATCAGGGCATCGCTCTGCCAGAGCTGGAGTCGGGCCTGGCTCTGGCGTGCCTGATGCCACAACCTGCGGGCTGCAGCCAGAAAACCCTCCGGCCCAGGCGTGTCGCTGGGATCCGTGCTGTCGCGAGCAGACGCTGTGCCTGATGACGGGGTGGTCTGGGATGAGGTGGGCGCCGCCTCCTCCGCGCCGCTCAATGCCTCCCCCGCCATGGCCACCCGGAAATCCCCAAATCCTCTGCAATAGGCTACGGCCAGCACTATGACCCTCCCCGGTGGAGCAGCGGCGCGATCCCTGGGCTCCTTTCAGGATCTGGGTGGCCTTCACAATCGGGCTCTTCGCTGTGCGGGCGGTGTCGCTGGGGACTCCCTTCATCTGGCTGGGCGCCATCCCCGGCTGGGTCCTGCTGCTGCTGGTGATGGTCGCCCTGCTTCTGGCGGCAAAGGCCCTGCTGCTGCCTCGACGGGTGGTGCCCTGGCGCGAAGGCGAGCCCGGACTCTGGGCCGAAATCACCGACGACTGGCGGCACTGGTGGCATCAGCGCAGCCGCCGCAGCGACCCTCGCCGCTGAGCCATGCAGCCCGACGCCCGGCTGCTGCTGCGCAGCGATCCCAGCAAAATGGCAGCCCTGCTTCGCAGCAAGCCCACCACCATCGGCCGCGCCGAATCCAATCGCCTGCGGCTGGCCTCGATCGAAGGTGTGGCCGATCACCATGCCGTGGTGCGCTTTTCCCAGAGTCAGGGCTGGCTCGTGTGCGACTGGCAGAGCGACACGGGCACCTACCTCGAGGGTGAACGGATCCGCCAGTGCCGGCGCCTCAGCGACGGCGATGAGATCCAGCTCGGCCCCAAGGGGCCGGTGCTGATCTTCCAGCTTCAGGCGGCCACACCTGCTGCTGCGGCACCGCCGGCAGCAGGATCACAGCGGCCTGCGCCCCGACCCACGGCCTCCACGCCCCGGGCCGCCGGCGCCACTCTCAACCTGGCCGGGCGTTCGATCCCCCTGGATCGGGTCCGCTCCGCCCATGTGCGCAGCCGGCCGCGCCATGCCCACAGCTTCAGCTGGTGGGTCCTGGTCTGCCTCGGGGGCATGGTGCTGCTTCCCTTCCCCGTGCTGTTCTGGGGCGTCGAGATCGGTGCCCTGGCGGCCTGGATCGTGTTGGGATCCCGCAAGGATCACGAACTGGTTGTGACCCTGCGGGACGGCATGGCGCACCGGCATGTGTTCGCCAACAGGATCACCGCGTTGAGCCATCGCAACGGCATCCGCAAGGCCATCGGCCAGAGCCTCGAAAGCGGCTGAGGACCGCTTCGACCCGGCCGCCCTGCGGCGGCCATTCACCTCTTCCAGCCATCCCGCCCGTTTCCCGATGGTTTCGATGCTTCCCGAGGGTTCCAGCCTCAGCTTCTCCAGCACCGCCACCCCGATCCGGGTCATCCGCTGCCTCGGTGGCGGCGGCCAGGGGCAGGTGTTCGAGGTGGATTTCGCCGGCGAGCTGATGGCGATGAAGTGGTACTTCCCCAGTTGCCTGCAGCGCGATCCTCAACTGCGCGATCGCCTGCGGGCCTGCATCAGCGCCACCCAGCCCAACACCAGTTTTCTGTGGCCGATCCTGGTGCTGGATCCCGACGCCATCAGCCTGCAACGGCTTGGGATCGCGCCTGGGAGCTTCGGCTACCTGATGAAACTGAGGCCGAGCCATTTCCAACCGGCCATCGCCCATACCGGAGGACGCCTGCAGATCAGCCTGCAGCAGGTGCTGCGCAGCTGCTTTCACCTGGCGGAAGCCTTCCACGCTCTGCACAGCAAGGGCCTTTGCTACAAGGACATCTCCCTGGGGAATCTGTTCCTGGATCCCGACAGCGGCGCGATCCTGATCTGCGACAACGACAACGTCGATGTCAACGGCAGCGCACTGGGCAGCGTCAAGGGCACCACGGGGTTCATGGCGCCGGAGGTTCTGCTTGGCCAGGCGCGGCCTGGCACCAGCAGCGATCTGTTTTCACTGGCGGTGCTGATCTTCCGCCTGCTCACCCGCCACGATCCCTATCTCGGGCGGCTTGAACTCGAGATCCGCTGCCTCGACGAACCAGCCAGGCTGCGCCTCTACGGCGAAAAGCCTGTCTTCATCTTTGATCGCGACGACACCAGCAATCGTCCTGATCCCACGGTCCACCCCGCCCCGCTGCAGACCTGGCCCATCTATCCGCCTCACCTGCAGGATCTGTTTCAACAGAGCCTCGGCGCCGGGGCCCGCAACCCGACACAACGGGCCTACACAGGCCAGTGGCTCAAGGCTCTGTCGCACTGCCTCGATCAGCGCAGCCTCTGCCCCCACTGCCAGCAGGAGGTCTTTCCTGAGCCCGGTGAGCCGGGCCGCTGCTGGGCCTGTGGCGGCGAACTGCCCGTCTCCGCCCGGCTGATCACCCCCGCCGGAGCGGTCCAGGCCCAACCCGGCAACGCCCTGCATCCCCATCACTTCAGTCCACTGGAAGGGGAGCGGTTGGATCAACCGATCGCCCGGGTCGAGGCCCATCCCCAGAAGGCCGAACTGCTGGGGCTGAAGAATCTCAGCCAGCAGCTCTGGACGGCCGTGCTGAACAGCGGCGAGGAGGTACCGATCGCCCCGGGCAGGAGCTGTAGCCTCGCCAGCCTGCACGTCGTCCATACCCCCCTGGGGCCCATTCAGATGGCCCGCTGACCCCCATCTGCCATGCCCTTTCCGAACGTCCAGCTGACACGGCGCCCCCTTCACTTCATCTATCTGTGCGACTGCTCCGGCTCCATGCGGGCCAACGGCAAGATGCAGGCGCTGAACCAGGCCATTCGCCAGTCGCTGCCGGAGATGGTGCAGGTGAGCCAGCAGAACCCGGAGGCCCAGATCCTGGTGCGGGTGCTTGGTTTCGCAGACCGGGCCCAATGGCATGTGGGCACACCCACCCCGGTGGATCAGATGCTTCCCCTGTGGAGTGATCTGCAGGCGGGAGGACTCACCGCGATGGGGGAGGCGATGCGCCAGCTGGCCGCGGTGCTGCGCACCCCTCCGATGGAACAGCGGGCCTTGCCACCGGTGCTCGTTCTGATCTCCGATGGCGCGCCCACCGACGATTTCCTCGCCGGCCTGCGCGCCCTGATGGCCGAACCCTGGGCGGCCAAGGCGGTGCGGCTGGCAATCGCCATCGGCCATGACGCCGACCTGGAGGTGCTGCAGCAGTTCATCGGGCCGGACACCGCCACCGGCAGCGGTCCCGATGGCGACAGGCTGCCGGACGGGCGTGGCCCCGACGGGGATCGGATGCCCGGCAGCCCGGCCGGACGACCCGGCCGCCGCCCGCTCCAGGCCAACGACAGCAACACCCTGGCCCGCTACATCCAGTGGGCCTCCACCGCCGTGGTCGGCGCTGCCAGCCAGCCGCGCAGCCAGCCTGGGGGCGGCCCGATCGAGACCAATGTGCCCTTGCCGGACCTGCCTCCAACCCTGCTGGATCCCGCTGATGCCAGCCAGGTGGTCTGGTGAGGTGAACCGGTGAGCGACGCGCTGCATGGCTGGCTCCCGCCCCGCTGCGACAGCAGGACCGGGGCAGCGCACCAACGCCGTGGTGCCCCCTGCCAGGACGCCAGCGGCATCTGGACGTTTCTCGATGGGGCAGGCCAGCCGGTGCAAGCCCTGGTGGTCTCCGATGGCCATGGCGGCGCGAAGTACGACCGCAGCGATCTCGGCAGCCAGATCGCCTGCCGCGTGGCCCTCGCGGAGGTGCAGCAGCGACTCTCCAGGGCCCGCCTGAACCAGGGCGACAACGACGAGGCCTGGCGTCAATGGCTGCTGGAGACCCTGCCGGAACAGATCGTGGAACGCTGGTGCCAGGACGTGCTGAACCATGGCCGGGCCCACCCCCGCGACGATGGGGCACCACCGTCGACCCTGGCCTATGGGGCCACCCTGGGCCTGCTGCTGCTCACCCCCCGCTGGTGGGGCTACAGCGGCCTCGGAGACTGGGATCTGGTGCGGATCAATGCAGACGGATCCGCCGAGCTGATCAGCGAGGAACCCGACAATCCCGGAGGGGGCGAGGCCACCTTCAGCCTCTGCATGGAGGGGGCCGCACGCCATTTCGCGCCCCGCAGCGGCCTGGTGCCGATCAACGCCGGCCAGGCCCCCTTCAGCCTGCTGCTCAGCAGTGACGGCATCCGCAAATCCTGCGGCACCGACGCCGATTACCTCACCCTCGCCCACTACCTCTGCGAGCTCTCGAACTCCCCAGGGGATCTGGAGACCTCTGAACTGGGCCAGGCCCTCGATCACATCAGCACCCAGGGCAGCGGCGACGATGTGAGCGTGGCGATCGGCCGCTGGGGACAACTCCAGGACCACAGGCGCGGCACC
>JBAWXG010000105.1:0-6501 GCA_037144195.1 Synechococcus sp. ELA057
TCTTGCAGTTGAGCCCTTATCAGAAGCGAGGGGATGCAACAACGGCCCGCCAGCACATGCCCACAGCAGGTTGCATCCCTCAGCCCTGGTGGGCAATCTGGACCATCGGCACTGGGCCTGGTGCCGCCACCTCGACATAATGCAACCGCAGTCCAACGGATTCACCCCAGCGATGGCCCTCCCGCAGGACATGGGCGCATCCGTTGAACAACCACACCCCAGGGCCGACCAGCCCGCGATTGCCGCCATGACCGAGACCTCGCCCAGCGCCAACGGGATCGTGCCCAGCCAGTCAGCGCGGATCGAGGTGATCGGAGTCGGAGGAGGCGGCAGCAACGCCGTCAATCGGATGATCGCCAGCGATCTCCAGGGGGTCGGTTACCGCGTCCTCAACACCGACGCCCAGGCCCTGCTTCAGTCGGCCGCACGCCAACGGATCCAGCTGGGTCAGAAGCTCACCCGCGGTCTCGGTGCCGGCGGCAATCCCGTGATCGGGCAGAAGGCCGCCGAGGAATCCCGCGCCGATCTGCAGCAGTCCCTGGAAGGCACCGATCTGGTGTTCATCGCTGCCGGCATGGGCGGCGGTACCGGCACCGGAGCGGCACCGATCCTGGCCGAGGTGGCCAAGGAGTGCGGCGCCCTCACCGTCGGCATCGTCACCAAGCCGTTCGGGTTCGAGGGCCGCAAGCGTCTGCGTCAGGCGGAAGAAGGCATCGCCCGTCTCGCTGAGCATGTCGACACCCTGATCGTCATCCCCAACGACCGCCTGCGCGACACCATCGCCGGAGCCTCCCTTCAGGATGCCTTCCGCTCCGCCGACGATGTGCTGCGGATGGGGGTGAAGGGCATCAGCGACATCATCACCAAGGCCGGCCTGGTCAACGTCGACTTCGCGGATGTGCGCTCGGTGATGGCCAATGCCGGCACGGCGCTGCTGGGCATCGGCGTCGGCTCCGGACGCTCCCGTGCCTCGGAGGCCGCCCAGGCCGCCATGACCAGCCCCCTGCTGGAATCCGCCCGCATCGACGGCGCCAAGGGCTGTGTGATCAACATCAGCGGCGGCAAGGACATGACCCTGGAGGACATGACCACCGCCTCCGAAGTCATCTACGACATGGTCGATCCCGACGCCAACATCATCGTCGGGGCAGTCGTGGATGAGAGCCTCGAGGGTGAGATTCACGTGACCGTGATCGCCACCGGCTTCGAAGGTGGTTCCGCCTATCGCCCGGAGCGTCCGGCACGCAGCTTCCAGGATTCACTCGCCACCACAGTCGAGGAGCGGGGCGCGATGATCCCCCCCTTCCTGCGCAACCGCCAGTCTCGCGGCGAGTGAGGGGAAACCTCTCAGGCGCCACTGAGACCATCGGGGCCTGAATTTCGGGGCCTGAAGCCCGGAATCCGCTCCAGCATCAAGGTCGATCCGTTCTGCGGACCAGCAGACCGTGATGCCCTGATGCGCTGCCAGAGACCTGGAGCCTGATCCGGAATTTCGGGGCCTTTTCGGAGCAGATGCCCTGCTGCCGCAAGAGCCACGCCGTCCCGTCGAAGGGAGCGATCCGATTGGGTGACCCGGAGACCACGCCTGCCCTGAGCATCCCGTGTGGCTGCTCCCTTCCGGTCCTGACCAGGTTTGGGCGTCCGGGCCGCGTGGGTCCGAGTCGATCCGATGCTAGCAATGGCCTTCGTCAGCTCTGGAGATCATTCCCACCGTGCCGATGCGACCCTCGGATCTGTTGATCCGCAAGCAGGAGGGACTGCCGATCTCCGTGCTCACCGCCTGGGATGCGCTCTCGGCCGCTCTTGTGGCCGAAGCCGGCGCGGATGCGGTGCTGGTGGGCGATTCCCTCGCGATGACGGTGCTGGGCCATGGCACCACCCTGCCTGTGACCCTCGACGAGATGCTGCACCACTGCCGTGCCGTGGGCCGCGGCCTGGAGGCCTGGACCCTGCAGCGGCTGCGTGACCTCGACCCCGCCAGCGACCATGGCGCCCCCCCCGAGCGCAGGCAGCTGCCCCGCAGCCCTCTGCTGATCTGCGATCTGCCCTTTCTCAGCTATCAGTGCGGCAGCGATGACGGCCTGCGGGCTGCCGGGCGGGTGCTCAAGGAATCCCCGGCCATGGCGGTGAAGCTGGAGGGCGCCGAACCCGAGACCCTGGCGGTGATCGATCGGATGGTGCGCAGCGGCATCCCCGTCATGGGGCATCTCGGGCTCACACCCCAGTCGGTGCATCAGACCGGATACCGGCGCCAGGCCCGCGATCCCCGCTCCCAGGAGAAGCTGCGGCACCAGGCCGAGCGGCTGGAGGCCTGCGGCTGCTTCTCGGTGGTGCTGGAGCACGTCCCCTCCGAGCTGGCGGAGGCGGTGCGTCAGACGCTGCGCATCCCGGTGATCGGCATCGGCGCCGGCGATGCCTGCGACGGGCAGGTGCGCGTCACCGCCGATCTGCTCGGTTACACCGAGCGCCAGCCCCCCTTCTCACCGCCGCTGCTCGATGGCCGCGGCCTGGCGGTCCACGCCCTGCGCGAGTGGATCAGCGCACTGTCCTGCCAGAGCTCTCCCACCAGCCCAGCAGCTCCCGCAGCACCGCATTGCTGAGTGCAAGCCCCTCCGGATCGCTGAGGCGCCAGCGCGGCCCTTCCACCAGCAGCAGACCCCGCTGCTGGAAGCTGCCGAGGTGGCGGCGCAGAGCCTCCAGCTCGGCGCTGCTCAGACCGGCCCTCCGGGCCAGATCGACAGCCTGCACGCCCTCGCGGCGGCGAAGGCCGACGATCCACAGGTCCTCCCAGGCCGGAGGCAGCGCCGGTTCCTCTGGCGGATGTGCGGCAGTCCGTTCCAGTTCGTTCAACCAGGCCTGGTAGGCCTGGCGCTGACGCGGTCTGGCCAGACGGATGCCATCACGGCAGGAGGTGGCCCCCAGACCGAATCCCCACCATCCCGCGCCGCTCCAGTAGACGCGGTTGTGGCGGCTGGCATGCCCTGGCCTGGCGTAATTGGAGATCTCGTAGTGGCCGTAGCCGGCCTGCTGCAGGCGCTGAACGGTCCAATCCTGCAGATCGGCCCCCAGATCCTCAGCGGGCAGATCCAGCAGCCCCTGCTGCCGCCGGCGCTCGAACACGGTGCCCGGCTCGACGATCAGGTCATAGATCGAGAGGTGGGGAGGATCGCAGGCGATCGCCTGCTCCAGCTGCTCCCGCCAGCCCGATCGATCCTGACCGGGCAGACCCTGGATCAGATCGAGACTCCAGCTCCGCAGCTCCCCCCGCCGCCAGGCCTGTCGCATCCAGCCGGCAGCCTCCAGCAGATCGGAGCGCCGATGGCGGCGCCCCAGATCCGCCAGCACCTGATCGTCAAAGCTCTGGCCCCCGAGGCTGACGCGGTTGACGCCCGCAGCCAGATAACCGGCCAGCCGCTGCCGATCGAAGCTGGCCGGATCCATCTCCAGGGTGATCTCCGCACCGGGGCAGAGACCGAAGCGGCGCTGCAGGGCCTGAATCAGTGCGGCCACCTGAGCGGGGGTGAGCATCGAGGGGGTCCCCCCGCCCACGTACACCGTTGCCAGAGGCGCACCCGCTGGGGACAGGGCGATCTCCCGCTCGAGAAGCTCCAGGTAGGCCGCGATCGAGGCCGCTCCGGGCCCCCCGGCCCCATCCGCCCGATCGCCAAGGGGCACCACGGCGAAATCGCAGTAGAAGCAGCGCCGGTGGCAGAAGGGGATGTGCAGATAGGCCGAGCGCGGCGCAAGGGGCGGTAACCCCGGCCTGGCAATCGGCGTCGGATCGGGCATGCTGCGATGCTGACGCAGCGGGCTCCCAGGACCCGCCCCAGCACCTGTCCCGACAGGCTCCCCAACAGGCTCATGGTGGACATCCTCATCCTGGTGCTGTTCCTGGTCTCCGGCGCGGCGACCGGCTGGCTGGGCGTGGATCTGCTGCCTGAACAGCTGTTGCTGCAGGTCGACAACATCGAGGGGCTGCGCACCGTCCTGGGAGGCTTCGGGGCCTTCTTCGGCCTGCTGGCCGGCTTCTTCTTCCAGCAGCTGCGGCGGCGCCTGATGGCCCAGGTGCGCAGCATGCCCACCGATCTGCTGATCAGCCGGGCGGTGGGGCTGATCCTGGGCCTGCTGGTGGCCAACCTGCTGCTGGCACCGATCCTGCTGCTGCCGCTCCCATGGGAGGTGGTGCTGGTCAAACCGCTGGCAGCCGTGCTCAGCAACGTGTTCTTCGGCGTTCTGGGCTACAACCTGGCCGAGGTGCACGGCCGCACCCTGCTGCGCCTGTTCAACCCCAACAGCACCGAAGCCCTGCTGGTGGCCGATGGCGTGCTTCAGCCGGCCACGGCCAAGATCCTCGACACCAGCGTGATCATCGACGGCCGCATCAGCGGCCTGCTCGATTGCGGCCTGCTGGAGGGTCAGGTGATCGTCGCCCAGGCGGTGATCGATGAACTCCAGGCCCTGGCGGATTCCGCCAATGCCGAGAAGCGCGGCAAGGGTCGCCGCGGCCTGAAGCTGCTGGGCGACCTGCGGGAGAGCCTCGGCCGGCGCATGGTGATCAACACCACCCGCTACGACGGTGACGGAGCCGATGAGAAGCTGCTGCGACTCACCGCCGACACCGGCGGCACCCTGCTGACCGCCGACTTCAACCTCGCCCAGGTGGCGGCCGTCCAGCAGCTCAAGGCGCTCAACCTGAGCGAGCTGGTGATCGCCCTGAGGCCGGAGGTGCAGCCCGGTGATGCCCTTCAGCTCAAGATCGTGCGGGAGGGCAAGGAGGCCGATCAGGGGATCGGCTATCTGGAGGACGGCACCATGGTGGTGGTGGAAGATGCCCGCCAGCGCATTGGCGAGCGGTTGCCGGTGACGGTCACCGGAGCCCTTCAGACGCCGACCGGGCGCATGGTGTTCGCCCGCTGCGATCGCCCTGCCGGCGAGCGTCCCGCCAATGGTGCTGGTGAGCGTCCCACGGAGAAGGGAAGCCGCAGCAGTCGCAGCCCTGGCGGGAAAGCCGCCCCCTCCCGGGAACCGCTGCCCCCCGGACCCGGCTAGGCTCCGGGTTCCTCCGGTGGTCTCTGCGGATGACGGTGTCGGCCCCTTATTACGGTGATACCGCCGTGTTCCGCACACCCCCTCCTGACCTTCCCTCCCTGTTGCTCAAGGAGCGGATCGTCTATCTGGGTCTTCCACTGTTCTCCGACGACGACGCCAAGCGCCAGATGGGCGTGGACGTCACGGAACTGATCATCGCCCAGCTCCTCTATCTGGAATTCGATAATCCAGAAAAACCGATCTTCTTCTATATCAATTCAACCGGCACCAGCTGGTACTCCGGCGATGCCATCGGCTTCGAGACAGAAGCCTTCGCCATCTGCGACACCCTCCGCTACGTGAAGCCCCCGGTGCACACGATCTGCATCGGCCAGGCGATGGGAACGGCCGCCATGATCCTCAGCGCCGGCACCAAGGGGCAGCGGGCCGCCCTTCCCCATGCCTCGATCGTGCTGCATCAGCCCCGCTCAGGGGCCCGTGGTCAGGCCAGCGACATCCAGATCAGAGCCAAGGAGGTGCTGCACAACAAGCACACCATGCTGGAGATCCTGGCGGACAACACCGGCAAGAGCGTTGAGGATCTGGCCCGCGACTCCGATCGCATGACCTACCTGACCGCAGAGGAGGCCAAGGATTACGGCCTGATCGATCGTGTGCTCAGCAGCCGCAAGGAGCTGCCAGCGCCGGTGGCCACAGCAGCCGGCATCGGCTGACGCGCCAGGCCCCGCCGGGCCTGCACCTGGCGCCTGGCTCCCCTCTCACCCTGCTCCCATTTCCATCCATCCCCGCGCCTGAGCCATGCCCATCGGCACCCCCAGCGTTCCCTACCGCCTCCCCGGCAGCCAGTACGAGCGCTGGGTCGACATCTACACCCGTCTGGGGGTGGAGCGCATCCTGTTTCTCGGCCAGGAAGTGAGCGATGGGGTGGCCAACAGCCTCGTCGCCCAGATGCTCTATCTCGATTCCGAGGACAGCAGCAAGCCGATCTACCTGTACATCAATTCACCCGGCGGCTCGGTGACCGCCGGTCTGGCGATCTACGACACGATGCAATACGTCAAGAGTGACGTGGTGACGATCTGCGTCGGTCTGGCCGCCTCGATGGGGGCCTTCCTGCTGGCGGCAGGCAGCAAGGGCAAGCGGCTTGCCCTTCCCCACAGCCGGATCATGATCCACCAGCCCCTGGGAGGCACCAGTCAGCGGCAGGCCAGCGACATCGAGATCGAGGCGCGCGAGATCCTGCGCATCAAGGACATGCTCAACAAGTCCATGGCCGACATGACCGGCCAGCCCCTGGAGAAAATCGCCAAGGACACCGACCGCGACTACTTCCTCAGTGCCGCCGAGGCCAAGGAGTACGGCCTGATCGACCGGGTGATCGCCCATCCCAGCGAAGCCTGAGTGGCGTCGATCCCGGCAAGAGCCCCAGACACGGATCTCTGATCTCTGATC
>JBAWXG010000106.1:0-6411 GCA_037144195.1 Synechococcus sp. ELA057
GCATCGGCATCGGCATCGGCAGAGTGATGCGCAGGGCGCTCTGGCGTCGCGCTTCGGCAGGGTTTCTGCTTCTGGCTGCGGCGGCTCCGGGGAAAGCCTCCTCCTGGCAGTACGGGGTGTTCCCGGTGACGGCCTTCGCCGGCTACACCAGCGCCTATGGGATGCGACTCCACCCCCTCGGCGGTGATCTGCGTCCCCATCTCGGCATCGACATCGCGGCGGCTGAAGGTTCGCCCGTGCGCAGCTGGTGGTCGGGGCAGGTGCAGGAGGTCATCTCCGATGGAGGCTGCGGCAATGGCCTTGTCGTCCGTTCGGGCGATTACGAACACATCTACTGCCATCTCTCTGGTTCAGTCAGCGGTGGCGTCTACCGCAGTGGCCCGCTCAGCCTGGAAGTCGGTCAGCGCGTGAGGCGGGGCGAGGTGATTGCCACCGTGGGCATGACGGGCAGCGCCACAGGGCCCCATCTGCACTGGGGGCTGCGCTACCGGGGGACCTGGCTGGATCCGGCGATGGTTCTGCGGGCCATGGCCGCCAGCCGCAGAACGGCGGCGCCTCGAAGCGGCAGCATTACTCTTGAGGCCATGCGCTGAACAGCTTCTTTCTGCTCAGGAATCCTTCCTAACCTGCCGTTCCGGAATTGCCGCCGACTCCCGGTTTCCGGCCGGACCCACCATCAACGCCGTGACGCTCACCCCCATCAATCCAGCCACCAATACCGATTCCGACGCGACGGTTGGTGTCGCCCAGTCGAGGCATCCGCAGGAGACGGGCTTGCCTCAGCGGGTCAATGGGGCCTACGCGCTGATGGATGCCCTGCATCGCCATGGCGTGCGCCACATCTTCGGCTATCCGGGCGGTGCGATCCTGCCCATCTACGACGAGCTGCACAAGGCTGAGGCCCGGGGCTGGCTGCGCCACATCCTGGTGCGCCATGAGCAGGGAGGCACCCATGCGGCCGATGCCTACGCCCGTGCCACGGGGCGGGTCGGGGTGTGTTTCGGCACCTCCGGACCCGGTGCCACCAACCTGGTCACCGGCATCGCCACGGCCCAGATGGATTCGGTGCCGATGGTCGTGATCACGGGCCAGGTGCCCCGTGCCGCGATCGGCACCGATGCCTTCCAGGAGACCGATATCTTCGGCATCACCCTGCCGATCGTGAAGCACTCCTGGGTCGTGCGCGATCCCCGCGACATCGGCCGGATCGTGGCCGAAGCCTTTCTGATCGCCGCCAGTGGCCGGCCAGGCCCGGTGCTGATCGATGTCCCCAAGGATGTGGGCACCGAGCAGTTCGATTACGTCCCGGTCGAGCCGGGCACGGCGATCCCCGCCGGCTTCCGGGCCACCCCAGCCCCCCAGCCCGCCCGCATCGAACAGGCCCTGGAGCTGATCCGCCAGGCCAGCAGGCCCCTGCTCTATGTGGGAGGCGGCAGCATCAGTTCCGGTGCCCATGGGGCCATTGCCGCGCTGGCCGAGCGCTTCCGCCTGCCGGTCACCACCACCCTGATGGGCAAGGGGGCCTTCGATGAGCGGCATCCGCTGGCCCTGGGGATGCTTGGCATGCACGGCACGGCCTATGCCAATTTCGCCGTCACGGAGTGCGATCTGTTGATCGCTGCCGGCGCCCGTTTCGATGACAGGGTCACCGGCCGGCTCGACAGCTTCGCGCCGCGTGCCCGCGTCATCCATATCGATATCGATGCCGCCGAGGTCGGCAAGAACCGCCTGCCACAGGTCGCTGTCGTGGCCGATGTGCGTCAGGCCCTGCAGGCCCTGCTCGATGCCTCCTCCGGTGAGGGTTCCGATGGCCGCACGGAGGCCTGGCTGCAGCGCATCGACAGCTGGAAGCACCACTATCCGCTCGTGGTGCCCGCTCCGGAAGGGGAGATCGCCCCCCAGGAGGTGGTGGTGGCCCTGCGGGATCTGGCACCTGATGCCTACGTCACCACCGATGTGGGGCAGCACCAGATGTGGGCGGCCCAGTTCCTGCACAGCGCGCCACGCCACTGGGTGAGCAGTGCCGGCCTGGGCACCATGGGCTTCGGCCTGCCCGCCGCCATGGGCGTGCAGACGGCCTATCCAGAGGCGCAGGTGGTCTGCGTCGCCGGTGATGCCAGCATCCTGATGAACATCCAGGAGCTCGGCACCCTGGCCCAGTACGACCTGCCGGTGAAGGTGGTGGTGCTGAACAACGGCTGGCAGGGAATGGTGCGCCAGTGGCAGGAGAGCTTTTACGAGGAGCGCTACTCCAACTCCGAGATGACCGGAGGCATGCCCAATTTCGAGGCACTTGCCGAGGCATTCGGTGTGCGGGGGGTGCTGATCAACGAGCGCTCCCGCTTGCGCGAGCAGCTCGCCGAGGCCCTCGCCCACCCTGGCCCCGCCTTCATTGATGTGAAGGTGCGCCGCAACGAGAACTGCTATCCGATGGTTCCCCCCGGAGCGAGCAATGCCCAGATGGTGGGTCTGCCCAGCCATCCGGAGCTGGCGATCGACACCCAGCGCCAGTGCGGAGCCTGTGGTGCGACCACGGCCAGCGCCCATTTCTTCTGCCCCAGTTGCGGCACCAAGCTCTGATCCTCTTGTCCTGCTTTCTGCGTCGCTCGGCTCTGGCGTTGGTTCTGGCTGTGGCCCTGCTCACCGCGCTGATCGGGGCGGGGGTGGCCCCTGCGGCTGCGGCAGAGGTGCTTCAGGTGCGCAGCGCCAGCTTGCTGCTGGTAGGTGACAGCAACCGCACCTATACCGTCGAGCTGGCCTGCATCAGCTCCAGCCCCGAACAGCAGCCGCTGGCGCTCGACTGGCTTCGGGGCCAGTTGCCCCGCCGCAGCCGGGTGAATCTGCGGCCTCTGGGCAATCGCGATGGCGTGCTGGTGGCCAGGGTGCAGAAGCTGAGCAGCGCCTCCGATCTCAGCAGCGCCATGGTGGAGGCGGGCCTGGCCGAGCCCGGGGCCGCTCCGGGCTGCGCATGAGCCTCAACCGCACCGCCAAGGGCATCGTGCTGGTCCCCAGCCTGCTGTTGGGTGGCGCCTTCCTGGCGGCGGCCGTGTGGGGGGATACCGCCAGCGACAGCAGACCTCTGGCGCTGGGACTGGGGGCTGTGTTGATGGGGACGGGGTTGCTGGCTCAACTGCTGCCGGAGCGTGCACCCGATAGCGACGAAGCCGATCCGAGGCCTGCCCGCCGTCAGCGCTGATCCTGAAGCCCTGGCACCCTGATGGGCGCAGGCCCTCCGCTGCGGCCAGATTGAGACCAGCTGCCTCGACAGGTCATGGGCACCGCTTCCCCGATCCCCGCTGTTGCCTCGCCCCTGCCTGAAGCGCTGGTGGTGCCCCTCGAGCAGGTGGGCCTTGAGGCCTTGTCCGCCGTGGGCGGCAAGAATGCCTCCCTGGGGGAGATGATCCAGGCTCTCACCACCAGGGGTGTCCGGGTTCCCGGTGGCTTCGCCACCACCGCCGAGGCCTACCGCCTGTTCATCCGCAGCGGTGCGCTGGCCGATCGCCTGCATGCCCTGCTGGATGGCCTCGACGGCAACGACATCGTGGCCCTGCAGGCGGCAGGCGCCCAGGCCCGTTCGCTGCTGCTGGCCACCCCGTTACCGGTCGCTCTCGAGCAGGGCATCCTGAAGGCGTATCAGGCTCTCGGTTCGCCGTCGGTGGCGGTGCGATCCAGTGCCACGGCCGAGGATCTGCCGGAGGCCTCCTTCGCCGGGCAGCAGGAGACCTACCTGAATGTGGAGGGTGAGCAGCAGCTCCTGGCGGCCTGCCGCCGCTGCTTTGCCTCCCTGTTCACCGATCGCGCCATCTCCTATCGCCAGATCCATGGCTTCGATCATTTCGACGTGGCCCTGTCCATCGGTGTGCAGCGCATGGTGCGCTCCGATCTGGCCAGCTCGGGAGTGATGTTCTCCATCGATACCGAAACCGGCTTTCGCGAGGCCGTGTTGCTCACGGCGGCCTTCGGCCTGGGGGAGAACGTGGTGCAGGGGGCGGTGAACCCTGACGAGTATCTGGTGTTCAAACCCACGCTGCTGCAGGGTTTTGAGCCGATCCTCAGCCGGCGCCTGGGCAGCAAGGCGATCCGCATGGTCTATTCCAGGGAAGGCGACGGATCCGTGGCTGATCCCAGTCATCCCGGCTCCGGCGCCACCCGCAACGAGGAGGTGCCGCCTGTGGAGCGGGCGCGTTACGCCCTCAGCGATGCCGAGGTGCTGCAGTTGGCCCGGTGGGCGTGTCTGATCGAGGCCCACTACAGCCAGCGTCGGGGCCAGCCCACCCCGATGGATATCGAGTGGGCCAAGGATGGCCTCAGTGGAGAGCTGTTCATCCTGCAGGCGCGTCCGGAAACGGTGCAGTCGCGGCGCAACGCCTCGATCCTGCGCAGCTGGCATCTGGATCCCCACAGTGCGGAAATCCTCTGCAGTGGCCGAGCCATCGGAGCCTCGGTGAGCAGCGGCAGGGCCCGCATCATCCGCGACCCCTCCGAGATCCAGCGTTTCCAGAGCGGCGATCTGCTGGTCACCGAGCGCACCGATCCGGACTGGGAACCGATCCTCAAGCGCGCCAGCGGTGTGATCACCAATCAGGGTGGCCGCACCTGCCATGCGGCGATCATCGCCCGAGAGATGGGCATCACAGCCATCGTCGGAGCCGGCAATGCCACGGAGTGCATCGCCGATGGGGATCTGATCACCGCCAGCTGCTGCGAGGGCGATGAGGGGCATGTCTACCGCGGTCAGCTGCCGTTCCAGGTGCGGGAGCTGGATGTGGGCGAATTGCCGGCCACCCGCACCCGAATCCTGATGAATGTGGGAAATCCGGAGGAGGCGTTCAATCTCGCTGCCATCCCCTGCGATGGCGTCGGCCTGGCGCGACTGGAGTTCATCATCGCCAACCACATCCGGGTGCATCCGCTGGCGCTGCTCCAGCCCGAGGGCGTCGATGACGTCTCGGAGCGGGAGGCCATCAGCGCGCTGACGGCTGGTTATGAGCGGCCCTCCGATTACTACGTGGATCTGCTCAGCCAGGGCATGGCCCGCATCGCTGCCGCCTTCCATCCACGGCCGGTGATCCTGCGCTTCTCCGATTTCAAGAGCAACGAATACGCCAAGTTGCTCGGTGGGCGCTGGTTCGAGCCGAAGGAGGAGAACCCGATGATCGGCTGGCGAGGGGCCTCCCGCTACCACTCCGAGGGTTTCCGCGAGGCATTCGGGCTCGAGTGCGAGGCGCTGAAACGGGTGCGTGAGCGCATGGGGCTCACCAACGTGATCCCGATGGTGCCGTTCTGTCGCACGCCGGAGGAGGGAGACCTGGTGCTGGCGGAGATGGCCCGCCACGGCCTGGTGCGCGGGCAGCAGGGCCTGGAGGTGTATGTGATGTGCGAGCTGCCCAGCAATGTGATCGGCGCGGAGGCCTTCGCCGAGCGCTTCGATGGCTTCTCGATCGGCTCCAATGACCTCACCCAGCTCACCCTCGGTCTGGATCGGGATTCCATCCTGGTGGCGGACCTGTTCGATGAGCGGCACCCCACGGTGATGGCGATGATCCGCATGGCGATCCGCACGGCGAAGCGCTGCGGCCGCAAGATCGGCATCTGCGGTCAGGCGCCGAGCGATCACCCCGAATTCGCCGCCTTCCTGGTGCAGGAGGGCATCGATTCGATCAGCCTTAACCCTGATGCCGTGGTGCGCACCCGCCTGGCGATCGCCGCGCTGGAGGCGGCGCCGGGGAACTGAGGCGACCACAGGCAGGCTGCGGCGGCAGCAGCATGATCCGGTGATGTTGTGGTCTGTTCATGCTGCTGGCGGTGTCCGGTGCCTCAGGGAAAACCGGTTGGCGAACGGTGGAGGAGGCCCTGCGGCGCGGCCACCGGGTCCGGGCTCTGATCAGGCCCGGATCTCAGCTCCCCGAGGGTCTTGAGGGAGCCGAGATCGTGCGGCTGGACCTGGATCAGACGGAGGCCCTCCATGCTGCCCTGCAGGGTTGCGACGCCCTGGTGATCGCCACGGGTGCGCGCCCCTCGGTCAACCTGGCCGGCCCCCTTCAGGTCGATGCCATCGGCGTGCAGCAGCAGATCCGGGCTTGCAAGGCCGTTGGCCTGCGGAGGGTGGTGCTGGTCAGCTCCCTGTGCGCCGGGCGCTGGCTGCATCCGCTCAACCTGTTCGGGTTGATCCTGGTGTGGAAGCGTCTCGGTGAGCGCTGGCTCGAGCAGAGCGGTCTCGACTGGACCGTGGTGCGGCCTGGGGGGCTGAGCGAACGTGAGCAGGATCTGGAGGCCGAAGGAATCCGTTTCAGCGGTCCCGATCAGCAGGAGAGTGACAGCATTCCCCGCCGTCTGGTGGCGCGCGTCTGTCTCGATGCCCTGGAGGATCCGCAGGCGATCGGCAGGATTGTCGAGATCACCAGCAGCGCC
>JBAWXG010000107.1:0-6263 GCA_037144195.1 Synechococcus sp. ELA057
GGGGGATCGGCTTGCCCTTGACGATGGCGTTGAGCGCCTCGTTGCGGCCCTGCATGTCGTCGGACTTGACCGTGAGCAGCTCCTGCAGGGTGTAGGCGGCGCCGTAGGCCTCGAGGGCCCACACCTCCATCTCCCCGAGACGCTGACCGCCCTGCTGCGCCTTGCCGCCCAGGGGCTGCTGGGTGACCAGGGAGTAGGGGCCGGTCGAGCGGGCGTGGATCTTGTCGTCCACCAGGTGCACCAGCTTGAGGATGTGGGCATAGCCCACGGTGACGGGCTGGTCGAAGGCCTCGCCGGTGCGGCCATCGATGAGCTGAATCTTGCCGGGATTCTCCGGGTCGTAGACCCAGTCCTTGCCGGGTTGCTTGGCGGCTTCCTCGAGATAGGCCTGCACGGTCTGCTTGCTCTTTTCGGCGCCGTACATCTCATCGAAGGGCACCACCTTGACGCGGCAGTCGAGATGGGCCGAAGCCCAGCCCATCAGGCATTCGAACACCTGGCCGACGTTCATCCGGGAGGGCACGCCCAGGGGGTTGAGCACGATGTCGATCGGGCTGCCGTCGGGCAGGTAGGGCATGTCCTCCCGGGGAAGGATCCGGCTGATGATGCCCTTGTTGCCGTGGCGGCCGGCCATCTTGTCGCCCACCTGAATCTTGCGACGCTGGGCCACATAGACCCGCACCACCATGTTGGCGCCGGGTGGCAGCTCATCACCCTGCTCACGGGTGTAGATGCGCACGTCGACGACGCGACCCCGCTCGGTGCTGGGCACCCGCAGGGAGTTGTCGCGCACATCGCGGGCCTTCTCCCCGAAGATGGCGCGCAGCAGCTTCTCCTCAGGCGGCTGATCGGATTCGCCCTTCGGCGTCACCTTGCCCACCAGAATGTCGCCGCTTTCGACATAGGCACCGATGCGGATGATGCCCATCTCATCGAGATTGCCAAGGCTTTCTTCGGCGACGTTGGGGATTTCCCGGGTGATCTCCTCGGGGCCCAGCTTGGTCTGCCGCGCTTCGATCTCGTACTTCTCGATGTGCACCGAGGTATAGAGATCGTCCTGCACGAGGCGGTCGCTCACCAGGATGGCGTCTTCGTAGTTGTATCCCTCCCAGGGCATGTAGGCGATCAGCACGTTCTGACCCAGGGCGATCTCACCGCCCTCGCAGGCGGAGCCATCCGCCAGCACCTGGCCGGCGATCACCGGATCCCCAAGCCGCACGATCGGCCTCTGATTGAGGCAGGTGTCCTGGTTGGAGCGCTGGTACTTCTGCAGGAAGTGATAGTGATCGTTGCCCTCTTCATCACGGATGATGATCTGGGTGGCATCGACGAACACCACCTCGCCGTTGACACGGGTGATCGGCACCATGCCCGAGTCGCGGGCCACCTGGGTCTCCAGACCGGTGCCGACCAGGGGTCGCTCGGGTCGGAGCAGGGGCACGGCCTGACGCTGCATGTTCGAGCCCATCAGGGCGCGGTTGGCATCGTCGTGCTCGAGGAAGGGGATCAGCGAGGTGGCAACGGAGATCACCTGCACCGGTGAGAGCTGCACGTAGTCGACCTGCTCGGGCACCACCTTCTCGAAGTCCTGGCGGTAGCGAACCGGCACCAGATCGACGGTGATGCGACCGCTGGCATCGGTGGGCACGTCACCGGGGGCGACGCGGCACTCGTCTTCCAGATCGGCAGAGAGATAGATCGGATTGCCCTGCTTGTGAACGATGCCGTTCTCCACCTTCCAGAAGGGCGTTTCGATGAAGCCGTATTCGTTCACCCGCGCATGGGTGGCGAGCGAACCGATCAGACCGGCGTTGGGGCCTTCCGGGGTCTCGATCGGGCAGATGCGGCCGTAGTGGGACGGGTGGATGTCGCGCACGGCGAAGCCGGCCCGCTCCCGGGTGAGGCCACCGGGGCCCAGGGCGCTGATGCGGCGCTTGTGGGTGAGCTCCGCCAGCGGATTGGTCTGATCCATGAACTGGCTCAGCTGGCTGGAGCCGAAGAACTCCTTGATCGCCGCCACCAGGGGCTTGGGATTCACCAGTTGGGCCGGCGTGAGCGATTCGGTCTCGCCAACCGTCATCCGCTCCTTGATGATCCGCTCGAGCCGGTTGAGGCCGACGCGCACCTGGTTCTGCAGCAGCTCACCGACGGAGCGCACGCGACGATTGCCGAGGTGGTCGATGTCATCGAGGCAGGCGCCGCCGACATCGAGCTCGAGATTGATCAGGTAATCGATCGTCGAGAGCACATCCTCTGGCGTGAGGGTGCGGGTGGCATCGGGGATGGTGAGGCGCAGTTTCTTGTTGATCTTGTAGCGGCCGACGCGCCCCAGGTCGTA
Source organism: Synechococcus sp. ELA057 (assembly GCA_037144195.1). Lineage (GTDB taxonomy): Bacteria > Cyanobacteriota > Cyanobacteriia > PCC-6307 > Cyanobiaceae > Cyanobium. The sequence continues at coordinate 2,339 of JBAWXG010000107.1, forward strand.
GCGCTTGGGATCGAAGAAACGGCTGTGCAGCAACTGCTGACCGCCGCTCACCGAGGGAGGCTCGCCGGGGCGCAGCTTCTTGTAGAGCTCAAGCAGCGCCTGATCTTCGGAAGCGATGCCTTCGTCGTTGGCCGCTTCAATCGACTTCTGGTAATACTCAGGGTGCCGCAGCTTGTCGAGCACGTCGTTGTCCGACAGGCCGATGGCGCGCATCAGCACATGGGCATTGATCTTGCGCGTCTTGTCGACACGGACGTGCAGAAGATCGTTCTTATCGGTCTCGAATTTCAGCCAGGCGCCACGGTTGGGAATGACGCTGGCGTTGAAGGTCTTGCGACCATTCTTATCCTGCTCATCCTTGAAATACACACCGGGGCTGCGCACGATCTGGTTGACGATCACCCGCTCGGCACCGTTGATGATGAAGGTGCCCCGCTCGGTCATCAGCGGCAGCTCGCCGATGAACACCTCCTGCTCTTTGATCTCTCCGGTTTCCTTGTTGACCAGCCGGCAGGTCACATACATCTGGGAGGCGAAGGTGGCATCGCGACGCTTCGCCTCCTCCACATCGTGACGAGGACGCTTGAGGCGGTATTCGCTGCCGATGAAATGCAGCTCAAGCTTGCCGGTGTAATCGGTGATCGGCGAGAAGCTCTCCAGCTCCTCGATCAGTCCTTTCTCCAGAAACCACTTGAAACTTGCCCGTTGCACCTCCACCAGATCGGGCAGATAGGTGACGGTCTTGGCGACCTGAATCGCGCTGCTCATGCGGAGAACCGGCGGGACGGAGGATGGGGACAGGGAAGGAAGCGAGCCCGGTGACGATCGATCGGGCCGGGGCTGACGTGGAGAGGGATCGGGAGAGATCGCCGGACCATTGCATCGCCATGCGAAGAGGCGCATCGTCCGCGGCTCCGGCCTGCTGAGCAGGAACGGAGGCGGAACGAGCGCCTAACGGGTTCGCAGATGCGAAAGAGGCATTAGGGTTTCCTGACAAGGATCAGCCTGGGTGGCTGCTGCCAGGCGAAGCCACTGGATCACCTTGGGCCTCAGGACCCCAGGGATCTGTGCCGGCAGCCGAGCTGCCGCAGGGTTCGGTGCCGTCGTCGACAAAGGGAGCGCTTCCGCTTCCAGGCCAATGAACCATCATACATTGTGAAGTTCCAGCCTGAACAAGCGGCAGGCATTCGCGCTGCTCGTAAGGCACACCTGCTCAAGGCTCTCCTGCCGCAGCTCCGCAACCCGGGCGGCCACCAGAGCGACATGGGCAGGCTCGTTGCGCTGGCCCCTGCGGGGGACGGGGGAGAGGAACGGGCAGTCGGTCTCGACCATGTAGCGGTCAGCCGGAACCTGGCGGGCGCATTGCTGGATGTCCTCGGCCTTGGGGAAGCTGACCGTGCCGCTGAAACTGATCAGCAACCCCAGATCCAGGAAGGCCTCCATCTCCGCCGGGGTGCCGCCCCAGCAGTGCATCACCCCCTGCGGACAGGCGCCCCGCTCGGCCCTGGAGCGAAGCTCGGCCAGCATCGGTTCCGCCGCATCGCGGCAGTGAATGATCACAGGCAGATCCAGCTGCACCGCCAGATCCAGCTGGGGGCGCAGCACCCCGAGCTGGAGCTCGAGATTCTTCTGTCGGTAGAGATCCAGGCCCAGCTCTCCGATCGCCACCACGCGGCTGTCATCCCGGGCGGCCTGCTCGAGCACGGCAGCGGTACCGTCCTGCCAGTGCTCCGTGTCCAGGGGATGAACCCCCACGGCGTAACGCATCTCGGGCAGGCGATCGGCCAGGGCCCGGATCGCGGGGATCTCGGAGGGCTCGACGCAGGCATGCACGAGGGCCCTCACGCCGGAGGCTCGCCAGCGATCGCGCACCGTGTCGAGGTCGTCCTCGAAATTGCGGAAGACGAGGTGGCAATGGCTATCCACCAGAGGCGGCAGAGCCGCTGTGGGAGGAAGCGGCGGAGCCGCTGCAGGACTCAGCTCAGCCATGGAGTCTCCGGCGTTCTGCAACCGCTTCGATGATGGCCCAGAGGACCCCGAAGCATGGCGGTCATGGGCCAGAGCTGACAGCCCCAGAACAAGGACCGCCGCAAGGAACGATCAGGCCTCGGCAGCCTTGGCAGGAGCAGCGGTGGCAGCGGCCGCGGCCGGTTCGAGCACCTGTTTGACGGCCACACTCAGGCGCGACTTCTGATTGGCGCCGGTGTTGCGATGCAGCACACCCACCTTCACAGCCTTGTCGATCTTGCTGAAGGCCGCATTCATGCTGGCCTGAACGGTGGTGCGGGCATCGGCACCGGGCTCCTGGCTGTAGGCCTGACAGGCGGTGAAGCAGCGCTTCATCAGGGTGCGGAGCGCCGATTTGTAGGTGCGGTTGCGCAGGCGGTTGCGCTCGGCGATCTCGATGCGCTTCTTCGACGACTTGTTATTGGCCACAGGTGCTGGCGCTGATTCGGCAAACGAAGATCCTACCCCCAGGCCTGCGCAGCCCCTAAACGACCCGCCGATCTCAGCGCCGTAGCCTCAATCCAGCCTCGCCTGTGACCCTTGAGCCCCAGCCTGTCCATCCCCAGCGGCGGCCGTGCCGCCGAACCCGCGGCGGAGGTGCGGCTGCAGCGCCTCTGGCATCGCGAGGGGGCGGCGGAGCGGTTGGAGGCGATCGCCGCCCGCACCGATGGAGAGCGGCTGCAGGAGGAGGAGATCAAGGTTCACGAGATCCTGAACCGGGTGCGCCGGGAGGGCGACGCCGCCCTGCTTGAGCTGAGCGAACGGTTCGATGGCCTGCGGCCCGATCCGCTGCGCATTCCGCCGGAGCGGCTGGCGGAGGCCTGGCTGGCCACACCACCCCGTCTGCAGGACGCCCTGCGCCTGGCTCATGCGCGCATCCTGACGTTCCATCAGGCCCAGAAGCCGGCGGATCTGGCGCTCAGCGGGCCCCACGGAGAACGGCTGGGCCGGCGTTGGCGCCCGGTGGAGCGGGCGGGGCTCTACGTCCCGGGAGGCCGGGCCGCCTACCCCAGCACCGTGCTGATGAATGCCGTTCCGGCAACGGTGGCGGGAGTGGAGCGGCTGGTGATGGTGACGCCGCCAGGCCCCGATGGACTGCCCAACACCACCGTGATGGCGGCAGCGCACCTGAGCGGCGTGACTGAGGTCTACCGGGTCGGCGGCGCCCAGGCGATCGCCGCCCTGGCCTGGAGCACCGAGACCATCCCCCGCGTCGATGTGATCAGCGGGCCCGGCAACCTCTGGGTCACCCTGGCCAAGAAGGCCGTCTACGGCAGGGTGGGCATCGATTCGCTGGCCGGCCCCAGCGAGGTGCTGGTGATCGCTGACCACAGCGCCCACGTCGATCAGGTGGCCGCCGACCTGATGGCCCAGGCGGAGCACGATCCCCTCGCGGCGGCGATCCTGATCACCACCAGCCGGGAGCTGGCCGATGCCCTGCCGGCGGCGATCACCGCCCAGCTGGCCAATCACCCCCGAGCCGCGATCACCCGGCAGGCCCTGGAGGACTGGGGGCTGATCGTGGTCACCGAGACCCTGGAGCAGGCGGCAGCCCTGAGCGATCGCTTCGCGCCCGAGCATCTGGAGCTGCTCGTGGAGGATCCGGAGAGCCTGGCGGAGCGGATTCAGCACGCCGGGGCCATCTTTCTGGGTCCCTGGAGCCCCGAAGCGGTGGGGGACTACCTGGCCGGTCCCAACCACACCCTGCCCACATCGGGCACGGCCCGCTTCACCGGCGCCCTGAGCGTGGAGACCTTCCTGCGCCACACCAGCCTGATCGGCTTCAACCGCCAGGCCCTTGAGGCCACCGGCCAGGCGGTGATCACCCTGGCCGAGAGCGAAGGGCTGCACAGCCACGCCGAATCGGTGCGGCGGCGCCTGCAGCAGGGCTGAGCCGCCGGAGGCGGCTAACGCACCA
>JBAWXG010000108.1:0-6193 GCA_037144195.1 Synechococcus sp. ELA057
GGATCAGGCTCGATCGCGGGGGCGCCCGGCCTCAGAACAGACCGAAACGGGGAATAGAGGGCAACGATGGCGTGGAGGGGATGCTGCTGGGCACCCCCGGCAGCGATGGCAGGTTCACCCCCGGGACGGAGGAGCGGATGTAGCTCTCGAGAGCTGAAAATCCCGGTAACTGCGCACGGAAGCCGGAGAACAACGGCCCTCCCAGAATGCTGTTGTAGTCGCCTGTGCTGAGCTTGAGCAGGGTGAGGATGACGCCCTCGGGAGACAGTTTCAGCCTCTCCCCTGCGGCCACCTTGGTTGCCGGTTTGCCGCTGGGGCTGCCGTCGCGCAGCGGCTCCACGTCCACCGATCCCTCCAGCACGGAGACTTCGGAGCTGCCGTCGTCCTGAACGTCGATCAGATAGTTGGTGCCGCGCACGCTCATCCGCGCCGATCGGGTACAGCCGTTTTGTTTGCCCGACACCAGGATCTGGCCCTTGTCCATCAGAAAGCAGGCGCTGCCCAGGCGCAGCAGCGAGAACCGGTTGAGGCGGCCGGCGGCTCCGCCGCTGAAGCTCAGCTGGCCGCGGCTGTTGCCGGTGCTCACGGTCTGAGGGGCGGAGGCCTGCTGTTTCAGGCTGGCCTGCTGTTTGTCGATGAACAGCTCATTGCCATCCAGGATCTCCACAACCGTGGCCGACTCGTTGGCTTGAGCTGCGAAGCCTGAGAACAGAGGCGCGGTGCAGCCCAGAATTGCCGCACAGCACAGAAGCCGCCTGAAGCGATCTGCCATTGTCACAACCATGGGGCTGCATCTCGTGGGATGAACCAAGGGATCACCAGGGCGTGCCGAGCAGTTCGATGCCTGCCCAGAAGTAGGGATGCTGGAGCCCCGAACCGATGCGCCGCTTCTGCTCGCTGGAGAGGTGATCGAGAACCACCTCTCCATTCGGGCCCAGGATGCGGTCGCCATCGAGCCGAAGGCGACCATTGGCCATGGCGATGCGAACCAGCTGCATGGCTTCTGCCTTGGGAATGCCGGCGCTGAGATAGCGATAGAGCAACACGTAGTACGCGGACGTGGCCACGTCGTCCACGTACCAGAGACTTCCCACCGCGCTTCTGGAGCCCGCCTGCAGCGCCAGCCCGGCGAAGCCCAGTTCGCTGTCGCGGTCTCCCAGGGCGGTGCGGCAGGCGCTGAGGGTGAACAGTTGCAGCGGGGTCCCCTGGCGCCGCTGACGCAGGGAGGCGAAGTCGCTCAGGGACAGGGCCCCTGTTCCTGTGTAGAGCTTGGATTGCGAGGGCCCACCAGGGAGAAATTCGGCGTGGGTCGCCACATGGATCCGATCGACGCTGTTGTCGGAGGCTTTATCGAGCAGCAGCTTCGGTGAGAAGGTTCCGTTGACGTAGACGTTGGACGCCTGGGCATGGGTCGCATCGGCGACCTTGGACAGCTCCTGCGGCACCAGCGGCAGGGGATTGAGCTGATCAAATCTGGATGCACCCATCGCGATCTGCTGAACGGAGGCCTGCCTGACCGGCGGATCCAGGGGCATCAACCCCAGGGAAGGGGTGAGCGAAAACGAATAGCGCTCCCCTAGGTAGGTTTTGCCATCGTGGAGAGCGGCGAAGGGGATGGCCTGCAGGCCAGGATCCGCGGAGATCAGCAGGGTGGTGACGCCAGCGGAGGTCAGCTCAGGCTGAATCGGCTCGATCAGCAGACGATGAAGCTGACGGGCCGGAGAGGCGGGATCCGCAACGTCGAGAGCGTCCTGGCGGGATAACTGGGCATACAGCTTGCGCAAATCAGCCACAAACGCATCGGTGGCCACCTCCACCCGTTTGCCGATTACCGAGCCGGTAGCCGGGATCAGGGTGATGTCGATGAAACCGCGCTGATTGTCGACCTTGTTGCCCTGCCGCTGGGTGGTGAAACTCAGCCGCAGCACCGCTGGTCTGTAACGCCGGGCGTCGAAGAGCTGGCTGGGATTGCCCTGCGTGGTCTGAGCCGGCATCGCCATCGGTTTCGGCTGGCCTGCCTGAGCCAGGGCGGGGCCCGCGGAGGCCAGGAGCAGGGTGTCGGCGCAGCTCAGCAGGCCGAGGGCGATGGCAAGGGTGTGGGGAAGGCGCGCCATGGGATCAACGGGATGACGAGTTGGGATTGCCTGAGGAAACGGAACCCGGATTGCCGACGGAGGTCATCACCCGCTGCAGCACACCCTGGATCTGGGCGGGTGTGGGCGGCTGGCCGGAGGGGGTACCGAGCCCGAGCTTCTTGGCCGTCTCGCCCTGGGCACGGGTCTCGTCCTGGTTGAAGCGGCTGGTGGCCTCTGCGCTGGAGAGCGGTGTGACCGCACCACTGAGGCCTTTACCACTGTCAAGACCACCTCGGCCGCCCTGGCCTTGCGTGGGTTGGGGGGAACCGGTCTGCAGCGTTGTGGTGCCGGTGCGGCTGAGTTCGCTGGGAGGTCGTGTTGATGAATCCGATGCATCCGGTGATCTCACTGGAGAGGAAGAGCCGGAGGATCCGGTGCTGCTTGATCGCGACCTGCTCGACGACGTTCTGTTAGTGCCATCGCTGGCATTCGGGTCGGTGGCGTAGTCACCGGAATAGAGGAAGTTGCTTTCCTGCAGGCTGATGGCCACCGCTGGCATCAGCTGGGGGTCAAACAGCGTCTGAAGTGGGAGCGTCGTGGCGCCTCCGGTCAACGCGGGGGATTGCTCCGTGTTGAGGGGAGGCTGGGTGAGCGTGGAGGCGAGGGCCAGATAGCTGGAGGTGATCGCGCTGGTGGCGGATTGCGAGCCGGGCTGGGTCAACAAGCCGCCGGAAACATTCAGCCCGGTAGCGAAAATGGAGGCTCCGGTCAAGGTGAAGCTGGCACTGCCGCCGCCGATCAGGTTGGCGCCCTGGATGGTGATCAACGACGTGGCGCTGTTGCCGATCGCCACGCTGCCGCCGCTGGATCCGGTGACGTTGAAGGTGGAATTGTTGATGGTTATATTGCCGCCAAAGATTGAAATATTTCCTCCCGTCAGGGGTGGATCGGCGCTGATGTAGAAATTATTCAGATTGACCGTGGTTGGTTGCACTCGAGAACCAATAGATACGGTACCGCCCGTGCTGGCGCCGGATGTGTTGATGGAAGGAAGATTTGAGAGGCCGTTCAGTGTGATGACGGGTGCGTCAATCAGGACTGTGCCACCGTTTTGATTGAAGTAAGGCGAGGCATTGAGTATTGCTCCAGCGGCCATGGTCAACTCCTGCCCTGCGAGCAGGTTGATCAATCCGCTGCCACTCGTCGCGTACTGGGTGGACAGCTGGGCGTTGGGCTGAAGCAGCAATTTCCCTGAGGCCCAAAGATTCACAGTGTTGCCGATGATGGCTCCGTTGATATTGAGGTCGCCATTGGTCGCGATGAGAGACACATCACCACCCCCATTGATTTTTGCTGTGTTGAAGCCCTGAGTGTTTACCCCGTCGATAGTGATGCTATTCGCGGAGATGGTCTGGGTGCCATTCGCAGAGATGAGTGAAGTATTGATGCCATTCGATCCGCCCTGAAGGAGAATGTTTTTGGCGCTGATCGTTTGGTCGCCAATTGATTGCAGTGCTGCGAGGGTGGTCTGGGCACTGTTGCCGACTACCAAGGAGCCGGCTGCCTGGATGGTCATGCCGGTGCTAATCACGTTGTCATTGATAAGCAGCGTGCTATTCGGATCGAGCGTGGTCAGGCTCAGCGGTCCCGCAACATTGAGGGCTCCCGGCGCCAGATCGCCTCCGGCCTGGGTGATCGACACCCTGGTAAAATTAGAGCCGATTGAGCCGCCAGTGCGACTGAAGAATTGGTCAACGGTGAGGCTGCCATTGCCGTTAAGCCCGCCGCCTGACATCGCGAAGTTTACAATCGACGTGGGAGCGTAGAGGTGCAGTAATCCGCCGTCAAGTACGAGGTCCCCGATGGAGGATGGGCCGAAAAGATTGAGTGCGCCGTTGTTGCTCTGGCCAAGTACGATGGTGGCGACATTTAGATTTCCGTAGATGTTGCTATTTCCGCCTGCCATGAATAGGGAGCCATTCAGATTGCTAATGCCGCCGGAATTGCTGGCAATGGTGAGTGTGCCTCCACTCACTGTGGTGAAGCTGTTGTTGGCTTGAATATTTCCCGCCTGGGAATCAATCAGCAGGGTTCTGTCAACGGTGAGTACGCCGCCGGAGTAACTGATGTCTCCATTTTTGGTGAGTGACAGACCGCTCAGGGTGGTTGGATTGGTCACCAGACCGGCGGGCCCTTGAACAATGCTGCCGGTCAGTGTTGAAGCGGTGCTGATGTCGGTTGTGATCGCATCAAAGATGCCGTTCCCGACCCTTAGTCCCGTGGCGGTGCTCAGCGTGAGGCTGTTGATATTAAGCAGGCCGCCGCTCATGGAGTAGCTTTGACCAGTCGCCGTGATTCCCTTCGGCGATAAAATCGTTAAGCTCCCTGCGTTCAGTAGTCCAAGAGGTACGCTGATAGTGGTCGGGTTGAGCACCCCAACGATCACATTTTGGGCTGGGTTATTCTGGAATCCGACGCCCGTGATGGTGTTTCCAGGTGGGAGGTTGACGGTGTCGAATTGAACGAGCCGATGAAAAAGATTTGAGCCTGCTGGGGTTCCGCCTGAGACAGTGGCTTGGCATGCCTGAGGGCTTGTCGCGCAACCCAGGCTTGGGAATCCTGTGCCTCCGTTCACCACAGTGCCGAGGCTTCCTAGGCTCTGGAGCGGTGGCGCCACAATGTCCGCTCGCGCTGCGGCAGCCCCTCCCAGGAGTGAGGCCAGCAAGAGCCCCGTTAGGCTCAGGCGCCTGCTGGGGAGCAGGGCTCTGAGGCCAGGCCTGGCTGCCGCCCCTTTCCGGTCGTTCCCGGTCGCCCTGGAGAGGGGCTGTGTCATTGCTGTGAGCTGTGGCGTTGCCTCAATGTATAGGCAAAATCCTAGAAATTGACCGCGATTCCACTGTTCTGGTATCAACGGAGTCGCTCCTGCAATGCCAATCGGGCCTGATCCAGCGCCCCATCCAGGGCCGCCCCATCGCGCCCTCCGGCCTGGGCCAGGTTGGGCCGGCCGCCACCGCCACCACCGCAGGTCTTGGCCACGGTGCCGATGAAGGCACCGGCTTTCGGGCCGGCCGCAATCACCTCCGGCCCGAAGGCGGCCACCAGGATCACCTTGGCCAGATCAGCCGGCTCCGGCAGGCCGCCCAGCACCACGGCGCCGCCATCGCCAAGCTGCTCCGCCAGCCCCTGGGCGGCGCTCTGCAGTCCGGCGCCCTCGACGCCATCGAGTCTGGCCACCAGCAGCTGGTAGGGGCTGCCCGCCGCGGACAGGCCCACCGCCACGGCCTGATCCGCCAGATCCTGGGCCCTGGCGAGCGCCAGCTGTTCGCGGGCCGCCGCCAGCGCCTTCTGGGTGCCCTTGAGTTCCTCCTGCAGCGCCACCACCCGTTCCACGATCTCGCCGGGCTGCAGTTTGAAGCGCTCTCCCAGCGTCTTCACCACGGCATCGCGCTCATTGAGATAGGTGAGCACCGCCGGCCCGGCCACTGCCTCGATGCGGCGGATGCCGGAGGCCACGCCGCTCTCGCTCATGATCTTGAACAGGCCGATCTCGGCGGTGTTGGCCACATGGGTGCCGCCGCAGAGCTCCATCGACACGCCGGGCACATCCACCACCCGCACCACATCGGCGTACTTCTCGCCGAACATCGCCACCGCGCCGGCCTCCTTGGCTGATTCGATCGCCATCTCCTGCACCACCAGGGTGTGGGCTTCGGCGATCCAGCCGTTGATCAGGCTCTCGATCCGCTCCAGTTCCTCGGGCTTCACGCCACGGGGGCAGTGGAAGTCAAAGCGCAAGCGGTCGAAATCCACCAGCGATCCGGCCTGGCTGATGCCCGGATCCACCACCTGTTTGAGTGCCGCCTGCAGCAGATGGGTGGCCGTGTGGTTGGCCTGGGCCCGTCGGCGGCAGCTCCGGTCCACCCGGGCGTTGACCAGATCCCCCAGCGCCAGGCTGCCGCGCTCGATGTGGCCGCTGTGCACGAAGACGCTGCGGTTGCGTGAGACGGCCTCGATCCTCACGATCACGCCCTCGCCATCATGGTCCTCTCCGTTGAGCACGCCTCGATCGCCCACCTGGCCGCCGCCCTCGCCATAGAACGGCGTGGTGTCGAGCACGA
>JBAWXG010000109.1:0-6123 GCA_037144195.1 Synechococcus sp. ELA057
CTGTCGAGCCCTTCGGCTTCCGCAGCCCTGGCCACCTGTTCGCTGCCAGGCACCACAAAGGCCCTGATGCCGCTGGCCACCTGCCTGCCGCTGGCCACGGTGGCGGCGGCCCTCAGATCGCTGAGGCGTCCGTTGGTGCAGCTGCCGATGAAGCACACGTCCACCGCGGTGCCGGCGATCGGGGCACCCGGAGTCAGATCCATGTACCGGTAGGCCTCCTCCGCCAGAGGCCGCTCATCGGATGGGGTCTGCTCGAGGGTGGGCACCGTCTCATCCACGCCGATGCCCTGCCCTGGCGTGATCCCCCAGGTCACGGTGGGGGCGATGGTGTCGGCGTTGAAGCGGACCTCATCGTCGAAGCTGGCGTCGGGGCCGCTGGCCAGCGAACTCCACCAGGTCAGGGCTCGATCCCAGGCTTCACCGGATGGCGCCAATGGGCGGTCTTTCAGGTAGGCGAAGGTGGTGCCGTCGGGATTGCAGTAGCCCACGCGAGCGCCACCTTCGATCGCCATGTTGCAGAGGGTCATCCGCTCTTCCATCGAGAGGGCGTCGATGGCGGGGCCCGCAAATTCATAGGCGTGTCCCACCCCGCCCTTGACCCCGAGGCTGCGGATCACATGCAGCACCAGGTCCTTGGCATAGACGCCGGGTTGCAGCTGTCCATCCACCCAGATGCGCCGCACCTTCAGGCGGTTCATCGCCAGGCTCTGACTGGCCAGCACATCGCGCACCTGGCTGGTGCCGATGCCGAAGGCGATCGCCCCGAAGGCCCCGTGGGTGGAGGTGTGGGAGTCGCCGCAGGCCACGGTCATGCCCGGCTGGGTGAGACCCAGCTCCGGTGCGATCACATGCACGATCCCCTGGCGGCCACTGCCCAGCCCATGCAGGGTGATGCCGTGTTCGCGGCAGTTGGCCTCGAGGGTGGCCAGCATCTCTTCGGCCAGAGGGTCCGCGAAGGGACGCTGCTGGGAGGTGGTGGGCACGATGTGATCCACCGTGGCCACCGTGCGTTCGGGATGGCGCACCTTCAGACCCAGATCGTGCAGAGCTGCGAAGGCCTGGGGGCTGGTGACCTCATGGATCAGATGCAGGCCGATGAACAACTGGGTGGAACCACCGGGCAGATCGGCGACCCGATGCAGATCCCAGACCTTGTCGTAAAGGGTGCCGGCGCTCACGCGAGAGGAAACAAACGATGGGCCAATGGGCAAGCCTAGGTGTCGGCCCAGCGGCCGATGCATTCCAACCTCCTGTCTGAGACCTGTGCTGGGATCAGTCGGGATTGACCACGTTCCGGGCTGCACCCGCGAGGATGGCTGCCACGTTGCCGGCGCTGGCCTCGATCAGTCGCGATCGAGCCTGCCGGCTCGCCCAGGCGATGTGGGGGGTGATGACGCAGTTGGGAGCCTGCAGCAGCGGCAGCCCGGCAGGCGGGGGTTCAACGCTCAGCACGTCGAGACCCGCTCCTCCCAGGTGGCCTGACTGCAGAGCTGCAAGCAGGGCTTGCTCATCGACCAAGGCTCCCCTCCCCGTGTTGATCAGCAGCGCCCCGGGCTTCATCTGCGCTAATCGGGAGGCATTGATCAAGCCCCGGGTGGTGTTGTCGAGAGGGCAGTGGAGGCTCACGACATCGCTCGCTGCCAGCAAGGCGTCCAGATCCACACGCCGCAGGCCCTTCTCCGCCTCCTTGTCTCCATGGCCTTGACCAGGGCTCCCCGGTCTGCCGCAACCCAGCACCCGCATGCCGAAGGCTTCGGCGATCCCCGCCACGGCCCTGCCGATCCGCCCAAGACCCACCACACCCAGGGTGCGGCCGGCCAGCTCGGTCAGCTCCCCCTCCCAGAAACAGAAATCCGGAGCGGCGCTCCAGCGGCCCTGTCTGACAGCCATGTTGTGGGCCCCGGTGCGGTTGGTGAGCTCCAGCAGCAGCGCAAACACCGCCTGGGCCACCGAGGCGGTGCTGTATTCGGGCACGTTGCAGACGGGGATGCCGCGGAGGCGGGCGGCGGCGCCATCCACCAGGTCGTGGCCGGTGGCCAGAACGGCGATGCCCTGCAGGCCCGGAGCCGAAGCCAGGGTGTCTGCGCTGATGGGGGTCTTGTTGGTCAGCACCACTGCGGCGCCGGCGATCCGTTCAACCACCTGCGCAGGAAGCGTACGGGCGTGCACCACCAGCTCACCCAGGAGCTCGAGTGGTTCCCAGGAGAGATCGCCAGGATTGGTGGTATGGCCGTCGAGCACCACAAGGCGGGGGCGGGGCGGGGTGATCGTCATCGGTGCATCTCCAGCAGCACCCGCCGCAGCCGATCCAGCGCATCTCCACAGCTCAGGGCCTGGATCGTGGAACGTTCACGACCGTTGCCGTAGCGCAGTGCCTCACTGCGGCAACCCTCAGGGCCTGCAACGGCGAGATGGACAAGTCCCACAGGCTTCTCCGGGCTGCCGCCGCCGGGTCCGGCGATGCCGGTGATCGCCAGTGCCCAGTGGGCACCGGTGGCGCTGCGGACCCCTTCAGCCATCGCCCGTGCGACGGGATCGCTCACGGCACCATGGGACTGCAGCAGCGCTTCAGGCACATGCAGCAGCTGCTGTTTGATGGCGTTGGCATAGGCGATCACCCCTCCCAGGAACACATCGGAGCAGCCGGGCACCGCGGTGATCGCGGCGCCCAGTCCTCCCCCGCTGCAGGATTCGGCCACCGCCAGGGTTTCGCCACGTGCCCGCAGCAGCTCCAGAACCACAGAGGCGAGGCTGTCGCCATCGGAGCCATAGCAATCGAGGCCACCGCGCAGCCTGATTTCGGCTTCCACGGGTGCCAGAAGCGCTTCGGCCTGCTGGATCGTTGCGGCCTTGGCTGTGATCCGCAGCTTCACCTCGCCGCCACCCGCGTAGGGCGCCACGGTGGGGTTGGCACCTTCCAGCAGATCGGCCATCTGCTCCGCCAGAGCTGATTCCGCCACACCCCTGAAGCGCAGCATGCGGCTGCAGAAGACGCCCTGCGCCAGGCCGGAGCTGCGCAGCCAAGGAACGGCGGTGGCCTGCCACATGGCGCGCATTTCACTGGGCACGCCGGGAAAGGTGATCACCGTGAATCCGGGAATCACAGCGAAGGGCAGATCCTGCGCATCGGGGGTCCACACCATCCCCGGTGCGGTCCCGACGGGATTGGGAAGCACGCCCGCGCCCTCGGGGAGCAGGGCCTGACGCCTGTTGCTGGGGGAGACCGGCCGGCCTCTCGCGCTGATCCGTGCCTGGATCTCTGACCAGATCTCCGGGCGTTCCTGCAGGGGAACCCCGAAGGTCGCAGCAATCGCTTCGGTGGTGAGGTCATCCGGAGTCGGGCCCAGGCCTCCGGTGGTGATCAGCAGCCGGCAACGTCCTGCCGCCTCCCGCACCATGGCCATCAGCCGTTCGCGGTTATCCCCCACCACGGCCTGACGCTGATGGGCGATTCCCAGGGAAGCCAGCTGTTCTGCCAGCCAGCGCGCATTGCCGTTGACGATGGTGCCAAGCAGCAGCTCGGTGCCGATGCAGAGCACCTCGGCAACAGGGCTGCCTGGGGGCGGAACCGGGGTGATGGCGACGTTCACGGCTCCTGCTGTTTGCGCCGCAGTGATCCCACCAGCGCCACGATCAGGATTGCGGTGGCGAGCGCCAGCCAGAGGAATCGCTGCTCGGCGTTCGCCACCACCATGGCCAACGCAGCCAGCCATTGGGTGAAGGCATAGATCAGCAGCACCGTGCGGCGATGGCTGAAGCCTGCCCTGAGCAGGCGGTGGTGCAGATGGCGCCGGTCCGGATAGAAGGGCGAGCGTCCCTCACTCAGCCGGCCCATGATCACGGCTGACATGTCGGCCAGCGGAAGCGAGAGGATCAGGATCGGCAGCAGCAGGCTGACGCTGGTGAGGCCCTTGGCGGGCCCGATGATGCTGATCGAGGCCAGAGCGAACCCCAGGAAATACGAGCCCCCATCACCCATGAAGATGCGGGCGGGGTTGAAGTTGTGGCGCAGGAAACCGAGGCAGGAGCCGGCCAGGCCGGCAGCCAGCAGGCCGGCTGCCGGCTGGTGCAGGCTGTAGCTCACCGACAGCAGTCCGAAGGCGGCGATCCCACTCACACCGGCGGCCAGACCATCGAGGCCGTCGAGCCAGTTGATGGCGTTGGTGATGCCCACCAGCCAGATCACCGTGGCCAGGAGGCTGATGCCATCGTTGAGCTCGAGGTTCGCTGGAATGCCCAGACCCTGCAGCGGGAGGTCGATCACCCCGATGCGGACGCCTTCCAGCCAGACGACCATGGCCACGAGCAGCTGGCCGGCCAGACGCGGCAGGGGGGGCAGTGCGAACAGATCATCCGCCAGCCCGATGACGAAGAAGCAGAGGGAACCCGCCAGGGTGGTCCAGATCAGATGATCCTTCGCGGGCGTGATCTCGGCGAAGCCCCCGAGCCGCCAGGTGAGCGTGAGGGCGATGACGAACCCCATGACCATGCCGATGCCGCCCAGGCGCACCATCGGTGTGCTGTGCTGCTTGCGGGGATCCGGGGCGTCGACCAGCTTCCAGCGAAGGCCGAGACGCAGCACCAGCGGCACCACCAGGGCTGTGATCAGTGCCGCACTGACCAGGGTGATCAGGGCCGCTGCGTTTGGGCTGTAGGCGAGCGTCACGGGTTGCGCGGAGAGGGCGGCGCCGGGATGGAGGCAGCAGTGGGTCTGACGGGGTGGAGCGGAGGCGCTCAGGCGTTCTGCAGTTGACGCTGGCTGGTGTAGAGCGGAAAGCGCTCGCACAGGGCGGCGACCCGATCGCGGCAGCGCTGCTCGACCGTGGCGTCCTCCGGCTGGAGCAGTCGGTCGGCGATCACATCGGCCACCTCGCGGAAGGCTGCAGCATCGAAGCCGCGGGTGGTGCAGGCCGCCGTACCGAGTCGTAGACCGCTCGTCACGAAAGGAGACTGCGGATCGAAAGGCACGGTGTTCTTGTTGGCGGTGATGTTCACATCGCTCACCAGCAGGTCGGCAACCTTGCCGGTCATGCCGATGCTGCGCAGATCCAGCAGCACGATGTGGTTGTCGGTGCCACCGCTGACCACGGCGATGCCCCGTTCCTGGATGCGGGAAGCCAGTGCCTGGGCGTTGGTCACCACCTGCCGGCAGTAGCTGGCGAAGGAGGGCTGCAGGGCCTCGCCGAAGGCGACGGCCTTGGCAGCGATCACATGCTCCAGAGGCCCGCCCTGGGTACCTGGGAAGACGGCCTTGTCGAACTGGCGGCCGAATTCGGCGTCATTGCAAAGGATCAGGCCGCCGCGGGGGCCGCGCAGGGTCTTGTGGGTGGTGGTGGTGACCACATGGCAGTGGGGCAGTGGACTGGGATGCACGCCAGCGGCCACCAAGCCGGCGATGTGGGCCATGTCGGCCAGCAGATAGGCGCCCACCTCGTCGGCGATGGCTCGGAAGGCCGCGAAGTCGATCGTGCGCGGGTAGGCGGAGTAGCCGCAGATGATCAGTTTCGGCCGGTGCTCCAGGGCCAGCTGGCGGATGGCGTCGAGATTGAGCTGCTGGGTTTCGGG
Source organism: Synechococcus sp. ELA057 (assembly GCA_037144195.1). Lineage (GTDB taxonomy): Bacteria > Cyanobacteriota > Cyanobacteriia > PCC-6307 > Cyanobiaceae > Cyanobium. The sequence goes on from JBAWXG010000109.1 coordinate 5,566, forward strand.
GTCGACCCCGTACTGAACGACCTTGAACCATTTGCCGCTGACGTTCACCGGCGAGCCATGGGTGAGGTGGCCGCCGTGGCTGAGGTCCATGCCCAGGATCGTGTCGCCCGGCTGCAGCAGCGCCAGGAACACGGCGAAGTTGGCCTGGGCGCCGCTGTGGGGCTGCACGTTGGCCCAGGCGGCACCGAACAGCTGCCGGGCCCGCTCGATCGCAAGCTCCTCGATGGCGTCGACGTGCTCACAGCCCCCGTAATACCGCTTGTGCGGCAGGCCTTCGGCGTACTTGTTGGTGAGCACCGAGCCCTGAGCCTCCATCACGGCCCGCGAGGCGAAGTTCTCGCTGGCGATCAGCTCGAGGTGGCTTTGCTGCCGCTCCAGTTCCCTGCCGATCAGGGCGGCGATGGCCGGATCCGCACTGCTGAGAGGCGCCTGGAATGCTGCGCGATCAGGTTCGGGCTGTGGATCGGCCATGGGCGGGAGATGTTGCACACCGATGGTAGGCAGTGGTTCCATGACCCGCTCTGATGCCGCTCCCGGCGTTGAATCGGCACAGGAAGC
>JBAWXG010000110.1:0-5990 GCA_037144195.1 Synechococcus sp. ELA057
TGGATCAGCGGCTCGAGGTCGGCCCGCTCGATCTTCTTGCGCAGGTAGCGGACATACACATCCAGCAGGTTGTCGTCGCCCACCCAGGTGTCTCCCCACACCCCATGCAGGATCCTTTGGCGCGGCAGCACCTGCTGCTGATGCCGCAGCAGATAAAGCAGCAGGTCGTACTCCTTCACCGTGAGGCGGATATGCATGCCGGCGCGCTTCACCTGGCGCTGATCCGTATCCACCAGCAGATCGCCGTAGCTCAGCAGGCTGCCGGCGCTGTCGTTCACGCCCATCTGGGATCGCCGCAACAGCGACATCAGCCGCGCATGCAGCTCCTCAAGGGCATAGGGGGTGCCGAGCGCATCGTCGGCTCCGGCCTGCAGGGCGGCGACCCGCTCGCTGAAGTGATCGCCCCGCGTCAGATGCAGGATCGGAACGCTGGAGCCGCCAGCGCGCAGCTGGCTGATCAGCTGCAGCACCTCCTGAGGGCCCCAAGCCGCCTGCAGGATCAGCCCATCGGGTTTCTCCTGCTCCACACCGGCCAGCACCGCTGCTGAATCCGGCAGAAGCTGCACCTGATAGCCGGCCGCCTGCAGATGCTTGGCCAGCAGGTCGGCGCGGCCGGGGTCCGGATCCGCCAGCAGCAGGCGTCCGAGCACAGGGATCAGACCTCAGCGGGTTTCGCGCAGGGCCGAATCGAGGGTGCGGGTGAAGGGCTGGAACAGATAACGCAGCACGCTGCGCTGCTGGCCCTTGATGTCCGCCACCAGCGGCATGCCCACCTGGATCGGGTATTGGTGGGTGGAATTGCCCACGTACTGGCGGTCCAGCCTGATCGACACGTCGTAGTAGTACTTGCGGTCGTCGGGATCCTGCTTGCTGGAGCCGGCGATGCTCACCACCGTTCCGGGCACCGAGCCATAGATCGAGGAATCAAAGGGCTGGAGCTTCACATCCACCTTCTGGCCCACCTTCACAAAGCCGATGTCTCCTGAGGGCACCCGGGCCTCCACGGTCTTCTGGGTGCCGCTGGGCACCACCATGAGCACCACCGCGCCCGGACCGACCACCGCGCCCGGTGCCTTGAAGCGCAGATCGCTCACCACACCGGCCACCGGGGAGGTGATCTTGGTGCGCTCCAGCTGATTGCGCACCTTCTTGATGTTCTCCTCCACCACCGCCTGTTCGTTCACGGCCTCGGCGATTTTGGAGGTCTGCTCGAGCTGCAGGCCCGACTGCACCGCCCGCAGGTTCGACTGCGCCTGGGCCAGAGCCTTGAGGGCCTCGTTGCGAGCGCCGATCAACTCGGCCAGCTTGGTGTCGATGCTCAGCAGGTTGAGCTTGGAGGCGGCGCCGGATTCCACCAGGCCGGCCCACATGTTGCGCTGCCTGTAGTTCAGAGCGATCTGGCGGTTCAGACCTGCCACCTCAGCCGTCTTCTGGCCCACCATCGCGGCCGCCGAGGTCACCTGGTCCTTGCGGTTGGCCAGGCGGCTGTCGAGCAGGCCCTGCTGGGCCTGGGTCACCTTGTTCTCAGCGGTGAGGCCCACCGCAGCCGGATTGAGGCTGGCATCACCGCGGATGGCTGCCTGCAGCTGCTGCTGCTGCAGCTCCAGATTCTTGAGCTGCTGCTGGGTGGCGCGGTACTCGCTCTCCACCAGATTGGGCCGCAGCTCCAGCATCACCTGGCCCGGCTTCACCTCCTCGCCATCCTTGACATCCACCCGGGCCACTATGCCGCCCTCAAGGTGCTGGATCACGTTCACATCGCCCTCGGGCACCACCTCGCCAGAGGCATGCACCACCTGGGTGATCGGCGTCAGCGCCGCCCAGGGAAAGAAGATCAGCGCCGCCGCCCCGAGCACATAGAGGCTCAGCCGCAGATAGCGGTTATCCGGTGTGCTCTCGAGCTCGAGGGCCTGGCTGAGCCGGTTGCGGCCCACCAGGGTGATCGCATCGGGGCTGTCGAGCCCGGGCAGGCGGGCCAGCAGCCCCCCGCCGGGTGGCAGGGCCAGGGAGGACTCATCCGGATCCGGAGTGGGGGCGGAAGGGCCGTTGGCGGGGGTGCTGGCCATGGCGGTGTGGGGGGCGTTGAAGAGGGGACGTGAACGGGATGGAGGAAAAAGACGAGCGGGGCAGCGATCAGGTGGGCTTCTGCTGCATGCGCGCCCGCAACTCATCGGCGGTGCCGTTGAAGGTGCTCACCCCTTTGTCGAGGATGCAGAGGCGATCGGCCTGCTCCAGCAGCAGACGGTTGTCGGTGGCGATGATCACGCTGCGCTCCTGGCCGCTGAAGGAGGAGCGGCGCATGCCGGGCAGGGCATCGAGCAGCGCCTGGAACTGATCGGGCGCCAGACCCTGGCTGATGTCATCGATCAGCAGCACCGGCGTGTCCTTGATCAGGGCCTGGGCCAGGGCCATCAGCCTGCGCACGCCATTGGGCAGGCGGTAGAGCACTTCATCGCTGAGCTCGGTGTCGAAGCCCTGGGGCAGGCTCTCGAAGAAGCTGAGCAGCCCCAGGGAGCGGCAGATGGCCTCCACGCCGCGGGGGGTGGCGTCGTGGTTCATGGCGGTGAGATTGGCCCAGATCGTGCCCGGCAGCAGATCGGTCTGGGGCATCACGTAGGCGATGTTGCGCTGGATCGTCTCCAGGCTGAACTGGCGATGATCCTTGCCATCGAACAGCAGGGTGCCGGTGCTCAGCGGATAGAGCTGATCGATCACCCGCAGCACCGTGCTCTTGCCGCAGCCGGCATTGCCCGTGACCGCCAGGATCTCGCCGGGGGAGACCGAGAGGGTGACCCGGGTGATCGCCAGGGTGGCGTCGTTGCCGAGCCTGCAGGCGGCCGAATCCATCAGCAGCGAGCCGCGCATGCGCGAGGCGGACCCCTGGGAGGCGACGGCGCGGGGGGTGCTGCGCAGCTTGAAGAACTGATCGAGCTGGGAATACTGCTTCTGCATCGAATCGAAGCGCAGCAGCGCATTCATCAGCGCCTGGAAGGGGGTGAACACCCGCCACACGAAGAACATGGCGGCGATCAGGGTGCCCATCGCGGCAGCCCCGTGCTGATTGCTGTACGCAATCCAGGTGCCGATCGCCAGGGTGAGCACACCGCCGAGCTGGGAGGTGGTGGAGGTGATCACCTGCAGGCGGCCCACCTGGCGGTTGATCGTGAGGCCGCTGCTGCTGCTCTGAGCCGAGAGGCCTCGCAGGCGCTGCAGCCACACCCACTCCACATTGGCCAGCTTCACCTCGAGGAAGCGGTTGGCCAGCTCCTGCTGCGACTGCATGATGCTGGTGCCGGTGGCGATGTTCAGCTCCGAGGCGCCGCTGTAGTAGCGCGAGAGCAGCCACACGAGGGTGCCGCTCACCACCATCAGCACGATCGGCACCGCCACCAGCGGGCCGGCGATCAGCCAGATGGCGATCAGATAGATCACCACAAAGGGGAAATCGAGCAGAGCCAGAGCCAGAGGCCCCTGCAGATAGGCGAGCAGGCCATCGAGGTTGCGCACCCGGTTGGTGAGGCCGCCCTGGCCGAGGGTCTCGATCTGGCGGTAATCCAGCCCGAACATCTTCTCCACCAGATTCACCCCCAGCAGCACATCGAGGCGGCCGGAGAGCTGGGAGAGCAGGTTGCTGCGCCACTGGCGCAGGATCCAGTCGAGCGCGAACAGCACCACCACCCCCAGGAAGATCCAGAAGGTGGAGAGCACGCTGCTGCTCGGGATCGAGATGTTGTAGATCGCCCGGATGTAGAAGGGCAGGGTGAGGGCCAGCAGGGCCAGCGCGAAGCTGATCCCGTACAGCACCCCGATCCGGTTGGTGAAGCGGTAGAGGATCTGCTGCAGCAGGGTGACCCGCTCGCTGCTGCCCCGGTCCTGCAGGAACACCAGCTGACCGCCGCTGGGCACCGTGAGCAGGTCGCTGCGGCCGCCGGCATTGCCCGCCACCAGCTCCCCCTTGGCACTGCGGGAGATGACGTAGGGCTCGTTGTCGGGGGAGACGTAGAGGGCAGGCAGCAGCTGGGGGCTGAGCTGGCTCCAGCTCTCCAGCACCTCCAGGCGGCTGCTATAACCCAGGCGCAGCAACAGGTTGCGCGCATCCACCAGATCCATCTGGCGGGGATCGCTGCCCAGCAGCTCGAACAACTCTTCCGGACGGCCGGTCCACATCAGCTGCTGCAGCAGCAGCCGCACGCAGAAGGCCATCGGGGCCTCGCTGCTGAGGGTGAGATCCCGCAGCAGCTTGGCGGAGCGCGGCGTGGTGGCGGTGCTGAGTCCTGAGCTACTGGTCATGGCTGAACCCCCTGGAGCTGGGCGGGAAGATCGATCTGCTGATCAGAGAGGGAATTGAGCACGCGCCCGGCACCGCTGATCAGCACGGTGGTGCGCCCCTTGCAGCGCTCGAGGATCTTCTGCAGACCATCGATGAACTCCTTGCCGTAGGAGCAATCGCTCAGGTCGAGCAGCAGCAGCTGGGGCGAGCGGGCCAGGGCGGCCACCACCTGGAACAGCTGCTGGGCATCGCGGGAGAGCCCGCTGGGCACCGTGGTGCCGAGCATGGTGCTGTAGCCCTGGGGCAGGGAGCGCACAGTGGCATCCAACCCCGCCAGGTAGGACCAGAAGAACACCCGCCGCTGATAGCGCTTGGGCTGGAAGCTGGTGATGTTCTCCAGCAGGGTGCCCTCGAAGTACTGGCGGGAGGGATTGACGTAGGCGATCGCCTGGCGCAACGGCTCCCGGTGGTAGCGCTCGATCGGCAGGCCGTTGAGCTGCAGCCGCTCATCGGGCTCGATCTGGATCATCGCCATGAACAGCTGGCGCACATCCGCCCCGAAGGTCTGATCGCGCAGCAGGGCGATCGAGCCGCTCGCCGCTGTGACCAGAGGCCTGCCGCCATGGGAGAGGGAGAGCGCCCCCCCGGGAGCCAGCTGCAGCAGTTCATCGCCGCCATCGGGCTCGGCGGGGGTGGCCATCAGGGCCTCGTATTCATCACGGGCGTGGGACAGGCGCCGGTAGCTGTTCCAGAGGCCCATGGCCTGCTGCCAGGGGTTGAGGATCTTGCCGGCCAGCAGCAGAGCTGCCGCCAGGGCGCCCACCATCAGGCGACCTTCAATCACCAGCAGCGCACCCCAGGTGACGATGCCGGCATAGGTGAGCTGGCCCATCAGGGCGCCGAAGGCCTGGTACTGGCCGCTGGCATTGCTGTTCACCATCCGCTGCCAGGCGAGCTCCTCCTGGCGCTCCTCATTGCCCACGAGGAACTGGCGGCCCATGCCATTGGATTTGATCAGCCCGATCGAGCCGATCAGCTTGTTGTGGAAGCTGATGCGATCAAGCTCGAGGCGGTCGCGGCGGCGGGAGAGGGATTCGAACTCCTTGGCAAAGGAGAGGGCCTTGAGCAGGTAGGCGATGATCGCCACCACCGCCACCAGGCCTGCGCTGCCGGCGATCAGGAACAGCACCAGCACGAACAGCAGCGAGAAGGCCAGATCGATCGCGGTGGTGAGGGCCTGCAGGGAGCTCTCATCGCGCAGCAGATTGATGCTGTTGAGGCGATCGGCATGGGTGGCGGGGGAGGCCTTGAGATAGCTGCCCAGGCGGATCTGCGAGAAGTGGATCAACGACTCCATGCGGCGCCGGTGCTCCAGCCGCGCCCCGTCGATGCCGGTGAGCCCCAGGCGCACGGTTTTGAGCCAGCCGCCGAGCACCATCAGCACCACCACGGCGATCGTGAGCACCACCAGGCTCGAGATCGAGCCGCTGGGCAGCACCGAGGTGTAGACGATGTTGATGTAGAGGGGGGAGGCCAGCTCCAGCAGGTTGATCAGGATCGAGGCGATCAGGATCGGCCCGAGCTGATAGGCACTCCAGTCGACCTCGCGCAGGGACTGGAAGAACTGGTGACGAACGAGCTCATCAACCAGATCGACGCTGCCGGTCCACCAATCACGCACTGGACGGAGCAGGCGACTGAGGCCACTGGCCAGGTCCGG
>JBAWXG010000111.1:0-5888 GCA_037144195.1 Synechococcus sp. ELA057
TCCGGGCCGTAGCTGCGGCAGGGCAGGTTGGGGCAGGGTTTGGCTCCGGCCTCGATCGCGATCACCCGGCCGTCCCGCAGAAAAAGCATGTCGAGCGGCGATGGGGTGTGGTGCATCCAGAACTTCAGCGGCTGGGGTGTGGCGTACGGGAACCACATGCCCCGCAGCGGGGGCAGCGGCGGGCGACCCATCAGGCCCCGGCTCTGCTGCTGCATGCTGCGGGCCACCTCCAGCTGGATGCAGGGCGGTGGGGCCGGAGCTGCGGCCGGAGCCTCCAGGCACCACTGGGCCTCGATCGGCAGGACCTGGGGGGGCGGGGCAGAGAGTGGCATCGATCGCGCGGCTGAAGCGGGGACTCGGGGGTCAGCTCAGGGCGGCTGGCCCGTCGCTGAGGCAGTATCCCCGGCCGCGCACGGTATGGATCAGGCGCCGCTCTCCCCCCTGCTCCAGTTTCTGGCGCAGGTAGCGCACATACACCTCGATCACATTGCTGGCGCTGTCCTGCTGCTCCTGCCAGACCTGCTGCTGGATCAGCTCGCGGCTCAGCACCTGGCCCCGGTGCTCCACCAGCAGGTGAAGCAGCTGGAATTCACGTCCCGTGAGCAGCACCTCCCGCTCCCCTCGCCACACCTGCCGGCTGGCTGGGATCAGCCGCAGGTCGGCAAACACCAGCTCCTGCGAGGCGCTCACCGGTGGCTGGGTCTGCTGGCGGAGCAGCCGCAGGCGGGTGAGCAGATCGCTGGGCCCCAGGGTGGTGAGCCAGAAATCATCGGCTCCGTGCAGCAGGGTGAGACGGCGGCTTTCGACCGTGTCCCCCTCCGCGCCCAGAAGCATCGGCACCGCCCCCCAGCGTTGACGCAGGGCTGGGATGCGGCCCTCCTCCCCCGGCGAGAGGATCACGGCGCAGAGCTGGCCGGCAGGCCTGGCGCCTGCGACGGCGTCCGCCGCAGCCAGGGTGCTGTAGCCGGAGATCTCCAGCCGGGGTGCCAGGGCTTCGGCCGTTCCCCCCACCAGCAGCACAGCCGGGGTCATGGCTGGATCTCGTCGTTGCTGAGGCCATTGCCGGGTTTGGCCACATGGGGCAGGCCCCAGCCGAGCTTGTTGCGCAGCACCTGGAAGAACTCATGATCCGCCAGGCGGACGAAGCGCACCGGTTCATCGCTGCGGCGCACCAGCACCCGGTCCTCCGGCCAGACGTAACAGCCGGCGCTGCCATCCACCACCATCATCAGCCGCTCCGGCGTGGCCGGGAACACCGTCACCGGCTCCCGGTCGCTGAACACCAGGGCGCGGGAGGCCAGTGAATGGGGCGCGATCGGGGTGAGCTGCAGCACCGGGCAGTCGGGTGTGATCACGGGGCCTCCGGCGGAGAGGGCGTAAGCGGTGGAGCCGGTGGGGGTGGAGAGGATGACGCCGTCGGCGGCGATGTCCACCGGGGCATGGCGGCCGATGGCGATTTCGAAGTGACACATCGAGGTGAGCGGCTCGCGGTGCAGGGCCATCTCGTTGAGGCAGAGCACCTCCCAGCGGCGCTGTTCCCCCCGCATCACGCTCACCACCAGCATGGTGCGCTCCTCGACCGTCCACTCCCCTGCGATCACCTGGGCCAGAGCCCGATCGAGATCGCGCAGGTAGGCCTCCGCCAGGAACCCGAGATGGCCCGTGTTGATCGTCAGGATCGGCACCCCGACCGGTGCGGTCATCCGGGCTGCCGAGAGCACGGTGCCATCGCCACCGAGCACGATCGCCAGATTTATCTGACGGTCGAAGCCAGGGGGCACGCAGGCGCTGTAGCCGCGGCTGCGCAGGTGTTGATCCGGGTTGGCGAAGCCCACCACGCCGTTGGCGCTGCTGGCGCGCAGCGTCTGCAATCCGGCCTGCCGCAGGCGGGTCTCGATGCGCTCCGCCGTGGCCAGTGCCAGCGGCTTGCCATCGTTGATGATCAGCCCCACCCGGCGGACGGACTGGGCTGTATGGGGCTCCGCCGGGAGCTCCGACAGTCCGGCGCGTGGCACCGATGACCTGCGTCAGCAAGGCACAAGTCTATGGGGAGGCTCTGATGGTTCCGCTGAACGGGGGCTCAGAACTGCTCCAGGAAGCGCAGATCGCTGGTGTACAGCCGGCGGATGTCATCAATCCCGTGGCGCACCATGCAGAAGCGCTCCACGCCGAGGCCGGCGGCGAAGCCGCTCCAGCGCTCCGGGTCGATCCCCAGCCCCTCCAGCACCGCCGGATCGACCATGCCGCAGCCCATCACCTCCAGCCAGCGGCCGCGCCACTGCACATCGACTTCGGCCGAGGGTTCGGTGAAGGGGAAGTAGCTGGCACGGAACCGCACCGGCAGATCCCCGAAGAACTGCTTGAGAAAGGCCATCACCGTGCCGCGCAGATGGCTGAAGTCGAGACCCTCGTCGAGGGCCAGGACCTCCACCTGATGGAACACCGGTGAGTGGGTGGCGTCGACGGCGTCACGGCGGAACACACGGCCTGGGGCCACCACCCGCACCGGTGGTGGATTGGCCTCCAGATGCCGGATCTGCACCGGCGAGGTGTGGGTGCGCAGCAGGCGCTCGCTGCCATCCGCGGCTGGGTGCAGGTAGAAGGTGTCCTGCATGTCCCTGGCAGGGTGGTGCGGAGGGATGTTGAGGGCGGTGAAGTTGTAGTGATCGGTCTCGATCTCGGGCCCCTCAGAAACGCGGTAGCCGAGGCCCATGAAGATGTCGACGATCTCCTCGGTGGTGGTGATCAGGGGGTGGCGGTGGCCCGGTGGCACGTAGCGGCAGGGAGCTGTCACGTCGAGCCGCTCGCGGTCCAGCCGCTCGCTCAGCGCCGCCTGCCGCAGGCTCTCCAGCCGCTCGCCCAGCAGGGCCTGCAGTTGCTCCTTGAGCACGTTGGCCCGTTGGCCCACAAGGGGCCTGTCCTCGGCTGAGAGCCGGCCCATGGCCCCCAGCACGGTGGAGAGGCGGCCCTTCTTGCCCAGGAGCCCCACCCGCAGCTCCTCGAGCTCGGCGGCGCCGCCGGCGGCGGCGATCGCGCCGGCGGCCTCCTGCTCCAGCGCCTCCAGTTGATGGGTGAGGTCCTGCAGGCTGGCGGCTGGGGCGCTCAAGGGAGAGTCGGCATGGCAGGACGCGACTGTAGGCAGCCGCCCTGGAGACCTAGCTTTCGTGGGTGCCTTCCCGATCCAGCACATGCCACCGCTCCGCATCCTGATCAGCAACGACGACGGGGTGTTCGCGGGCGGCATTCAGGCCCTGGCGGCCGAAGCCAACGGTCGTGGGCATCAGGTCATCGTGGTCTGCCCCGACCAGGAGCGCTCCGCCACCGGTCATGGCCTCACCCTGCAGACACCGCTGCGGGCCCAGCGGGCCGACGAGCTGTTCGCCCCGGGGGTGACGGCCTGGGCCTGCAGCGGCAACCCCTCCGATTGCGTCAAGCTCGCCCTGTTCGAGCTGTTGCCGGAACCGCCTGATCTGGTGCTCTCCGGCGTCAACCACGGCCCGAACCTGGGCACCGATGTGCTCTACTCCGGCACCGTGGCCGCGGCGATGGAGGGCACCATCGAGGGGCTGCCCGCCCTGGCGGTGAGCAGTGCCGATTTTCGTTGGCGTGCCTTCGGCCCGGCGGCAGCGCTGGCTCTGGATGTGGCCGAGGGAATGCACAGGGCGGGCTGGCCCGAGGGCCTGCTGCTCAATCTCAACGTGCCTCCCCTGCCGGCGGAGGCCATCGGCCCGCTGCGCTGGTGTCGCACCGGCCAACGCCGCTATGTGGATCAGTTCGACCAGCGGGTGGATCCGCGGGGCCGTACCTACTACTGGCTGGCTGGCGAGGTGGTCAACGATCTGGAGGCCCCTGTGGCGGGTCCGGCTGACTGGCCGGTGGATGTGGCCTGGATCGAGGCGGGCGGCGCAGCCCTCTCACCGCTGCAGCCGGAACTGTTCTGGCGCGGTCCGAGCATGGGATTGCCTGCTGCCGATGCGCTCGCTCCCGGGCTGAAGCCGAGAACCGCAGGCTGATCACCGGATGCATCCCAGGTCTGCGCAGGTTGCTCAGGTGCGGCGGTGCACCCGCTGCAACAGCCAGAGGCTGATCCACAGGCCGATCAGATGGGCGAACAGCACCTGGGTGTTGCTCAGCACCGAGAGCATCTCGATCGACGTGATCGGCAGGCCGATCACCCGTCCGGCCACCCCGGGAGCCTGCTGAATCTGGGCGCCGAAGAAGCCCGGAACCTGTTGCGAGGCCTGGACGAACAGGCTGCCCGCCATCGCCTGGTAGCCGATCACCGCCAGGGTGACGCCGACCAGATCGGCCAGCGCACCACGCTTGATCAGTCGGGCCGTTTCGCCCTTGCTGGGCCGTGCCGGGCTGGCCAGAGCCCTGCCGCAGCGGATCAGCAGGCCGCTCTGCCAGATGGACCAGAGCAGCAGGAAGAAGGCCAGGGTCGTGAGCGAGATGCCTGGGCCCAGGCCTAGAGCCCTGGCCGAGTTGGCCGCCAGGCGCCCGCCGATGTTGTTGAACAGCAGCACCCCCAAGACCACCACCGCCATCACCACCTGGGCCCAGAGACGGATCCAGCCCATGCGGCGCACGGCGGCGGAGATCAGCTGCAGGTCCAGACGGTCTGCCATGCGGTCAGCCAGGCGGCGGTGCGAAGAGCCATATGGCCTCCGCTGAAGCGGCGGCCATGGGCGCCCCAACTTGCCATGGGAAGATCAGAGAGGCGAGCCCCGCGTCGTTGATCCCGCTCCACGATCCCCACGACGCCCTGCGCCCCACCGCCATCGCCCTGGGCACCTTCGATGGGCTGCATCAGGGGCACCGCCGCGTGATCGCAGCCATCACCGCCGACCCGGGCGACGCGGTGCCCACGGTGGTGAGCTTCTGGCCCCATCCGCGGGAGGTGTTGCACGGGGAGAGCCGCCTGCGGCTCGATCTGCCTGAGGAGAAACTGGAGCTGCTCGAGCCTCTCGGCGTTGCCCAGTTGGTGTTGGTGCCGTTCAATCGGGACCTGGCGGCTCTCAGCCCTGAGGCCTTCGTTGAGCAGGTGCTGGTGCGGCAGCTGGGGGCCCGCAGCGTGGCTGTCGGCGAGAACTTCCGCTTCGGGGCGGGGCGCCGCGGTGACGGCGGCGATCTGCAGCGGATCGCCGCCGGCCATGGGGTGACGGTCTCCGTGCTCCCCACCCTGCATGACGGCGGCGTGCGGGTGAGCAGCAGCCGAATCCGTCAGGCCCTGGCCGCCGGAGAGATCGATGAGGCGCTGCGGCTGCTGCAACGGCCCTATCGCTTCAGCGGCACGGTGGTGGCGGGGCGGGGCCTGGGCAAAGGGCTCGGCTGGCCCACGGCCAACCTGCGGGTCGATGCCCGCAAGTTCATGCCGCAGCAGGGTGTCTATGCCGCCTGGGCCTGGTGTTCGCTCCCCGGTGCCGCCGCGCCGGCGCGATCCGGGCAGGCGCTGGCGGCGGTGATGAATCTGGGCCCCCAGCCCACGGTGGATCCCACGGCCCCTTCGGCTGTGGAGGTGCATCTGCTCGATCGCTCCCTGGATCTGGCGGGCGCGCAGCTCACGGTGGAGCCGGTGCGCTTGCTGCGCGGCCAGCAGCGGTTCGACTCCCTGCAGGATCTCAGCGCCGCGATCGGGGCTGATGCGGAGCAGGCGCGGGCCCTGCTGGCGACACGTGGCCCGGCCGAGATTCAGCCGCCCGGATAGGCATGGGTGAGCCCCCAGCCGATGAAGACGGCGATCCCACCCATCACCAGGATTCCGGACACCAGAATCGCCATCGAATTCTCGGAACCGCTTGGGTCGGCCATGGTGGTGGAGTCGGCCGGCCAAGGCTAGGTCGATCGTTCCGGGGCTACCGGCTTTGCCAGAGAAGGCTGTTGTTTGG
>JBAWXG010000112.1:0-5770 GCA_037144195.1 Synechococcus sp. ELA057
CCCCCTGGCATTGAGCTGCTCGCCACCAGCCGCTCTGGCAGCACCGCTGAGGGCGATGGGCTGCTGGCTCTGGATCTTGCCGATGCCGATGCCTGCCGCGATGCGGTGCGGAAGCACCGGCCCGACTGGGTGCTCAATGGCGGCGCCTACACGGCCGTGGACAGGGCGGAGAGCGAACCGGAACTGGCCTTTGCGGTGAATGGCAGCGCCCCGCGGGCCTTCGCGGAGGCTCTTCTGCAGACGGGTGGGCGGCTGCTGCAGGTGAGCACCGATTTCGTCTTCAACGGCCAGCAGGGACACCCCTACCGGCCTAAGCAACCGAGGGATCCGCTGGGGGTCTATGGCGCCAGCAAGGCCGCGGGTGAGGAAGCGGTGGAGCAACTGCTGGCTGGCGATGGCCGCGGGCTGATCCTGCGCACCAGCTGGGTGATGGGGCCCGTGGGCCGCAACTTCGCCCTCACCATGCTGCGGCTGCACCGCGAGCGCGCCGCCGCCGGCAACCCTCTGGCGGTGGTGGCCGATCAGGTGGGCTGCCCCACCAGCACCAGCACCCTGGCGGCCGCCTGCTGGCGGGCGATCGCGCGCCAACCGCAGCAGCCGGTTCTGCACTGGAGCGATGCCGGTGCCGCCAGCTGGTACGACGTGGCCGTCGCCATCGGCGAGCTGGCTGTGGAGCTGGGCCTGCTGCAGCAGGCCGCGGATGTACGGCCGATCACCACGGCTGACTACCCCACGCCGGCCCGGCGGCCCAACTACTCGCTGCTGGATTGCAGCCAGAGCCGCCAGCTGCTGGAGCTGGAGCCGCTGCACTGGCGTCAGGCGCTGCGGCGGCTGCTCGCCGCCAGCGGCTGATCCCCCCCCTCAGCGCCGACCACCCCCGTCCATTCCCGATCCCGCCGCTTCATCCCAGAGGTTTTCCGATGCGTTCCGTTGCCGACCTCCTCGCTGACCGCCGCCGCATCCTGGTGACCGGAGGCGCCGGCTTCATCGGCGGTGCCGTGGTCAGGCGCCTGCTGGCAGACAGCACGGCGCAGGTGTTCAACCTCGACAAGATCGGCTACGCCAGCGATCTGGCCAGCATCGAGGCCCTGCCCCAGGCCGCGGAACGCCACACCCTGCTGCGGGTGGATCTCACCGATGCGGCAGCCACCGCCGCGGCGGTGCAGCAGGCCGATCCCGATCTGGTGATGCACCTGGCGGCTGAAAGCCACGTAGACCGCTCGATCGAGGGCCCCTCCGCCTTCATCGACAGCAACGTGTCCGGCACCTTCCAGCTGCTGCAGGCGGTGCGGGCCCACTGGGAGCGGCTACCGGAGGAGCGCCGGGCCGGTTTCCGCTTCCATCACATCTCCACCGATGAGGTGTTCGGCTCCCTGGGGCCGACGGGCCGCTTCTCGGAGACCACCCCCTACGACCCACGCAGCCCCTATTCCGCCAGCAAGGCCGCCAGCGATCACCTGGTGAGCGCCTGGCACCACACCTACGGCCTGCCGGTGGTGCTCACCAACTGCTCCAACAACTACGGGCCCTGGCAGTTCCCCGAGAAGCTGATCCCGGTGGTGATCCTCAAGGCCGTCTCCGGCGAGCCGATCCCCCTCTACGGCGATGGCGCCAACGTGCGCGACTGGCTGTATGTAGAGGATCACGTGGACGCCCTGCTGCTGGCCGCCACCCAGGGACAGCTGGGCCGCAGCTACTGCGTCGGCGGCCACGGGGAGCGGAGCAACAAGCAGGTGGTGGAGGCCATCTGCACCCTGCTGGATCAGCTGATCCCTGGCGATGCCCCCCACGCACGGCTGATCACCCCCGTGCAGGATCGCCCCGGCCACGACCGCCGCTACGCGATCGATCCCAGCCGCATCAGCAGCGAACTGGGCTGGCAGCCCCGCCACAGCCTTGATGCCGGCCTGGAGGCGACGGTGCGCTGGTATCTGGACAACAGGGAGTGGTGCAGCCAGGTGCGGGATCGGGCGGGCTACGGCGGTGGCCGGCTCGGGGTGCTGGGCGGTCAGTGACCTTCGACCTTGGCGCTGTAGGTGGCGGCATCCATCAGGGCCTCAGCCGCGGCGGGATCGCTGGGGCGCACCAGCAGCAGCCAGCCCTCGCCGTAGGGATCGTTCTGCAGGGTCTCCGGGCTGTTGAGCACGTCCTCGTTGCGCACCTCCACCACACCGCTCACAGGCGCCACCAGTTCCTCGACGGCCTTGACCGATTCGACGCTGCCGAAGCTCTGCCCGGCCGTGATCGTGCTGCCCACGGCCGGCAACTCGACAAACACGATGTCGCCGAGCTGATCGACAGCAAAGGCGCTGATGCCGACCCGCAGGCTCTCGCCCTGAGGGCGCACGTATTCATGACTGTCGGCGTAGCGGCAGTCGTCGGGGAAGGTGAGCGCCATGACCTTGCTGCGATTGCCGCAGCCTATCGAGTCGCTTCCGCAGCGTCAGAGCCGCACCGCTGTCAGCCGTGGGCCATCTCGGGGCTCCAACCGATCCGCTCCAGAGCCTCAAGGGCCCGCTCCAGCGCCAGCGCCACATGGCCGTGGTGGGTGCCCCCCTGCACATAGAGGACATAGGGCTCCCGCAGCGGGCCATCGGCGGAGAATTCGCTGGTGCTGCCGTCGATGAAGGTGCCTCCCGCCATCACCAGCTCCGTGGCATAGCCGGGCATCGGCGCCGGCACCGGATCGAGGTAGGCCCCCACCGGTGAACAGGCCTGGAAGGCCCGGCACACCTCCTGCAGCGGCGCGGCTGCCCCCAGGCGCACCGCCTGGATCAGATCGCTGCGGGCCGCGCCTGGCAGAGGGTTCACCGCCACGCCGAGATCGTGGAAGACCCGCGCCACCAGCTCCGCCCCGATCAGGGCCTCCGCCACCATCTGGGGCGCCAGAAACAACCCCTGGTACAGCAGACGGTTGAGATCGAAACTGCTGCCCCCCTCGCTGCCGATGCCGGGGGCGGTGAGCCGGCAGCAGGCCTGCTCCACCAGCTCGGCCCTGCCGGCCACATAGCCCCCACCGGGGGCGATGGTGCCCCCCAGATTCTTGATCAGGGAGCCGGCGATCAGATCGGCGCCCACCGCCGTGGGTTCGCGCTCCTCCACCAGCTCGCCGTAGCAGTTGTCGACAAAGACCAGACAGCCGGGGCGGATCGCCCTGACCCGCTCCACCAGCGCCCCGATCTCATCGATGCTCAGCGAAGGCCGCCAGCTGTACCCGCAACTGCGCTGGATCAGCACCATCCGAGTCGCCGGAGCCAGAGCCTCCTCCAGCCGGCCGCTGTCCACCGCCCCGGCGGCCGTGAGCGGCAGCTCGTCGTAACGGATGCCGAACTCCGCCAGCGATCCCTGGCCCTTCCCGCGCAGTCCGATCACCTCCTCGAGGGTGTCGTAGGGACGGCCGGTGAGCGACAGCAGCCGATCACCGGGCCGCAGCACACCGAACAGAGCGGCGGCGATCGCATGGGTGCCGCTGACGAACTGCAGGCGAACGGCCGCAGCCTCCGCCTGCAGCACACGCGCGAACACCCGATCGAGGGTCTCCCGGCCGAGATCACCATGGCCGTAGCCGCTGACCCCGGCGAAGTGATGGGTGCCCACCCGCTCTGCTGCAAAGGCCTCCAGCACCCGCTGCAGCCGATCACGCACCGAAGCCGTGCGCCGTGCCGCCTGGGGCGCGATCGCAGCCAGCGCTGCCGCCACACGCTCGCCGGCCGGGCCATCCGATGGCGCAGGCTTGGAGCAGGACGGCAGAAGCGACTCCGAATCGGGGGCGTGGATGGTCAGAGCAGGCGATCCGGCTGAGACCATCGTGCCCGCGCCCCGGACGCCAGCCGCCAGAACAGCGGCAGTCCCCTGGGTAGATTCCTGCGTCACCACCCTGGAATCAGAGCCACTGGACTGCCTCGACGCGATCGGAGCCGATCCCCACCCCGGAGCCCCCCTTCAGTCAGCCCCCTCCGTGCGGCGCGAGCGGGCGCTGCGGGAAGGGCTGACGCAGCGGCGCCAGCCCCTGCCTGCGCGCCAGCGCAAGCTCAAGCTCGGCACCACCGGTTTCATGCTGCTGATCCACGTGGGTGCGGTGGCAGCCCTGTTGCCGGCCTACCGCAGCTGGCAGGGGGTGCTGGTGCTGCTGGCCCTCTACTGGGTGACCGTGCTGGGCGTCACCCTGGGACTGCACCGGCTGGTGGCCCACCGCGGCTTTGAGACCACGCGCTGGCTGGAGCGGCTGCTCGTGCTGATGGGCACCCTGGCCTGCCAGAGCGGCCCGATCGAGTGGGTGGGGCTGCACCGCCACCACCATCTGTTCTCCGACCAGCCCAACGACCACCACGATGCTGCCCGGGGCCTGTGGTGGTCCCACAGCGAATGGATGCTGCACGACATCCCCGCCCTGCGGGAGATCCATCGCTTCACCGGTGACCTGGAGCGCGATCCCTTCTACCGCTGGCTCGACCGCTGGTTCCTGCTGCTGCAGATCCCCCTGGGCCTGATGCTCTACGCCTATGGCGAATCCGCCGGCGTGCCTGGAGGCGGGCTGGGCCTGGTGCTGTGGGGCATCCCCCTGCGGCTGGTGCTCGTCTATCACGTCACCTGGCTGGTGAACTCCGCCACCCACGCCTTCGGCTATCGCAACTTCGACTGCCCGGACCTCTCCCGCAACTGCTGGTGGGTGGCGATTCTCAGCTTCGGCGAGGGCTGGCACAACAACCATCACGCCCATCCCGCGAGCGCCCGCCACGGTCTGCGCTGGTTTGAATTCGACATCACCTGGCAGCACATCCGGCTGCTCCGCGCCCTCGGCCTCGTGCGGCGGCTGCGGCTGGCCCCGCTCCCCTGAGTCCGCTCAGGCGGCAGGCCCACTCCGGCCTTGAAGCCGGCGACGGATCGCCTCACTCAGATCGCCGCCGCTCACTGCAGCAGGACCGTTTTCAGCAGCGGCCTGCCTGCGGAGCAGGGCCAGAAACTGATCCGGGCTGAACTCAGCCTCAGGAGCGGCGCTGAGCTGGGCCAGGGTGTGGCGCAGATCCGCGAGCTCGGCATCGAGCTCAGCGGCGCTGTAATCCCGCTGGCCGGCCATCACTTCGGCAAAGCGCTCACGCCGCTGACGCCGGGCCACGGGATAGGCCGCCAGCACCTGCTCGCGGCACTGACGCCAGGGTCTGCCCGCTGTGAGCAGCACGGCCAGAGCACCAGAGAGGGCACTGGCCTCGCTCTCATCAATCCGCAGATCGAAGGCCGGCGGAGCCGCCTGCAGCCCCACGAACACCTCCAGCAGATCGCCACAACCCAGCACCCGGCCCTCGGCATCACAGACAGGCAGCGCCGAGGACTGCAGGGCTTCGATCAATTCAGGGTGGCCCGCCAGAAGGCTGGCCGCGCGATCGGCCGGCAACCGGCCGCCGGGGGCTTCGCCCGCGAGCCAGAGGTTGATGCCACCGAGGGCAAGAAACACCTCCGGCCCCGGGGAGGCCAGCTTGCCGTTGCGCAGCATCGACAGCTGGGAGTTATGCACACGGCCGAGGTCCAGAGCCTCTGCGAGGCCAGGCAGGATCCGGTGGGACCAGCCATTGCGGGCATGCCAGACCCGGATCAAATGGGCAAAGGAGATACGACCGTCCTCAATCGAATGGCGGTAGCTCATCGGCTGCCATCCCAAAACATCTCGACCATGCCCATCAACCCGTACGGGCTCGGCACAGCGGTCATGGCCATCGCGGCGAACATGGCGACGTGATCATGGCAATGGGATCGAGGCAGACCGACCAAGGCG
>JBAWXG010000113.1:0-5755 GCA_037144195.1 Synechococcus sp. ELA057
GCTTCATCAGGCCGTTGCTCTCCGCGCGCCAGAGCTTGCGCACCTTGACGAAGTTGCCGGTGCGCAGCTGCAGTGTGAGCCATTTCTTCTGCAGCGCCGGCTGGGAGATCTGCTCCTGCAGTTGGGGGCTGAGATAGCTGCTGGCACTTACGAACTGGCCCTGGCTGAGGGCCGTGATGAAGCGCTGCACCACATCCACCGCCTTCTGATCGCTGGCGTTGACGTGATAACCGGTCATGCGGCCCTGGCCATCAAGCACCAGCAACACCTCCCGGGGCCCCGCACTGGTCTGGACCAGGGCCGAGACACTGCTGGTCTCGACGCCGGGCTCCACCGAAACGATCCTCCAGCTCAACAGCTTGGGCAGCCCCGCGAGCGATTGGGCGACCATCGACGGGCTGCTGACCCGCTGGGGATCGGGGCCCAGCAGGGCGTAATAGGCATTGGCATCCTTCTCGCGCACGGCGGTGAAGATGCGATCGGCCGCCTGGCGGGCGTTCTGCTCCGACTGCGCCGCCGTGGGCTGGGCGCCGGATGCAGCGGCCTGCGCCCTGGCCGGCATCACCGATGCCAGGGGCAGGGCGGCCGTGGTGGCGGCGAGTGCCAGAGGCAACAGAGCAGCGGGGAACCAGCGATGCAGAAGCAGGCGGGGCATGGAGGAGACCGCGGCGGTGCCGCCGGTGCAGGTCGGCTCAGTTTGCCCCAAGCAGCGGCTCAAACCAGAGGCGGGCAGAACCCGGATCCAGCGCGATGCTGATCACCCGATGATCCATGGCACTGCCGCCCCGAGGCAGGCTGCCAGTTCCTGGGTTCACCGCGATCGCCGGCCAGGCGCTGCCCGCCAGGGACAACCGCAACCGTTCTCCGGCGGCCAGGCTGATCGCGGTGGGCTGAAGCCGCAGCAGGCGTGGCTGAAGCGGCAAAGCCTCCTCTCCCAGCGACCGCAGCACACCCGTGGAAAGTTGCAGCACGGTGCCATCGGAGCGCACCACCGACAGGGCGGCCCAGAGATCGAAGCCGGGCTGATCCGCCGCTGCCGCGATCTGCAGCCGCGGACTCCCAAACAGGCTGATGGGGGTCTCCAGCGGTGCTGTCTGGAAAACGGCCACATCGGCGCGGCGATCCAGATCCGCGCGTTCGCAAAGACCGGGATCCCGGCCCAGGTGACCGCCACGGGAGGGCACGGGCCGCCAGGGATCGTGCACCAGGGTGAGGCCGGAAGCACATGGGCCCGGCGAAGTCAGCAGCGACCCTTCCTCGGCAGAGATGGCTGCCAGCCCCTCCGACGAGAGCCACCAAGGGCCCGCCGCTGCTTTGTGGAGAGCGCCCGTGTCGTTGAGAGCGCCTGCGGCGCCGGCCGGCGGAGGAAGCATGGAAACCGTTCTCCAGCTGCCGGAGCGGGGGCACTCAAATGCCAGGGAGGCTGGCCGGAGATCCTCAGGGGTGGAGCTGGATCCCGCTTCAGCCTTGCCTGCACCTGGGTCCTCCCCGAGCAGATGGCGGCGGAAGAAGGCCAGCTGCAACCGATCGATCCCGCCGCGCCAGTCGAGATGGCTCCAGGCACCGATGCACAGGGAGGGATGACCTCCGGAGGACAGGGACCGCTCCGCCAGATCGATCACGCCAAGCAGGTGGGGGTCATGCCAGCCGCCGATCAGCAGCATGGGCCTGTGCAGCAGCGCGACCGGAAGGGGATGCACCTGCCAGCCTTCGGGACACCGCGGATCGCGCTGCAGCCAGCCGAACCCCATGCCATCGGGATCATGGCGGCGCAGCAGCTCCATGCCGTCATGCAGATAGGTGCCGCTCTCGAGGCTGCGGCGGATCTCCCTCCAGCCCTCGGCATCACCACGGCGCTGAGCGCCCTGGGCCGCCAGCTGCAGCGCCCAGCCCAGGCCGAGGCTCCACCAGTGCGCTCCACCCTCACTGGCCCAGTTGAGCCGCTCATCGAGGCCGCACATGGCCGGGGCCAGGCAATCGGGCAGGGGGTCATCCAGCGAGCCCGGCTCAGCCTCAGCGCTGGCTTCCCCCAGCAGCTGGGTGAAGCCCTGATAGGAGAAGCCATAGGTGCCCACGCGGCCACTGGCTCCATCCAGCCTCCGGCACCAGCGGACGGCATCCGCACCATCGGAGGCCTCCTGAGCAAAGCCGGCGAACTCACCCTGGGAATCCCCACGACCGCGCACGTCCTGCACAGCCACCAGAAACCCCCGATCGGCGTACCAGCTGGGGTGGGCATAGGTGACGGTGGAAGCGATCGCCCGCCCATAGGGCTGGCGCATCAACAGCACCGGCCAGGGACCCTTGCCGTCAGGTCTCCAGATGCGGGTCGCCAGCGCGATGCCATCGCGGCATGGCATCCACAGATCCTGGTACGGCATCAGACACCAGCGATGCGGATCGGGAGGTTCAACGCACGTCGGGACAATGCAGCCCGATCACATAGGTGACGAGGATTTCGGCATCGGTGGTGCTGAGGCCCTGGGCGGCTGCTACGGCAGCCAGCGATTGTTTCGAGGTGGCGGATTTTCCTTCCGCATTGAGCTGTTTGAAGCTGCTGCACATCTGCTTAGCCAGTGCAGGATTCTGCTTGACGGAATCGAGCAGGGGTGAGGCTGCAAGCGCAGGGCCGATCCAGGCGACAGGAGCCAGAAGCAGCGTGAAGGCCGCCGCAAAGCAGGCCACTGTGTTGTGGGAACCCACAAAAGCCGTCGCCGCGGGCGGACGCCGGAGGGTTGTGCCGGACGATGAACGACGCGGTACGGACTGTGCGAGATCGGATCGAGGCGACATAACCGATCACATTGTTCTCACTATTCCAGGGTCCGATGCGCGAACACGGCGCCACTGCAGGGTCAGTTTCCCGAGCGACCGGAACCTGCCGCTGAACGGGCCCGCTGGATCCAGGCGACAACAACGGCCAGCTCCAGCGTTGGGGCGGCCCGACCGAGCAGCTGGCGGTGAACGCGCAGCAGCTGGCGATGCAGCATCCCGGGGTTCGCCTCTGCCAGGGCCTGACGGCTGGGGATACCGGCATAGAGCAACAACGAGGCCTCGGAGGCCTCAAGGCCCGCCTCCGTCATCAGCAGGGCCTGCTGCCGCAGGCGCTTCAGCCTGGCCTCACTGGCATCGCCCATGGCGGCCAGCTGGCGCAGATCCCCGTCGCTGAGGCGCGTGAGTGCGGCCCAGGAGGCCAGGCCACTGGCCTGCAGCTGGCGTTGCTCCGCCTGAAAATGGCGCGGCAGCTGAAACGATTCGCCCGTCACGGACGCAGAACGACCTGACCGCTGACCAGATCGCGTTCCGCCTCCGCCAGCACCACCGGCCGGGCAGCGCCATCGCTCAGGGCTTCGATGCGTCGCAGCCGGACGATGACGCGCCCATCGACTGCGGTGCGTCCACCGCCGCGCAGATTGCTGGCCACCTGGAGCGCCGTGGGGCCATAGGCCTCGGGCGCCAGCCCTTCAGGGGCAGCCGCGATGACCAGTTCGGCGCCTCCGTCGTAGACCACCGGCGCCACCACGGCACCGGGAACGGAGACCCTGGGGGTGTAGCTGATCGCGAAGGCGAGGCAGGAGACAGCCAGCAGGGCCGTGAAGCTCGTCACCCCCACCAGCCGGAAGCGGATCCCCCAGCGCTGCAGAAAACCACCCAGGGTCAGCAGGGCCAGCACACCACTGGCAGCACCAAGCCACTGACCGGCCTGAAACAGCAACGGATCTGCGTTCATTGAGGTCCTGGAGGACTTGTGGACCCCCCTACTATTGCGGTGAAGAGGGACGAGGGCTGAGCGGGCGGATGGGATGGCTGCCCAGAGCGTGGCTGACCCGGCTGGTGCGGCGCTCCACATCCTCGGTCTCTCCGCCTTCTGATCCATCGGCAGGTCGTGGCGCCATCCAGGCCCCCCAGCCAGAGCGAAATCGACGAACGCAGCTGAGCCATTTTCCAGGCTCGATTGTTCTCGCCGGTGGCCTGGTGATCGCCGGCGGCCTGGTGCTGGGCGATCAGCTGCTGCGCCGGGGCTACGACGTCTGGCGGCCCCATCTGGAATGGCAATTGACACGGTTGCTGGGGCATCGGCTGCGGCTCGGTGCCTACGAGGGCATCGGCTTCGGCGGCGTGCGGCTGGGCAGCGGCCACATCGCCGGCGGCGTGGCGGAGGGCACCACAGCCTCCGTGCAAGCCGTGGAGGTGAGCGTCGATCCCATCGCCAGCCTGGCGCGACGCTCCCTGATCGTTGACCTGCGCTTCAGCGGTGCCCAGTTGGATCTGCGCCCGAATGCCCAGGGGCGGGTCTGGGTTCTGCCGCCCCTGCCCCCCGGCGGCACGCTGCCGCCGATCGCCTATCGCTTCAGGCTGCGCGATCCCCTGCAGCTGCGCCTGCACCGCTCCGCAGGATCAGCAACAGCGCTGCGCTGGTTGCTGGCTGGGCAGGTGAACCTGACTCCCCGGGCCCATCGGTTGGATGCTGCGCTCCGGGCCTGGAGCCCCGGTGTTTCCGGCGGCGTCACGCTCAACGGCCGTGGCGAGTGGCGCGATCAGCAGTGGCAGCTGGACATCCGACCACGCCAGCTGTCGCTGCAGGCCATTCGACCGCTGCTGCCCGCAGGTCTGCAGCTGCAGGGGCAGGCCCGCGGCCAGCTGCAATTGACCCTGCACCAGGGCCATCTCGGCTGCCAGGGAGACCTGAGCCTTCAGGACGTCCGACTGCTGCGCCGCGGACTGGGGCAGGCCATCACCAGCCAGCGGTTGCCATTGCGTTGCCAGGGCACCCGCCTGCAGCTCGATCAGAGCCCATGGCAGTTCGGCAGCTGGCGCGGCCAGATCGGCGGCAGCCTCCGGGCCGATCGGAGCTTCCAGGCCAGGATCACAGCGCTGCCACCGCCTGAGCTCAAGGCCTGGAACCGGCCGATCGACGCCAATCTGCGTGGCCGTCTCGGCGGCGCTGGCCTGCAGGCCGAGCAGCTGGAGCTGGCCAGCGGGGCTTCGCGCCTTGTCGCTCAAGGAACCATCGGGCCCGATCTGGCTCTGCAGGGTTGGTGGCGCCTGGCACCGCGGCAGGTGCTGCGCGGCCGCACCACGCCGACCTGGCTGGGGAACGCGCCGATCAGCGGTGGATTCCGGCTCAGAGGCCCGGTGACAACACCGCACCTTGTTCTGATCGGCACCCGTCAGGCCGCCCATCCGCTGCTTGGCCCCTGGCAGGCGGAGGCGAGCTGGAAGCAGGGGCTGCTGACCCTGGAACGCTTCCAGGCCGGCAGGCTGCAGGCACGGGCGACATTGCCCCTGACCTTCGGACGCAAGGGGCTCAACAGCGGGCCGCTGCAGGCCTGGATCGAGCTGCGCGATCTGCCCCTCTCCAGCCTCGAATGGCTGGTGGGGACCCGCCTGCATGGTGCGCTCGATGCCCGGGGCTGGCTGCGGGGGCCGCTGACGGCTCCGGTGCCCGATCTGGAACTGAGCCTGCGGGATCCAGGGGCTGGTCCCCTGCAGCTCCAGGAACACTGGCAGGGTCACCTGCTGGGGAGCCCGCAGGGTGGTGCACGACTGCAGCTCGCCTCAGCAGCTGGCGGCCTGCCCGGACGGATCACAGCGCGGCTGACGTCACGCTGGATTCCGACCGAACTGCGACTGGAGCGCGATCGGGGGCATCTCGAGCTGGCGGGCACCCCCAGGCGCTTCCAGTGGAACGCCAGCACCCTGCCCCTGCATGGCCTCCAACTGTTGGCTGACCGCAGCCATCCACCCCAGCCTG
>JBAWXG010000114.1:0-5509 GCA_037144195.1 Synechococcus sp. ELA057
TCAGGGCCGTGTTGAAGGCATGGCCCATGTGCAGGCTGCCGGTCACGTTCGGCGGTGGGATCACGATGGAGAAGGGTTCGCCCTCCGCCGCAGGTTTCGGGTGGAAGGCGCCGGCCTGCTCCCAGGCCCGCTGCCAATGGCTCTCGGTGCCGGCCGGGTCGTAGGTCTTGGGCAGGGCGTCGGCCTCGGTCACAGGGCAGGGGTCTTAATGGGTCCCATGGTCTCAAAACAGCGGCCGCAGCCATCCCGGCGCCTTGAGCGCAGCGAGGCACCACCGGCTCAGCGGAGCAAGGCCAGGGCGATCAGGTCGGTGGGGCCTTCAGGCCATCGCCCAGACGGATGGTCACATCTTCAAGCAGATCGATCGAAATATCCTCGGCGGAATTCAGATCTGAATACCCGAACGGATTGTCGATGTCATCGATCAGCCGCAGCAGCAGGATCAGCAGAAAAGAAATCACGCCCAGAAAAAAGACCGATTCGAGCAGATTGACCGTTTTCATCATCACCAGACCTGAAAACAGCAGCACCGAAGCGATGTCCGCCATCCAGTAGACCAGAGGCACGAATGTGGTGTCACGGATCGTTCGGATGCGATTGAGGCGCACCAGAATGGAGGCCAGCTCCTGCATCAGCCTGCCCCGCAGCGTTGAGGCGTCCCCCTTGATCTGGGCGGCGGCCGCCACCACCTCGCGATGGGTGAGCCGATAGTTGGCATAGATCTGCTCGGTACTCTGCTGCTCTTTGATCCAGCTCAAAATATCCTGCGCCAGTGACGAGATCGCGACCAATGAGCGATCGATGTTGGCGTCGGCGTTATAGGAGGGAATCGCCTGCACCTCCAGACTCAGCGTTTCAAGGGAGGTAGCGATTTCGCCTGGCAACTTTTCACTCTCCTTGAAATCCGTCAGCACGCCGTTGAGCAGAAAGCCCAGCAGAAACACGGTGGAGGCCACCAGTGCCGAGAACAGTGCGTTGGCACTGAGCCACTCGATTCCCATCCAATGGGCGATGGCCTTGACGGCACAGAGAATGGCGACCTGCAACGCAACGCTGCGAATCTTGCGAAGGCGCCGACGGCGTGGGGACAGAGAAATGGGGACTTGAACGCTTGAGGTCTTCAACAGTGTCACGCCTGTCAACCCAATTTGGCCGGACGGTTCCCTGGTTCAAAGTGTTGCTCAACACATCAACGCTGCCGGCTCCGGCAAGGCCTTGCCGCCCTGCTCGCTGAATGACCGGCCGGGGGACCCCAGCCAGCCAGCGCAGTCGCGGGCCCTTGACGGACTCGCCATGCCGCTTAGCGCCCTGCCACCGCCGTGGAGGCACCACTGCGCCCGGGCGAGCTCGTCGTCACGCGCCCAGTGGAAAGTTCGGGGCCGTCAACGGCAGCGGTACGGGATCAGGCCGGCTGACGGCGACGTTCACCCAGCAGCTCTGCACCGGGGCGGGTGCAGCGTTCGCTCGGCGAGAGCGGATCAAACAGCGAAGGGATCGCCGTGAGGTAACCCTGGGCGATTCCCACACCCAGCTCGCGAAGGTCCTGCAGAAGATCCGCTGTCTCCACACCTTCAGCGATCACATCAAAGCCCAGATCACGGCCGAGCTTGACGATGAACTCCACCGTGATGCGGCTGGCGGTTTCACCCTTGAGCCGCCAGATGATCGACTTGTCGATCTTCACATAATCGAGTGGCAGATCATGCAGGTAGGTCAGCGAGGTCATACCGGTGCCGAAATCATCCAGTGAAAAGCGGATGCCGATGTTGCGAATGTGCCGCATCACCGATCGAAGCAGCTCGAAATTGCGCACGGCCGCCTGTTCCGTGATCTCGAAGCACAGCCGCCGGGGGTCCAGGGCCTCCTGCTGCAACAACGCCTCGACCCGGTAAACGAAGTCATCCGCCAGCAGAGTCTCGGGGGTGAGATTGATGGCATAGACCATCTCGGCCAGCGCGGACTGATCTCCCTGGCTCTGCAGAAGCCGCTTGATGCTGGTGAAGCTCAGATGCAGCACATGGCTGTCGAGCAGCGTCATGGAACCGCAGGTGGTGGCCGCCTCCACCAGGGCCTCACTCCAGCGGTAGGTCTGGCTGAGGGGGTCGTGAATGCGGGCCAGAAACTCCAGATAGACGGGCGGCAGCTTCTCCTCGCTGAGCCTCCATCCCACCTGGCCAAACAGCACGATGCGCTGATCGTTGAGCGCACTGATCAGATCCTGATTGTGGCGCTGAATGGCGATGTATCGCCTCATCGTCTGCTGCGATTCCCCGTAGAACTGATAGGGCCTGACGCCGGATTGCTTGGCCAGATCGCACGCCAGTCCGCACTCATGCATGGCCGCTTCCGGCGTGGTGTCGGAGAGCAGCCGGGCGCCGGCGCTCACCGCCAGGCGCACCGTGCGCTGATCAACCTGCAGATCGAGCTGCTGCAGGCCGCTGACGAGGCCATCGATCCGGCTGCGCAGCGCGGCAGCGGAGGGCCCCACCAGGGCGCAGCCGAACACATCCACACTGGTGCGGGCGATCGGGCTGGCTTCCGGCATCAGCTGCTTCAGCCACTGGCCGAAGGCCATCAGGATCCGGTCGCCGACATCGCGGCCGAGGCCGTTGTTGATCAGGGCGAAGCGCCGGATATCCAGCAGCAGCAGCGCCTGCTGCAACCCGGGATGGTCCGCGGCCTGCTGGGTCATGGCCGCCACCAGGCCCTGGCTGTTGAGCAGGCCGGTGAGCGGATCGATGCTGTCGCGGCGCTGCAGGGCACGGCTCAGCCGTCTGCGCTCCTGCTGCACCCTGGCGTTCTGCAGACGCTGCAGCCGACTCTGGCGATAGGCGCCCAGCAACAGCCACAACACCAGGACGGCGTCGAGCAGCAGCAGCAGGGCGAAGGCCACCAGGGCGTGGATGCGCTCGCTGGCCGGCCGCAGCAGGCTGATCTGGATGGGATGCTCGCCCCGCCAGCGGTTGGGAATGATGGTGATCGCCAGAGGGCCCAGGAATCCTGAGGGGATGCTGCGGGCAGGCTCGAAACGGTAGGCGCTGAGCTCCAGGGTGCTGCGGGAGATGGCGTTGTCCGCGTCCAGGAGGGAACGCATGAACAGCAGGCGACCGGCGGGCGGCTTGACGGCGGCACTGGGAGAGATCAGCTGCGCCGACATCAGGTAGGGCCGCGCCTGGAACATGGCCAGGAAGGTGCGCGGCTCCATCCGCCCACGCTGGGGGATCACTGCCAGAAGTTCGGTTTCGGCCCGACGCGACAGGGGGCTGATCCGCTGCAGGCGCGGATCCCAACGGGCGGTGGACACGGGCCGCCCCAGGCGGTCGAGCACCATGACCTGGGGCGTGCGCAGGAAGGTGTCCCTGTTGTAGTTGCCGTTTCCGTAGTAATCGGGATTGCCCCCCAGAACATGCTTGTAGGACTCATCCCAGGTGGCCCAGTCCCGGGTTTCCACCAGCAGATCATTGGCCAGGAAATCAAGCCTGGCGATGGCGAAGCGACGGATCAGATCATTGCGATAGCGCTCGCTCTGGATTGCGGTAGCCGCCAGTACCAGCGCGCTCAGCAAGGTGGAGCCGGCTATCACCGGCAACCAGGCGCGCCAGCGGGCCGCCTGCAGGCAGTCACGCCGGAAACGGATCCAGCGATGGGACGCGCTGGCCAGCGACCAGCTGCGGATGGGGCGCACGCCGGAGGCAGCGGCTGCCCTGGCTGAAGGGTCCCCGGATTCCACGCTGCTGGCGCCGTCGCGATGCCTGCATTGTGAAGCGATTTACCGCCGCCGGCCCGAAGCGGAGATGCCTTGACACAACGCGTCGATCCGGCTCAACCGGGAGCGGACTCCCCGTCCCGCAGCTCGCGCAACCGCCCGATGGTCTGAATCAGAACATCGAGAGCAATATCTTCAGCCGAATCGGGGTCGGAATAGCCAAAGGGATTATCGATATCCGCGATCAAGCGGATGAGGAAAAGAAGCAGAAAACTAATCACCGCGATGAAAAACAGATGCTCCACCAGTGACTCCTGCTTCATCAGCACCAAGCCCACGGTGAGCAGCGCCGTGCCGAGATAGGCAAGCCAGTAGACGAGCGGGACGAACGAGGTTTCACGGATCGTGTCGATTCGGTTGATGATCCGGATGATCGTGGCCATCTCGCCCATCAGTCGCCCTTTGAGGGGTGATTCACCCTTCAGATAGGTGGAGGTCTTTACTACAAGTTTATGACACTGATGCACCTTGTGGAACAACGCCTTGGCATTGATTCTTTCCAGCATGAAGGCAACGACGGAATCCCCAAGCTCAACGATCAGGGCGCT
The DNA here is from genome assembly GCA_037144195.1 of Synechococcus sp. ELA057. Classification (GTDB taxonomy): domain Bacteria; phylum Cyanobacteriota; class Cyanobacteriia; order PCC-6307; family Cyanobiaceae; genus Cyanobium. Next base: position 4,315 of record JBAWXG010000114.1, read on the forward strand.
GCAGTCGGCGACGACGGCACCCGGTGAATGCACACTGATGGCCTGGATCTCAAGGGCCAGCACCTCGAGGCTGGTAGCCAGCTCACCAGGCAGCTTCTCGCTTTCCTTGAAATCACTGAGCACCCCATTGAGCAGAAAGCCGAGCAGGAAGACCGTCGAGGCCACCAGGGAGGTGAACAGCGGGTTGCTCTTGATCGGCTCCAGGCCGAAGTGATGGGCTGCCACCTTGGCGAGCAGGATGATCAGCACCACCAGGGACACCTTCAGGAGCTTGAGGGTGCGCTTGCGGGGAGCGGCCCGATGCAGGGCCTTCAGCGTGACGGAATCCATGCCAGTGAGAACGGCGCAAGATGGGTTGGCCGTGACAAGAAGGGTTGGTCGAGACCAGGAGCGGGACGATTGCCTGAAGCGAACCAGGGGAATTGTTACAGCCTTCAGGTCAGGGCGAAGTCACCATGGCCTCCCTCTCAAGCGCTGCGGGCGAGCCTGCCGAGATACCCCTCCCGGCTGCCGGCATTGATCCAGCCGGTGGCGATGGTCTTGCTGTGCTCGAGGTTCACCCGGCCGCGGTGGATGTGCGAGGGCCCGGCAGGAAAGATCAGGAGCTTGCCGCGCTCGGCCTCCTCGTGATGGCCCTGCCAGTGGAACTCGGTGCCACCCTCAGGCAGGGAATTGCAGTAGAGGATCCAGGCCAGCACGCGGTGCACCGGTTCGGTGGCCTCATCGGAGATCGTCCAGTCGCAGTGCCAGCGCCTGAAGCCCTCCCCTGGGGCATAGCGCTGCAGGTTGAAGATCGGGTTGACGAACAGCTGCTGCTCCGGACAGCAAGCCCGCAGCAGCGGCCGCTCCTGCAGGTAGCGCTCCAGGCCGGCGTTCAACCCGCGCAGGATCACCTCGGCCAGGGCAAAGGCCTCCGGGTCGCTGCGGTCGATCGCCACCAGGCTGATGTCGGTCGACACCTTGGCCGGTTCGGCCTCCCCAGCGGGCCCGAAGGCCACGCCGGGACGCTGGAGATCGGTCCGGCGCTCGAAGAAGGCCATCACCCCATCGGCCAATGCCTCATAGCCGCCGTTGCGATAGCGGGCGATCAACTGCATCCCTCCCCCCGGCCCCGATGCAGGCCATCGCTGGCCTCCAGTGTGGGCCGCTGCCAGGGGATGGCGATCAGCGCCTCCAGCACCTGCCAACGCGCGCG
>JBAWXG010000115.1:0-5492 GCA_037144195.1 Synechococcus sp. ELA057
GCCTGAGGCTGGATCAGTTCCCGATCCAGGATCGCCTGGGCTCTGGCCTCCGCTCTGGACCATCGCTCTGCCAGCTGAAGGTTGGCGTCCTCCGGCGCCGAGGGGAGGCTCTGGCCGGACAGCCAGGAGGCCAGGCCGCAGCTCCATTGCTGGTCGGCATTCACGGTTCCCAGCGGATCGAGGCGGCGGGGATCGCCTGGGCTGATCAGCACCTGGGGGCCGCCCTGCTGCTCCAGCCAGCTCTGCAGACGACGGCTGGCGGGCAGGGATCCCAGCCGCAGCACCTGGGGTGCCGTCAGCTTCTGCGGTGGATCACTGAGGATCAGGTCGTAACCGGCGATCAGATGTAGCCCCTCGAGGCCCCGCAGGCCCGAAAGCGGATCGGCAAGCACGGGCCAGCCGCTGGCCTCCTGCCAGCGGCGCAGGGCCAGCAGGTGTTCGGCCCAGTCAGCAGGGGTGCCACGCCAGGGGCCCGCCACCACCACACCGGGCCGGGAGGCCTCGAGCCTGGGGATCGAGCGGCTTGAAACCCTTGCAGGCGAAGAGGAGGCCGGATCGTCGTGGGTGACGCCCTGGGCCAGGAGTGAACTGGCCAGATCCTCCAGCCAGAGGAGGTCGGCAGCATCGCCGTGCAGCGGTTCCTCGAACGGCAGGTTCAGGTGCACCGGCCCTGGAGCGCAGCGGCCGGGCTCGCCGCCGGCGTGGGCCATCGCCGTCTGTGCCAGCCGCAGCAGATCATCCGGCGCCGTTCCGGCTACGCCGTCCGGGGCGCCCTGCAGCAGGCAGCGGCAGCTGTTCACCAGAAAGCCCTCCTGGGGCACCGCCTGGTTGGCGCCGCAGCCCTTGAGCCGCGCCGGCCGGTCTGCGCTGATCAGCAACAGGGGAATCGCCCCCAGATCCGCCTCCACCGCGGCTGGCAGCAGCTCGGCCACGGCGGTGCCGGAGGTGGTGACCACCGCCGCAGCGATGCCATCGCCCCGCGACAGTCCCAGGGCCAGGAAGGCGGCGGAGCGCTCGTCGATGCCGGTGTGGATCGCCAGGCCATGGGGTTCCAGCAGGGCCGCCGCCACCGCCAGAGGGGCGGAGCGGCTGCCGGGGCAGAGGACCAGCCGGCGCAGGCCGCTGTGCATCAGGGCGGCGAGCAGGGTCAGCGCCGCCGCTCCATTCGCCCGCGCCAGCGATGGCGTCGGACCTGCAGGGGGAGTCGGGCCCGGGCCCATGGCGGCGTGCTGCTGTTCAGGATGGGGCGATCATCCCAAGGCGTTTCACGCGCCTGCCACCCCCAGTTCGATGACTCCCAGCCCCACTCCGGATGGATCCCTGCAGGGGCCTGGACGCTGGCGCCGCCAGATCGGTGCGCTGCTGCCCTGGCTGCTGCTGGCATTGCTGCTGCGCTGGGCGGTGCTGGAGCCGCGCTGGATTCCTTCCGGCTCGATGCTGCCCACCTTGCAGCTGCAGGACCGGATTCTGGTGGAGAAGCTCAGACCGCGACTGGGCCGAGAGCTGCCGGTGGGCACGATCGTGGTCTTCCGCCCACCAGCGCCGTTGCGCGCCGCCGGTTACGACCCGCGGGCAGCCTTGATCAAGCGCGTGGTGGCCGCTGCGGGCGATCGCGTCGAGGTGCGCGATGGCCGCTTGTGGCGCAATGGCATTCCCCTTGATCCCGACTGGACGCCGGTGCGCATGGACTACAGCCTCGAGGCGTTCACCGTTCCGGAGGGGCACCTGATGGTTCTGGGGGACAACCGCAATGCCAGCCTCGACTCGCATATCTGGGGCCCGCTCCCCAGCCAGGAGCTGATCGGGACCGCCATCTGGCGCTACTGGCCGCTGCAGCGCTTCGGGCCGATACGGATTCCACCCATCCCTGCAGCCGCTGAATCAAGTGGGTTGGGCTGATCTGCTGCGTTATGGTTCACCATGTGTCGCCGGACACTGCTCCGGTCTCACGTTGCCCCGCTCGGGAGATCCAATGTTCAATCCGGAATTCCTGACCAGCAACAACGAGGCCGCCTCAGGCAATTCGCTGATCCAGTACCTCCAGGAGCAGTCTCCGGATGTCCTGGAGCGGGTCGCGCGCTCCGCTTCGGTCGACATCCAGGACATCATCCGCCACAACGTGCAGGGCCTCTTGGGCATGCTCCCGGGCGAGCAGTTCGAGGTGAAGATCCAGGCCAACCGGGACAGCCTGGCCGGGCTGCTCGCCTCCGCGATGATGACGGGATACTTCCTGCGCCAGATGGAGCAGCGCATGGAACTTGAGGCCGCCCTGCTGGGTACCGGCGAGGTGGGCGATGGGGATCCCGGCGATCTGAACCTCTGACGCCCAGCCGTCCTGACGGTGCCGGCTCCTGACGCTGTCAGTGGCTCAGGTTCTGAATTCGCCTGCCTGTTTCAGGGATTGGCTGGCACCAGCCCCAGCTTCACCAGCCGTTGATCGATCCCGGCCAGGAAGCGCCAGGAGCCCGTCTCCGGCGCCCAGGGCCGCTGTTCCAGCGTTGCGGCCAGCTCCAGCAGCAGGCTGCTGTCACAGGACAGGGGCGCGTCGTAGTGGGCGGGGACGAGCCAGCGCAGGCCCTCGAGGCTGGCCAGCTCACGGATCCAGGACACCAGCGCGTTGCGGCAGCGGGGAAAGACCAGCCGCTCCAGCACCGCTGCCACCTGCAGGCTGGCCTGCCCCTCCCCGGTGAGGGCCAGGGCCTCCCGCTCCCATCCGGCGCGCCAGCGGAAGGGATAGAGCCCGAAGTGCGCGCGGGCCGTGCGGCAGCCCGGTGCCAGGCTCTGGCGCAGCACCTCCCCCAGGCCCGGCAGATCCAAGGGTTCGGGCCGCAGATAGTTGGCGAACAGCACCAGCCTCTGCCAGCCCTTGCGCCTCTGCCCGGGGCTGTCGACAAGCGGTTCGTCGCCCCGCTCCCGGGCGTGGAACAGCAGTGGGGTGGGGTCGAGCTCAAACACCGCCGGCGGCGATGCCGGGATGGACACCAGGGCATCGGTGAGCAGCAGGGCGCCGCTGTGGCGATCGAAGCAGGCCGCTTCCAGGAAGGTGCCGAGGCCGAGGTTGAGCGGTCCCAGCAGGCGCCAGTCGAGTTCATCGGGATGGGGCAGCCCCTGCTCGAACAGCACCCGGGTGCGGCCGGCCGGGAAGCCCAGCAGCCGAGGCGGCAGATCGAGCGGGAAGCTCCACTGGCCTGGGGTGATCCACACCTGGGCGGCTGGGAAGGCTCTGGCCATGGCCGGTACCGGCAGCTTGTGCTCCAGCCCCGAAGCGGTGGGCAGCACGATCGTGATCACTGGGCCATGGCGCTGCTCCAGCTGCCTCAGTTCGGCCAGCAGTTCTGCGGTGGGGGCCACCGGGGCGTAGAGCAGCAGGCCCTGCGCCAGTTTCAGCACGCTCATGCGGATCGGCACCGCCACGTACCAGACGCCGATCAGTTGCTCGAAGCTCCAGAGGCGGCCTGGGATCAGCTCCCGCACCAGAGTGCGGCGCCGCCCGTAGGGATAGAGGGGCAGCAGGGGCCACCAGGGCCAGCCCTGGGCCTGGAGATCCTCGCGGGGCAATGAACCGCTGGCGACTCGGCGCATCCTCGCCGATTCCTCCGATGGCTGCTCCATAGGCTGGGCCCATGGATCAGTCCGCTCCAGGACCCGCCAGGGAAGGGATTCCGGTTCCCGGTGGGGCCTCAGCGCTCAGCACCTTTCTGCGGGTGCTGGGCCCTGGCTACCTGGTGGCCGTGGGCTACATGGATCCGGGCAACTGGGCCACCGATCTGGCCGCGGGATCCCGCTACGGCTACGGCCTGCTCTGGGTGGTCGCGCTCTCCAGCCTGATGGCGATCGTGCTGCAGACCCTGGCCTGCCGGCTGGGGATCGCTGCCGAGGCCAACCTGGCCCAGCTCTGTGCCCGCGAGTTGCATCCCCGGCTGCGTCTGCCCCTGTGGCTGCTGGCTGAGGTGGCGATCGTCGCCTGCGATCTGGCGGAACTGGTGGGAACCGCCCTGGCGCTGCAACTGCTGTTCGGATTGCCGCTGGCCTGGGGTGTGGTGCTCACGGTGTTCGACACCCTGGTGCTGCTGCTGGCGCAGCAGTGGGGGATGCGCAAGCTCGAGGTGCTGGTGATCGGCATGGTGGCCCTGGTGGGGGGCTGCTTTCTCGTCGAGATGCTCCTGCTGCAGCCCTCCTGGCCTGCTGTCTTCCGTGGTCTGCTGCCTCAGCCCGGCAGCCTGGGGGATCCGCAGGCGCTGCTGCTGGCGGCCGGCATCCTCGGTGCCACCGTGATGCCCCACAACCTGTATCTCCACTCCCAGCTGGTGCGCTCCCGCCGTTGGCCGGCCGGGGAGGCGATGCGGCGACGGGCCCTTCGCTTCAGCAGCGTTGACACGCTGGTGGCGCTGAGTCTGGCCTTTCTGCTCAACGCCGCGATCCTGGTGCTGGCGGGAGGCAGCTTCCATGGCCGGCTGGCCACCCCCGTCACCGATCTGGCCCAGGCCTATCACCTGCTGCCCTCTGTGCTGGGCACCTCTCTGGCCAGCCTGTTGTTCGCTGTGGCACTGCTCGCCTCGGGGCAGAGCTCCACCCTCACTGGCACCCTCGCCGGGCAGGTGGTGATGGAGGGATTTCTACATCTGCGGCTGCCCGATTGGCAGCGGCGGCTGCTGACCCGGGGGCTGGCGCTGCTGCCGGCCATGGGCGCCGTGCTTCTGTTCGGGGATCAGGCCACCACCTCGATGCTGGTGCTCAGCCAGGTGGTGCTCAGCCTGCAGCTGCCCTTTGCGGTGGTGCCACTGGTGTGGTTCTGCGGATCGCGCCGGCTGATGGGGGCGCTGCGCGCACCGCTGTGGCTGCAGCTGATCGGCTGGCTGTGCGCCGGGCTGATCGTGGCGATCAACCTGTCCCTGCTGCTGGCGCTGGCTCGCTCCTGGTTCTCGCCTTGATGCGTTCGGGGTTCACGTCGTTCTCCAGAGGCGTGGAATCGCGGTTCTTGCACCCAGCACGGCCAGCACCGATACGGCTGCTGTCGCTCCCAGGTCGCCCCCGATGCCCGCGAGCGAGGGCTCGAAGCTCTGGCTGAGCAGGGCGAACACCAGCCCCATCGCCAGCAGCATCGCTCTGGGATGGGGTGCCAGAAGAGGCGGTGCCGTCATGCCCACGAAGCTGCCTCCCAGCCAGCTGGCCGCCAGCGGGGGCGGCAGAACCAGGGCCATCAGCACGGATGGCAAGGCTGATCCGAGAACAGCGCCCATCCCTCGGCGGTAGCTGATCCTGTGTGTGATCAGGGGGGCGAGCACGGCGATGAGCGTGATGGCCAGATGCTCGGACAGGGTCATGGGGTGCAGATGCTCTCCAGGCCCGACGGCACCGATGCTGTAGGCCAGGGCGCAGCTGCCCAGAACGGCCAGGAATGCGGTGGTCCCCAGCTTCCCGCCCACGCCGCCCCAGCTGTTGTGCAGCAGCCGCAGCAGCACCCCCGCGAGGGCACCTGCCAGCAGCACCCA
>JBAWXG010000116.1:0-5486 GCA_037144195.1 Synechococcus sp. ELA057
CCGACGTTCAGCCCAGTGGGGCTGCCATCGCCGGCCACCTGCTGCACCTTGGTGTCGTAGGGGATCTCCACCTCGACCTTGAACACTTCATCCGGGAAGACCGCCTGGGGAACTTCCACATGGGTGGGTTTCTTGGCCAGGTGACAGTTGGCGCAGGCCAGCTTGCCGGTGGCTTCGCGGGGGTAGTCGTAGTTCTGCTGGGCCCAGAAGGGATAGGCCCAGCTGGGGGTGGCCCCGAGCAGCAGCACAGTGATCGAAAGCAGGCTGCCGAGCAGGAGGGAGAGGGTGCGGCGCATGGGTGTCGGGCGGCGGAAGCGGGAGGGCGGTTCAGGCGGTGAGGCTCAGGCCCACCAGGGCTTGTCGCCGTTGCGGAAGTCGGTTTCGGTCCAGGGGCTCACAAACACGGTGTCGTTGTCCACGGTGACGTGGGCCAGGGCCAGGGAGAGAGGTGCGGGACCGCGCACCACCTTGCCGGTGGCGTCGTACTGGGAGCCGTGGCAGGGGCACATGAACTTGTTGGCGGCGGCATTCCAGGGAACGACGCAGCCCAGGTGGGTGCAGATGGCGTTGATGCCGTAGTTGCCGATGGCATCGGCGCCGTCGACGATCAGGTAGGTGGGATCGCCCTTGAGGCCCTGCACCAGGTTGCGGTCGCCCTCCTTGTGGGTCGAGAGCCAGCCGCTGGCGGTGACGGTGTTGCCCAGCTCATCCTTGGCGGTGGTGCCGCCGCCACCGCCGCCGGCGCGGGGGGGGATGAAGTAGTTGACCACCGGATAGAGGGCACCGAGGGCCACCCCGGTCACCGATCCGAAAGTCAGCAGATTCATGAACTGCCGACGACCCATCCCGGGCACATCACCGCTTGAAGAGGGTGCAGGGATCTGGGTCATGGGCAGCGTTCCGGCATGGCCGGGCCAACGTGCCGCCCACATTAAAGCCCGTGGTTCCCCGCCCGGGCCAGGCTGCCATCGGCACCGGGAGGGCTGCAACATGCTGTTGTGCTGCGATCCCGCCCGGCGTGCTCCGCTTCGAATCCGCCGGCGGCGGCGATCCCGCCGGCCCACTGCAGGCCGATGAGGTGCTGGCGCTGCTGCGACAGCGCTGGCAGGCCTCCCACGGTCTGCAGCTGCTGCAGCGCGGCGGACGGCTCTATTTCCAGGTGATGTGGAACCATCTCGAGCAGCAGTCGTTCCCTCTGAGCGCCGAGGCCTACCGGGAGGCGCTTGAGGAGCTGGTGGCCACGCTCAACGGGCTGGGCGTGGCGGAGCAGGTGCGCCACTGGTTGCAGACCACCAAGGACAGGCCGCGGCTGGGCAAGGCGTTGTCACTGCCTCTGGAGCTGCCCCAGGGCCGAGCCAGCGAGTTTCTGCTCTAGGCCGCCAGAAGTGTCTCCAGACGCTGCTGCACGTCCACCCGCACCTCCGGATCGCCCACCAGGCGCAGCTCCCCGCTGGATGGCCACCAATTGAGCTTGAGATTGCTCACCCCATCGTCGAAGACGCAGAGCTCCCAGGCCCCCTTGTGCTCCCAGCGGCAGGGGATCCCCAGCTGATGCACCAAGGCGGCGAGCTGATCGAGCGAACCGTTGAACTGCATGGGGGCCACCACCCGTTGCCCTCATTGTGATCAGGCCCGGTCGGGCCGCTGCATCGGCCGCGACACCAGCGACACCAGAGCCACCCCGATCAGATAGAGAACCGTGATCGCCCCGCTGAGCAGCAGCATCGTCACCGGATCGGTGGAGGGCGTGAGCACGGCGCCGGCCAGGGCGCTCACCAGCACCACCCAGCGCCAGGCGCCCAGCATGCGGCGGGCATCCACCAGGCCGAGGGCGCCGAGCAGCAGCTGCAGCACCGGCAGCTGGAAGGCCAGGGCGGTCGCCAGCATCAGCAGCAGCACGAAATCGAGGTACCGCTCGATCGACCACAGCGGTTCCACCACATCGGCGCCGTAGCTGATCAGGAAACGCAGCGCGGCGGGCACCAGGGCCCACCAGGCGAACACCAGCCCGGCGGCGAACAGCACGCTGGAGCCCGCCACGGTGGGAGCCACCAAGCGCCGCTCCCGCCGTGACAGCCCTGGCAGCACGAAGGCCAGCCCCTCGAACAGCACCCAGGGCAGGGCCAGGGTCAGACCGGCGTAGCCCGCCACCTTGAGCGAGACAAACAGAAATTCGCCCGGGGCGAGCTGCAGGAAGCGGATCCCCTGGGCCGGCACCTCCAGCAGCCGCACCAGCGGCCGCACGAAGGCCAGGCAGGCTGCGGCGGCGATCACCACCGCCAGCAGGCTGCGCAGGATGCGGCGGCGCAGCTCCTCGAGGTGATCCACCAGGGGCATCTCCACCTCGCCGGGGAACTCGTCCTCGGTCGGTGGCATCAGGGCGGCCAGGGGAGCGGCTTGCGCCTGCGCGGCATCCGCTGGCTGCATGGGGATGGCGGCCTTGGTCTCGCCTTCAGGCGGGAGCCCGGCATCCTCAGAACGGGCTGTCGGGCCGGTCGGGTCGATGGTTCGGGTGCTCCTGATCCGCCTGGTTCCTGGAGGTTAGAGGCCTTCCGCTGCCGCCATGGCGCCTGCGGCGTTGCCTGCCTGGGCCTGCAGCAGCGGCAGGGCCCGCTGCGGTTCGCCCCAGAGAACATCTCCGCCCCTGTGCCGCACCGTGCCCGCCACGGCGCCGGGGATCCGTTGCAGGGTTTCGACCGGCACCATCACCACGGGTACACGCCCATTCCCCCGCCCCCGGCTGAACCAGGCGGCCAGGTCGGCTGCGAGCTGCAGATCGGGCTGGGATGCCGGCTGCTCGGAGGCCTTGAGCACCACATGGCTGCCCGGCAGCTCCTGGGCATGCAACCAGAGATCGCCGCGTCGGGCCTGACGGAAGCTGATCCATTCGTTCTGGCGGTGGTTGCGTCCCACCTGCAGACGCAGCCCCGAGGCGCTGCGCAGCTCCAGGGGCTGGGGGACCGCGGCCGCCCGGGCTCCCGGACGGATGCGCCGCCGCTCGCCGCTGGCTTCGCCGGTCTTGCCGCGGGAGGGTTGAAGCAGGGCCAGCACCTCCTCTTCCAGCAGGGCGAACCCCTCGCTGCCATCGAGCTGCTCCAGAAAGGTGAGGCTGGTCTCGAGCTCGTTCAGGCGTGAGCGATGCAGCTCCAGCCGCTGCGTGATCGCCGCCACCGAGCGACGCAGCTTGCGGGCACGACGGTAGAGGCTCTGCGCCTCATCGATCTGATCCCGCGACGGGCTGGCCAGGCAGAGCAGGGCATCCGCCTGCTGCTGCAGCGCATCGCTGGCCGACACGGCCTCGAGCAGGGCTTGCTGGTGTTGCAGCTGCTCCTGTTCCCTTGTCAGCGCCTGCTGCAGCCGCTGCTCCAGGGCCTGGCGGCGCTGCTGCTGCTGGCGCAGCGCCAGCAGGGCGCCGTAGTGGATCGCCAGAGCCTGGTTGATCGCCAGAGGGTTCTCCGCCGGCGTGGCTGCTGCGACTGCCTGGGGAGCGCTCTGCCAGCAGCAGAAACCACCGGGCTGGGGCCACCACAGCTTGAAGCGGTCGCTTTCCAGGGCTTCCAGCCACTGGCGCCAGCAGAACCACAGCCGTTGCCACTGATCTTCGTCAAGGGCTGCAACCGGCAGATCCATCCAGTCGGGCTCGGGCAGCAGCTGGCGCACCAGCGATGGGCTGGTGCCCTGATAGGCCGAGAGCAGCGCCTTGCCCAGTGGCAGCGGCAGCAGCAACAGGCGGCGGCGCCAGCTCTCCTGGCTCTCGCTGCCGGAGGGTGGTTCGCCGCTGGCGGGGGGTGGAGGCTGATACGGGTCGCCGGTGCCGATCGGCCGTACCCGCGACTGGGCGGCCCGCACCTGGCGGCCCAGGGCGATCACCCGCCGCTCCGGATCCAGCAGGAACAGATTGCTGTGGCGCCCCATCAGCTCCAGCACCAGGGATCGCTCCACCGCTTCACCGGGCCGGGGGGCGAAGCCCAGCTCCACCACCCGCTCCCAGGGCGGCTGCTCCAGGGCCACCAGGGCCAGGCCCCGCAGGCCGTGCTGCAGTTGCTGCGCCAGGGTGCTGCCCTCTCCCAGCCGCTCGGGAGGGGGGATGGCCAGCAGCCGCGGCGCCTCCGCCAGCCAGCTGAGCTGCAGCCACAGGGACCCTTCAAGGCTGCGCAGGCCCAGCTCCACGGTGTGGGGATCCGGTTGCTGGGCCTTCTCGAAGCGGCAGGGCAGGGCGCAGGACCGCAGTTCCGCGACCACGGCCCGCAGGCTGGTGAGATCGATCGGTTGTAGGGCGGGGGCGCTGATCACGGAGAGGAGGAGAGCCCTCCAGGGATGCGTGCTCCACACTGCACGACCGCCCCCGTTGTCACCAGAGCAGGGCTGCTGGGCCCCAGGCGTTCGACAATGGGCGCCGGCAAGGCGGATGTTGTCTGACGACGCCCGATCCGGCCGCTTGCAGGACCTCCCCATGTCTCTGATGACCACCCCGTCCGAGCTCATCCCCGATGCAGCGGATCCGAGTGCCGCTGGCCGTCTGACGGTGCTCACCGGGCCCAGCGGGGTTGGCAAGGGCACCCTGGTGCGGTTGCTGCTGGAGCGGCACCCCCGGATCTGGCTGTCGGTGTCGGCCACCACGCGGGCGCCGCGTCAGGGGGAGCAGGAGGGGGTGAGCTACTTCTTCCTCAGCCGCGAACGCTTTGAGCAGCGGGTGAGCGAGGGAGGCTTCCTGGAGTGGGCGGAATTCGCCGGCAATCTCTACGGCACGCCCAGGCAGCCGGTGGAGGAGCGGCTGCAGCAGGGTCGGCCGGTGTTGCTGGAGATCGAGCTGGAGGGCGCCAGGCAGGTGCGGCGCAGTTTTCCGGAGGGACTGCAGGTCTTCCTGGAGCCGCCGAGCTTCGAAGAGCTGGAGCGGCGCATCCGTGGCCGCGGCACCGACAGCGAGGAGGCGATCCAGAAGCGGCTGACGCGGGCCCGGGTGGAACTGGCGGCATCACCGGAATTCGATGCGCGGCTGGTGAACGGCGAGCTGGAGACGGCCCTGGCGGAGCTGGAGCGGCTGATGGGCCTGCTGGGGTGAGTGGGCGCTGCGGGGAACCAGCACCAGCTCAGGAAACGGCACGGTTCCGTGGTTTCACCGATGGCGTGAAAGCCCTTGGCTGACAGGGTCCCTGGGTTCCTGCCTGTACTGGCTACGGTGTTCCTAAGCGATTGCCAGGGGTGGATCACCGTTGTCGCCGGCCTGCTGCTGGCCCTGATCACCCTGTTCACCTCCTACGACCATGTCGATCTCCCCGTCTTCGGATCCGTCCGGATCGATCAGCAGATCGGAGTTCCTCTCCTCGTTGCCTCGCTGGCGACGCTGGCTATCGATGTTGAACTGGCGTCCCGTCGTCGATCTCGAGATCAGAGCGATCGAGCGCGAGAGGCAGATCGCGCAGCTGAGGAGCGAGACCGCGCAGCTGAGGAGCGAGTCCGAGCAGATCAGGAAAGAGACCGAGCAG
>JBAWXG010000117.1:0-5272 GCA_037144195.1 Synechococcus sp. ELA057
GAGCTCACCCGCAGCTGTTTCACCTCCAGGCTCTGCAGGCTCGCGCGCACCGCGGCCAGGCGACGTTGCAGCTGCTCCAGAGCCTGATCCGCAGTGGCGGCCTCCGCCGAAACCGAGAGGCTGATCAGCAGGCGGCGGATGACCCGCGTTTGTTCCGCCTGCCCGCGCGTCTCCAGCAGGGTGCCCTGACAGTTGAGCTGCACCTGCCCCTCTGCCTGCGCCGCTGCGGTGGCCCATGGTCCGCTGAGCAGCAGCGCCAGCAGGGTCAGACCGGTCATCCGGCCGGGACAGATGGGTGTCTCCATGGTTGTTGGCGGGTTTGTGGCTTCGTTGGCAACAGCCTGCACCGTTGTTCTCCGCCTGGCCAGGCCTGGGTGGATGGGGGCCGGCAGGATGGGCGCGAGGCCTATCGGGTGCAACGGGATGCCAGCTCCGATGATTGCGTTGGTGGCTCTGGCCGGGGCGGTGCTGCTGGTGGGCGCAGGCCGTCTCTGCCGGGCCAACGCCCTGCCGCGGTTGCCCCTGCTGCTGCCGCTGCTGGCTCTGATCGGCTGGGTGCTGACGGGGCTGCTGCCCCTTGCGTGGCTCCCTGGCCGCTACCGGATTGGTCTGGGGATTGCAGAAGATCTGCTGCTGGCCTATGCGGCGGTGCGACTGCTGCTGTGGCTGCTGCTGGAGCTCCCCGGCGGGCTGCGCTGGTGGCGGCGGCCACCGGATCTGCTGGTGCAGCTTCTGACCATTTCCAGCTGGTCACTGATCTCGGTGCTGGTGGTGCGGGAGACCACCCAGTTCGATCTGGTCAATCTGGTGGCCACCTCGGCTGTGCTCACCGCTGTGATCGGCCTGGCGGGGCAGGAAGGGCTCAAGGATCTGTTCTCAGGGCTGGAGCTCCAGCTCACCGAGGATTTCGCCATCGGTGACTGGCTGGAGCTGGCGTCGGGCCGGCGCGGCATCGTCGAGGCGATCAGCTGGCGTGAAACCAGGCTGCGCACCATGGAGGGCACCCTGCTGGTGGTCCCCAACAGCCGCATCACCGCGGATGTGTTTCTCAACCGCTCCCGTTTCGGAGCCGTTGCCGATCGGTTTGAGATCGCGCTGGGGTGTGATTTCCCCCCGGGGAGGGCGATTCCTCTGCTGATGGGGGTGGTGGAGCATCACGATCAGGTGTTGACCGAACCGCCCCCACGGGTCCGCCTGAAGGCGTTTCTGGAGAGCGCCATCGCCTATGAGGTGCAGATCTGGCAGAAACCGCTCGGCGATCAGGTGCTGCTCGAGTTGCGCAGTCAGTTGCAGCAGCAGATCTGGTATGCCCTGCAGCGTCAGGGGCAATCCTTCCCCTATCCGGTGCGGGAGATCCGGCCGAAGCGTCCGGTGACTCCGGCTGTGCTGCAGGACCCATCCACGGCGGAGCACTGCCGCCAGGTGCTTGCGTCACTACCGGTGTTTGCGGGCCTGGCGGAGGCGGAGCTGGAACTGCTGCTGGAGGGCAGTCAGCTGCTCAGCTTCGGTCCAGGGGAGGCGGTTGTGCGCGAAGGCGATGGGGGTGATTCCCTCTATTGCCTGATTCAGGGGGTGGTGGATGTGGTCAAGAGCCTCGAGGGCGGAGGCCAGCAGCAGGTGCGCCAGCTGCATGCCGGAGAGGTGTTCGGTGAGATGACGCTGTTTCTCGATAGTCCGCGCACGGCCACGGTGCGGACCGCCGGTGAATGTCAGCTCCTCGAAGTGGAGAGAGCGGTGGTCTGCCGGTTGCTGGAGCGCAATCCCGCTTTGCTGGAGAGCATGGCGTTGCTGGTGAGTTCGAGGCGATCGGAACTCGAGCAGCTCAGCCTCGATGCTCAGACCAGCTCGCCGATGGGACTGCTGGAAACGATGCGGCGACTGTTCACGGTGGTGCGAGGCAGCTGAGCGTCAGTTGAGGCAGCGCACCGGCAGTTGGCTCGGCCAGTCGTCCTTGATCGCATCGCCCAGAGCGAAACTCTGGGCGATCTGCTGCCGCGGCAGCGAACGGCCGCAGGCCTGCAACAGTTTCTGCAAACCCTGCTGCAGTGCCCGATCAGCCGGGGTGGCGTCACCGACCAACAGGCTCAATGCCGGCGGTGACGAGGCGGAAACGAAGGACAGCGGATCATCGCTGGGAGCCGAGCCGCCATCGCACTGAAACGTGGACTCCCAGCGCAGGGGCAGGGCGGCATCCGGCAGGCGGAACAGCACCACACCGGCAGATCCGGCAGGCAGGGTGAGCGTGCGGCGCGATGCGGCGCCGCTTCCGGAAGACCCTTCTGACTGGAAGCTGATCAGAACAGGCCGAGGGTTGGCGGTGGGACCCTCCACGATGCCCAGCAGGCGAGCGGCGCCAGGGGCGAAGACGCTGGAATCGGGAACCAGGTTGGCAAGCAGCCGAGCGGAGCACTCTCCTCGGGTGCCTCCACCGATGCGCCGCCCGGGGAAGGTGCTGCGCAGATTGGGCTGGGCCAGGACAGGAAGTCCGGATCCTGCCAGCGCCAGGGCGGCCCCCAGCGCCAGCAGGCGATGGCAATGATGGGATGACATCTGCGAGCAGGCGATCGGAACCATCATCCTCCGTTTCATGCGAACGGAGGATGATGACTGGATCAATCCTCCTCTTCGGACGAGCCGACGGGAATCAGGCGGATCTGTTTGCGGCCGAGCTTGATTTCGAATTCATCTCCGGGGGAGAGATCCAGCAGGGCGGTGTAGGCCTTGCCCACCAACAGATTGCCGTTGCCCTGAACCGTGGCCACATAGCTGAGCTTGCGGCCGCCCTTGCCCTTGCCGGGGCCGCCGCCTTCGCCCAGGCTGACCCCCTTGGCCTCAAGCAGAGCCTCGTAGAACGCCGTGAAATTCAGGCGCTCGGTGCCGTCCTTTTTGGAGCTGACATAGCCACATCCGCGGACTAGTTCCGACTTGGAGACATCGCCAAGCTCCTTGACCTTGGTAAGCAGATCGGATCCTTTGAGCATGGGGGGGGACAGAGAAGCAACCAAATCTATTCTATGGCGCTGACAAGTGGTCTTGCACGGTTGGGCTGGGACTATTCGCGCCGATTTCCTGTTGATTGAACGCAGTCGCCCCCGTGAGTACGCGGGATGGAGCAGAGAGGAAGTGCAGCGATGGATCGCCCAAAGCAAGCGATGGGATGAGGGGAATTGCTCATGGGCTGCCATGCGTGAGCCGTGTTTCCGCAGAGCTGAAGTTGGCCTCTGCGCCAATCCGCAGCGGCATTGCCGGTCGTCTTAGAGCTCAGGCTGGTTGTTGCCCTGATCGGTTGTCCTGAATCGCGGGCTGGACGCTGAAGACCTCGGTCGGCTCCAGCCCCTTCACGTCCTGAAAGCCGAAGCTGTGCAGCTTCAGGTCGGCGCAGTGGCTGATCAGGTCGGCCGTCGCTCCATCGAGACAGATCGAGGTTTCCAGCCGTCGGGTCAGACCTTCCAGGCGGCTGGCCAGATTCACCGTGTCACCGATGACGGTGAAGTCGGAGCGCTGCGGGCTGCCGATCTGCCCGGCCATCACCTCGCCGCTGGCCAGGCCGACGCCGCTGCCCAGTTGTTCCAGGCTCTCACCACCATCCTGTTGTTGTTGCAGCCAGGTGGCGTTGAGTGCCCTGAGTTTTTCCCCCATGGCGATGGCACAGCGCACGGCCGCCTCCGCCTCCTGCTTCAGACCACGGCCCACCGGCGAACCGAAGACGGCCATGACGCAATCGCCGATGAATTTATCCACCGTGCCGCCATGGGCCGTGATCACTTCGACCATCGCCCCCAGATACATATTCAGCTGGCGCACATGCAGTTCGCTCTCGCCGCGGGCGCTGCGGCGCCGTGTGAGCTGGGTGAAACCCTGAAGATCGGAGAACAGCACCGTCACCTCCAGCACCCGACCCCGCAACATGCTCTGGGCCGCCTTGGGATCGGAGAGGATTTCCGCTACCACACTCGGGGCCACATAGCGCTCGAAGGTGCGCCTGAGCCGCTTGCGCTCCTGGCCTTCCACCAGATAGGCGTCGCCGCCATAGAGCAGACCCAGCAGCATCAGCCCACTGGCCGGGGCGAGCAGGGGGATCCAGCGATGGGGGCCCTGGAAGGCCATCACCGCCGCCGCCAGCTGCAGGGCCAGCGCCGCCCCCACCACCGCCAGTCGCCAGCGCAGGCTCCTGCGACGGAGGGCCAGGGCTGCGGAGGCGGCCAGCAGTACGGTCGCCCCGCTGAGCAGGGCTCTGGCGAGCGGAGGCTCCGGCCAGTTGAGCAGGCCATCCCCCTGGAGTGAATTGGCCGTTGCGGTGGCCAGCAGCTCCAGGCCGGACATGGGGCCGAACACCGTGTCCTGCCGGCCGCCCTCGAGCGGACCCACCACCACCAATGCCCCCCGCAGGGCCGGTTTCAGCGGATGGTTGCGCCAGCGCTGCGGATCGAGCACCTCCCAGGCCGGCAGCCGCGTGAAGCTGCCTTCGGGGCCGTACATGTTGAGAGCCATGCGCGCATCGGGCTGCTGCGATCGCAGCCCCGCCTGCTTCAGCAGGGTGGTGGACAGCGACGGGGGAGCCTTGACGCCCTGGGCGGCCAGCACCCTGCCGCTGTAGGCCTCAGGGTGGGCCATGGCCTGCCCCGGAAGCGGTGGCAGGCTGTTGGTCAGGCCGGTGGCTCCATCCCCGCCGATGGCCGCCAGAAAGGTTTCCGGCAGCACAAGGGTCAGCCCACCAGCCCCGCGGGAATCCTCCGGTTCGAGCATCTCGGCCGCCAGGGCCACATGGCCCCGCTGCTGGTGCAGCAAGGCATTCAATGCGGTGTCATCAGCGGCGCCCTTACCGCTCTGGCCTTCGAAGACCACATTCAGGGCCACAGCGGCCGCACCGGCCTCCAGCAGGTTGTGGCTGAGGCGGCCATAGGCCTGGCGTGGCCAGGGCAGGGTGTCGAGATTGCGGGCCCAGGGCGGCACCACAGCGTTCTTGCCGCCCTGCTTGAACCAGGCCGCCTGCTGCAGGCTGGCATCATCCACGGGCACCACCACAACGCGGCCGGGGGGGCGCCGTGGGCCCCGGAGCAGGATCAGCTGCTGTTCCAGTTGCCGCTCCCAGACCCCCAGCCGCGGGCCAGGCCACCCTCCTGCGATCCCCGCCCAGACGCTGATCGCCGCGGACAGCAGGATCAGCCGTTGATGGCGCTCGAGTCGAGGGAGTGTTGGGAGAGAAGCCATGGGGGCGGATCAGGCTCGATCGCGGGGGCGCCCGGCCTCAGAACAGACCGAAACGGGGAAT
>JBAWXG010000118.1:0-5137 GCA_037144195.1 Synechococcus sp. ELA057
AACCCCTGACCTCTGCGGTGCGATCGCAGCGCTCTACCAGCTGAGCTAATTCCCCGTCCCAGGCATTATTGCTGCAGTGCATCGTCGCTGGCGGCCCCCGAGCTGCAGCGTTTCACGACCATGGCGCCTTCTCCCATCTCCAGCACATCAACCCCTTCCGGCGATCCACCGGTGATCACGGCCGAGCTGCTGGAAGGCTTCGATGAGGCCTCAACGGAACAGTTGGCTCGCCGTCTCGAGGAAGACGACTACCCCACGCCCTTCGCCGCTCTCAGCGACTGGCATCTGCTGCGGGCGCTGGCGATCCACCGGCCCGAGCTGACGCTGCCCTGGCTCCACCTGGTCGATCAGGAGCCATACGACGAAGACTGATCCCGCTCCGCGCCCAGGCCCTCAGGCAGCAAGGGAGGGGGGCTCGTCAGATTCCGCGCTCTTCGCCGGCGGTTCGCTGTCGGCAAGCAGTCCTTCCGCCACCTCGGATCCCAGCAGATCGAGGAACGTCCGCAGCTGAAGCCTGGGGATGTAGGGCCAACCGCCGCTGCGCTCCATTTCGGAGAGCACCTGGAACAGGGCGCCTCGGTCGGCCGGCAGGCTGGACCTGAAGGGGCCGTCCTGGATGGCGCGGTGCAGCTGCTCCAGGCGCCGTAGCAGCATCAGCAGGGCCTCGGGTTGCCCTTCGAGCTCGCCGGCCAGGGATTCCAGGGCGCCCAGGCGATCCTCGAGCCGGACAGCCCAGCCCTCCGCAAAGCCTCGGTCTGCCGCTGGAACGGCGGGAGCATCACTGGAGGCGGCGAAAGCGGGGTCGGGGCTTGTGCTCATCGGTCTCTCATACAGGATGTTGAGAGCGCGGGCAAGCTATCAGGTATGGCTGAGCACCCCCGGTAGGATCCGGCGCAGCCCAGTTCCTGATTCCGTCTCTGCGGCTTCTCCTCATGCGTTTTCGTCCCTTGCTGGCCCTTGTGCTGGCTCTGTGTCTCACCCTGGTGACCGCATGCAGCGGCGGGGCCAAGGCTGTCGATCGGGCCAACCTCACCTACGACGACATCCACAACACCGGTCTGGCCAACAACTGCCCCACACTTCCGGAGAGCGCCCGCGGCTCGATCGCTCTTGATTCCGGTTCCCGCTACGAGCTGCGCGAGATCTGCCTCCATCCCACCGAGGTCTTCGTCAAGGGCGAGCCGGCCAACAAGCGGCAGGAGGCCCAGTTCGTGGGCGGCAAGATCCTCACCCGCTACACCTCCAGCCTGGATCAGGTCTATGGCGACCTGAAGGTGAGCGGCGACAAGCTCACGTTCAGCGAGCGCGGTGGCATCGATTTCCAGCCGATCACGGTGCTGCTGCCCGGTGGAGAGGAGGTCCCCTTCACCTTCTCCAGCAAGGAGCTGGTGGCTGAAGCTGCCGGCGGTGCCATCACCACCAGCACCGATTTCAGCGGCAGCTACCGGGCACCGAGCTACCGCACCAGCAACTTCCTCGATCCCAAGGGTCGCGGTCTGACCACCGGCTACAGCAGCGCTATGGGTCTGGTGCCCGCCGGTGATGACTTCACCAGCGAGACCGTCAAGAAGTACGTCGACGGCAGCGGCACCATGGAGCTCTCGATCACCAAGGTCGATCCCGACACCGGTGAATTCGCCGGTGTGTTCACCGCCATCCAGCCCTCTGACACCGACATGGGCACCAAGCCCGCCGTCGATGTGAAGGTCACCGGCGAGCTCTACGGCCGCCTCGAGAAGGCCTGATCGTTCCGGCCTCCTGCCCAGCACTGTTGAGGGGTCCTTCGGGACCCCTTTTTTGATGCCCGGTGTCTGCCGGCGGTCTGGGAGAATCCCCCCCATCTCTTATCCAGCCTCCCTTCATGGCGCTTGCCGATGCCAGCGTGAGCCCCGCCTCAAGCGATGAGGCCGCATCCGGCCCGATCTCTCCCCATGGTGGGGTCCTGGTGGATCTGATGCTGCCTGCCGACCAGCGCGAGGCGGTGCGTGCCTCCGCCGAGCGGCGGGTGGAATGCTCCGATCGCAACGCCTGTGATGTGGAGCTGCTGGTGGTGGGCGGCTTCTCACCCCTGCGGGGCTTCATGCACCAGGAGGACTATGCGTCGGTGGTGAGCGCTCACCGCACCAGCAGCGGATTGCTGTTCGGCCTGCCGATCGTGTTTGACACCGATGACGAGAGCATCGCCATCGGCGATCGGTTGCTGCTCACCTATCGCGGACAGGAGCTGGCCGTGCTCACGGTGGAGAGCCGCTGGGAGCCCGACAAGGTGAAGGAAGCCAAGGGCTGCTACGGCACCACCTCCCTGGAGCATCCGGCGGTGCGCATGATCGCCGGCGAGCGCGGTCGCTTCTATCTGGGCGGACGGGTCCAGGGCCTGGAGCTGCCCCGCCGCGTCTTCCCCTGCCGCACCCCGGCACAGGTGCGCGTCACCCTGCCCAGCCGCGAGGACGTGGTGGCCTTCCAGTGCCGCAACCCCATCCACCGCGCCCATTACGAGCTGTTCACCCGCGCGCTCGAGGCCTCGAACGTGAGCAAGGGGGCGGTGGTGCTGGTGCATCCCACCTGCGGCCCGACCCAGGACGATGACATCGCCGGCGAGGTGCGCTTCCAGACCTATGAGCGGCTGGCCGCCGAGGTGAACAACCCCCGCATCCGCTGGGCCTACCTGCCCTATTCGATGCACATGGCCGGCCCGCGCGAGGCCCTCCAGCACATGATCATCCGCAAGAACTACGGCTGCACCCACTTCATCATCGGCCGCGACATGGCCGGCTGCAAATCCAGCCTCAGCGGTGAGGACTTCTACGGTCCTTACGAGGCCCAGGATTTCGCCCGGGATCAGGCGCCGGAGCTGGGCATGGAGACGGTGCCCTCGCTCAACCTCGTCTACACCGAGGAGGAGGGCTACGTGACCGCCGAGCACGCCGAGGCCCGCGGTCTGCACATCCGCAAGCTCAGCGGTACCCAGTTCCGTCAGATGCTGCGCGGAGGGGAGGAGATCCCGGAGTGGTTCGCCTTCCGCAGCGTGGTGGAGGTGCTGAGGGCTGCGGCCTGATCCCCCTGGGCTCAGAGCCGAATCGGTTAACGTTCCGTAACTACTCATTCATCCCGGAGGCCGCCCTGTGAAGAAGCGCTGGCGCAATGCAGGCCTGTACGTGCTCCTGGTGATCGTCTTCCTGGCCGTGGGAACGGCCTTCCTGGATCGCCCCGATCCCGCCAATGCCCCCCGCACCCTGCGCTACAGCGACTTCATCGAGGCCGTTCAGGGCAACGAGATCTCCCGTGTGCTGATCTCTCCGGATCGCGGCACCGCCCAGGTGGTCGAGAACGACGGCCAGCGTGCCGTGGTCAACCTGGCGCCTGACCGGGATCTGCTCAAGATCCTGACCGAGCACAACGTCGACATCGCTGTGCAACCCAGCCGTGAACCGGCCGCCTGGCAGCAGGCAATCGGCTCTTTGCTGTTCCCGCTGCTGTTGTTGGGCGGCCTGTTCTTTCTGCTGCGTCGAGCCCAGGGCGGCGGCGGCAACCCCGCCATGAGTTTCGGCAAGAGCAAGGCCAGGGTGCAGATGGAACCCCAGACCCAGGTCACCTTCGGTGATGTGGCCGGCATCGAGGGCGCCAAGCTTGAGCTCACGGAGGTGGTCGACTTCCTCAAGAATCCCGATCGCTTCACCGCCGTCGGCGCCAAGATCCCCAAAGGCGTGCTGCTGGTGGGGCCTCCGGGCACCGGCAAGACCCTGCTGGCCAAAGCCGTTGCCGGCGAGGCCGGCGTTCCCTTCTTCTCGATTTCCGGCTCCGAATTCGTCGAGATGTTCGTGGGCGTCGGCGCCAGCCGTGTGCGCGACCTGTTCGAGCAGGCCAAGAAGAATGCGCCCTGCATCGTGTTCATCGATGAGATCGATGCGGTGGGCCGTCAGCGCGGTGCCGGCCTCGGCGGCGGCAATGACGAGCGTGAGCAGACCCTCAACCAGCTGCTGACCGAAATGGACGGCTTTGAGGGCAACAGCGGCATCATCATCGTGGCCGCCACCAACCGCCCGGATGTGCTCGATTCGGCTCTGATGCGTCCCGGCCGCTTCGATCGCCAGGTGGTGGTCGATCGCCCTGACTACGCCGGACGCCTCCAGATCCTCGGCGTTCACGCCCGCGGCAAAACACTCTCCAAGGATGTCGATCTCGATAAGGTCGCCCGCCGCACCCCCGGGTACACCGGGGCTGATCTGGCCAACCTGCTCAATGAGGCGGCGATCCTGGCGGCACGCCGTCAGCTCACCGAGATCTCGATGGATGAGGTCAACGACGCCATCGAGCGGGTGATGGCGGGTCCCGAGAAGAAGGATCGGGTGATGAGCGAGCGTCGCAAGCGCCTTGTCGCCTACCACGAAGCCGGCCATGCGCTGGTCGGGGCCCTGATGCCCGATTACGACCCGGTGCAGAAGATCTCGATCATCCCCCGCGGCAATGCGGGCGGCCTCACCTTCTTCACGCCGTCTGAGGAGCGGATGGAATCGGGGCTCTATTCCCGCGCCTATCTGCAGAATCAGATGGCCGTGGCCCTCGGTGGCCGCGTGGCCGAAGAGATCGTCTACGGCGAGGATGAAGTCACCACCGGCGCCTCCAACGACCTGCAGCAGGTCGCCCGCGTTGCCCGGCAGATGGTCACCCGCTTCGGTATGAGCGACAAGCTCGGCCCCGTAGCCCTGGGTCGCAGCCAGGGAGGCATGTTCCTCGGGCGCGATATCGCCGCTGAGCGCGATTTCTCCGAGGACACAGCCGCCGCGATCGATCAGGAGGTCGGCCAGCTTGTGTCCGAGGCCTATCGGCGCGCCACCGAGGTTCTGACGGCCAACAGGCCGGTGCTGGACGAGCTGGCGGAGCTGCTGGTGGAGAAGGAGACCGTTGATGCGGAACAGCTCCAGGAGCTTCTGATCGAGCGGGACGTGCAGGTGGCCAGTTACGTCTGATGCCGTCGCTGGGCTGATCAGTTCTCTGCGCCGCCAGCCGCTGTTGGTGGTGCTGAGACCATCCCAGCCTGCGCAGGCCCGCCCGATGCTTGAACGGCTGCAGACCATCGGGCTGCATCACGTGGAGATCGGCTGGAACGCTTCCCCACGCTGGGCTGAACAGGTGTCTG
>JBAWXG010000119.1:0-5129 GCA_037144195.1 Synechococcus sp. ELA057
GCAGCTGGCCAGCCAGGGGATCCGGGTCAACTACCAGTCGGTGGGATCCGGCGCCGGCGTGCGTCAGTTTGTGGCCGGCACCGTTGATTTCGCTGCCAGCGACGTGCCCATGGGCCGTGAAGAGATCAGCAAGGTGAAGCGCGGGGTGGTGCAGATCCCCATGACGGCGGGTGCCATCGCCGTTGCTTACCACCTGCCGGGCTGTGCGCTCAAACTGAGCCAGGCCCAGCTGGCGGACATCTTCCTGGGCAAGATCAGCAACTTCAGCCAGCTCGGCTGCCAGGCCCGGCCGATCACCGTGGTGCATCGCTCCGACGGCTCCGGCACTACCGCCAACTTCACCGCCCACCTGGCTGCGATCAGCCCCTCCTGGAAGGCTGAAGTCGGCAGCGGCAAGACCGTGAAATGGCGAGTCGGCATTGGAGCCAAGGGCAATGAAGGGGTGTCAGCCCAGCTGCGGCAGGTCGTGGGCGCCATCGGCTACGTGGAAATGGCCTATGTGAAGCCACCACTGCAAACCGCCGCTCTCACCAATGCCAGCGGCAACCTGGCCATGCCCACCCAGGAGACGGAGCAGGAAGCCCTTGCCTCGATCGATCTGGGGCCCCAGCTCACCGGCAGCAACCCCAACCCCGCCAAGGGATACCCAATCGTGAGCTTCAGCTGGCTGCTGCTCTACAAGAGCGGCAACGCCAACACGCTGCAGCCGATCAACAAGGCGCTCACGTACACCCTCTCCGACCAGGCCCAGGCCATGGCCCCCGAACTGGGTTTCATCAGCCTGCCGTCTGAGGTCAGGGCCAAGGGCCGTGCTGCCCTGGCCACCCTGCAGCCCTGAGGCCTCCCCGGCGTGCAGCCGGCCGTTGATCACGGGACCGCTCAGTTGTACTCGCCGGGGAGGTCCTGCTTCACCACGGTGACCCTGCCGACTGTCTTGCCGGAGAGGCGCAGCAGCTCGTCACCGGAGAACTCGTAGCCCAGGGCAGCAC
This sequence comes from Synechococcus sp. ELA057, assembly GCA_037144195.1. GTDB lineage: Bacteria > Cyanobacteriota > Cyanobacteriia > PCC-6307 > Cyanobiaceae > Cyanobium. The sequence goes on from JBAWXG010000119.1 coordinate 990, forward strand.
CGATCTGGGCGACATCGTCGGCTGTGGCGGCCGCCAGCACCTTGCTGCGCAGGGCGTCGTCGCCCTGCATGGTGCCGAGAAAGGCCTTCAGCTGATCGAGGGACATGGCGATGGTCCTGAACGCCGGGGCGGGCAAGCGGGACTCCATCCTGATCCACCGGGGCCGTGGCACCGGACGCGGCCAGAGCGCGCCTCATCGGCACAGACCAAGCCAGGGATGCAGGCTTAGGGTCCAGCGACTGACCGCTCCGGACGCCATGAATCCCACCCTGCGGGGCATCACCTATGTGAGCGTCTGGGTAATGCTCTGGGGCACAGCTGCCTCCCTGGCGGATTTCGTGCTGCTCGAGCGCGGCGCCTATGAGGCAGGCACGGCCGGCCAGGCGATCACCTTCGCCTCCTACGGCGTCGCCGCCGTGGTGCTGGCGGTGAAGTTGTCGGGTCGGTTCCTGAAGCCAGCGGAGTGACCTGCCTCCAACGCCACCGGCGGCACAGCCAGGGCGGTGCGTTGCCGCGCCTGAGCCTGCTCGTCACGATGGTTGCAACAACATGGCATCCGTGACCATCAGGGCAGCATTCGGGGGATCAGGCCAGGCCTCGCCAAGGCCGGCGCCAGCGGCAGATCGCCGCTGCACGGAAGCTCGTGGCGGATCCTTGGAGCAGCGGAACGATCGAGATCCGTCCAGGCCGTTGGGTGCAGCGATCACGCCTGGCCCCTCTGAAGTCAAGCGCCGGCGTTTGATGGCCTGCACCCTGGTGCTGGCCCTGGGCGGACTGACACCGATGCTCGCCGGTTGCCAGAAGTCGGCCCCTCCCGCGGCTCCGGTGGCGGCCCGTCAGGTCTCCGCACTGGGCAGGCTCGAACCCGAGTCCATGGTGCGTCGCATCACGGTGCCGGCCTCCCTGAGTGGCGACCGGGTGGAGAAAATGCTGGTGCGTGAAGCGGAGACGGTCGATCGCGACCAGGCCCTGGCCATCCTCAGCAGCCAGGCCACCCTCGAAGCGGCCGTGGTGGAGGCGCAACGCCAGGTGGATGTCAGCCAGAGCAAGCTGGCTCAGGTCATGGCGGGCAATCAGCAGGGGGAAATCCGGGCCCAGGAGTACAAGGTCCAGAGCCTCGAGCGCCAGCTCGCGGCCGAACAGCGCACCCAGGATCAGGAGGTGGCCGCTGCCCGGGCCCGGGCCGATACAGCCAGGCTGGAGGCCCAGCGCTACGAGCAGCTCTATGCGCAGGGAGGCGCCTCGGTGCAGGATCGCGACCGCTACCGCACCCGCGCCACCACCACCCAGGCCGAGCTCAGCCGTGCCCTGGAGAATCGGACAGGAACCGAATCAAGGTTGCGCAGCGACATCGCCAGCGCCCGCCAGACCCTGGCCAGCCTGAAGGAGGTGCGGCCAGAGGACGTCAACACAGCCCGCAGCGATCTGCGCCGGGCGGAAGCCGCCCACGACCGGGCCCAGCGCGAGCTGGATCTGGCGACGGTGCGTGCGCCGGATCGGGGCCGCATTCTGCGCATCTACGCCCGCGCCGGGGAGCGGGTGGGCGAGAACGGCATCCTGGAGATGGCCGACACGGACACCATGATCGTGACGGCGGAGGTCTATCAGACCGATCTCTCCAAACTCTCAATCGGCCAAGGCGCCACAGTCACCGCGGACGGCTTCCAGGAGAGCCTGCGCGCCTCGCTGACCAGGATCCTGCCCCAGGTGCAACGGCAGTCGACCTTTGCCGGCACGCCTGGCGAAAACATGGACCAGCGCGTGTTTGAAGTGCGGCTGGCCCTGCATCCCACGGCGGAGCAACGCAAGAAACTGCACATGGGCACCAATCTCCAGGTGCAAGTGGTGTTCGATCCCAGGCCGCAGGCGGCCGGGAAACCATGATCCGCCCCCTGCAGCGGTGGTTGAAACGCACCCCTGTGGCGTGGCTGCAGGTCAGCCACAACCCGGTGAAACTGTCGATCGCCCTGGCGGGGGTGAGTTTCTCCAACCTGCTGATGTTCTTTCAGCTGGGATTGCTGGACAGCGTCTACAACAGTCAGCGCAAGCCCATCGACCATCTGCGCGCCGATCTGGTGATGGTCAGCGCGGGCTACAGCAACCTGGGCGCCCTGCAGACCTTTGAGCGCAGCCGGCTGTTTCAGGCGCTGGGCGTGAAGGGCGTGGAAGCGGTGTCGCCGCTGCGGATCGTGCGCGGCAGCTGGGTCACACCGGGATCGCACAACACCTTCGACATCACGGTGTTCGGGGTCAACCTGGCCCGCCCCTCGCTGGCCTTTCCGGAGCTGGAAACGAACCCCTCCCAGTTGCAGCCCCTGGGCAACGCCCTGTTCGATCGCAACGCCAAGCCGCAGTACGGTCCGATCCCCGAACAGCTGAAGCAGCAGAGCCCGGTCACGGCGGAGGTGAATCGGCAACGGCTGCGGATCATCGGCACCTTTCCGCTCGGGGCCACCTTCGCCGCCGATGCCAATCTGATCGTCAGTGAGAACACCCTGCTGAATATCTTCACCCAGCAGGATCCCCGGCGCATCCAGCTGGGGTTGATCCAGCTCCGTCCCGGTGCGGATGCCCTGGCGGTGCAGCGAGCGCTGCAGCCGTTGATGCAGCAGGACGTGAAGGTGCTGACACGTGATGAACTCTCCCGGCTTGAAGTGCGCTACTGGGAGCGCAACTCTGCCGTGGGCTTCATCTTCTCCCTGGGCGTGCTGGTTGGCTTTCTGGTGGGCAGCATCATCGTCTACCAGATCCTGTTCGGCGATGTGATGAACTCCCTGCCCCAGTACGCCACCCTCAAGGCCATGGGCTATACCGACGGCTATGTGATCTCGGTTGTGATTCAGCAGAGTGCCATCCTGGCGGTGGTCGGTTTCGTGCCGGGGGTGCTCAGTTCCATGGCTCTCTACTGGCTGCTGGCCAATGTCACCAAACTGGCGGTGGCCATGAGCCTGCTGCGAGCCTCCCAGGTGCTGATCCTCACCTTCGTGATGTGCGTCGGCTCCGGTGCCCTGGCAACCCGCAAACTGGTCAAGCTCGATCCAGCCGATGTGTTCTGAGCAGGCCCCATGACAGACACCTCCTTCGCAGCACTGGATCCCATTCCTTCGGGTGAATCCCAGGAGACGCGCCAGCCGGTCATTTCACTGCGCCATGTGAATCACTGGTTCGGCAGTGGCGACAGCCGCAAGCACGCTCTCAAGGACATCTCGCTGGATATCTATCCCGGTCAGATCGTGATCTGCACAGGGCCCTCGGGTTCCGGCAAGACCACCCTGCTGACCATGCTGGGCGGATTGCGATCCTGCATGGATGGCAGCCTCACCATCCTGGGAGAGGAATTGCGGGGCGCCAGCAAGCAGAAGCTGGCCCAGCTGCGCCTGAATGTGGGTTTCATCTTCCAGGCCCACAACCTGATGATGTTCATGAATGCACGCAAGAACGTGCGCATGGCGATGGAACTCCATGATCGTTATCTGGAGCAGGATCTGGATCACCTGGCCGATGAGATGCTCACCAAGGTGGGGCTTGGCGAACGGGTGGATTACATGCCAGCCAATCTCTCGGGCGGTCAGCGACAGCGGGTGGCGATCGCCCGCGCACTGGTGAGTGGCCCTCGCATCATCCTCGGCGATGAGCCCACGGCGGCTCTGGATAAGGAATCAGGCCGCACTGTGGTGAATCTGATGCAGGAGATGGCGCGCGAACAGCAGACCACCATCATCATGGTCACCCACGACAACAAGATCCTTGATGTGGCGGATCGCATCATCATCGTTGAGGATGGTGCCCTGGCCACCCCAGAACAGGAGCAGGCCTTCATTGCGCGGATGCGCGACAGCAGCCACTGAGGATGGTGTGGTTGCAACAGGGTTGGCTGTTCGGTTCTGGAAAAACATCTCGACTGAAAACTACCATTAACGCCGACAGACTTTGCACGGCGTCAGAGCAGCGTTCAGGCGTGCCAGCAGGGGGCGTACGGAGGCACCGAATCAGCCCGGTTCTGACATGACGGCAAGGGCTCGAGACAGAAGCTTGATCGGCCCCCGTCTCCCCAAAAACCCTTGCTGCAACTGGGCTCTTCAAGCACGGGGCTGGCGGGACTCGAACCCACGACCTACGGTTTAGGAAACCGTCGCTCTA
>JBAWXG010000120.1:0-5008 GCA_037144195.1 Synechococcus sp. ELA057
GTGGCATTGATGGCGGCCGTTCCCGTGAGGGTGATGTTCTCGAGGTTGGCCAGCGTGGCGATCGAGAAGGTCACGCTGGAGTTCACGGTGTCGGTGCCTGCTGCGGCGTTCTCCGTGATCACATCGGTGCTGGAGTCCACGATGTAGGTGTCGTTACCGGCGCCACCGATCAGGGTGTCGTTGCCGGCACCCCCATTGAGGGTGTCGTTGCCGGCGCCACCGGAGAGGGAATCGTTGCCGCCGCCACCGGAGAGGGAGTCGTTGCCGGTTCCACCGGTGAGGCTGTCGTTGAACGCACTGCCGGTGAAGGTGGCCGCCGCGCCCGTATTGGTCACGGCGTAGCCATTGGTGCCGGTGGCGGCGCCCAGGTTCACCCCAAAGCCTGCGCTGGACAGGTTGGCGGTGCCTGCGTTGCTCGTGGTGGCTGTTGCCGTCCAGGCGCCAGTCACGGTGACATTGGCTGTCGCTCCAGCAGACACCACGAGGACATCGGAACCGACCAGATCGGTGACGGTGTCGGTGCCGGCATCCGCCGAGAAGGTGTCGTTGCCGGCGCCGCCGGTGAAGGTGTCGTTGCCGGCGCCGCCGATGAGGGTGTCATCCCCGGCACCGCCATCGAGGCTGTTGTTGGCGCTGTTGCCGGTGAGCACGTTGTTGAGGCTGTTGCCGCTGCCGTTGATGGCGCCGGTGCTCGTGAGGGTGAGATTCTCAACGTTGGCGATCGCGGCCAGGGAGTAGGTGACACTGGAGCTGACGGTGTCGGTACCTTCTCCGAGGTTTTCCGTGATCACATCAGTGCTGTTGGCATCCACGATGTAGGTGTCATTGCCGGAGCCGCCGAGCAGATCGTCGTTACCGGCGCCGCCATTGAGGGTGTCGTTGCCGGCGAGGCCATAGATCACATCCTGGTAGGCCGTGCCAACCAGATTGTTGGCATTCGCATCACCAATGATCAGATTCCCCATCGGCTGGGACTGGACGGACACCAGACTCTGGCTGATGTTGTTGGTATCGATGTAAGTGATCAGAACCCGGAAGACCGAGCCCAGGGCATAGGCATTCACCGCCGGGGTGAAGCTGGCCTGGGTTGCACCATTGATCGCTGTCCAGTTGCCATTCGGCTGCTGCACCTGCCATTGGTAACTGGGTCCGGATTTAACCGTGCCAGCTGCGTAAAGGGTATCTACCGAAAGCACATTGGCGGGCGCTGTGATGCCCGCAGAGCTGGGAACTGGGGTTGACGGTGTGGCCTCAGCAGCAAAGCCCTTGAGCGTGGCGGTATTGAGATAAACGCTGTTCAGGCTGGCAAGATCGGCCAGGTTCAGATTGGGGTGGTTGACTGTATTGGCCTGATTCCAGGCGGCGAAGTCAAAGCCGAAGACGGCCTTTTCCACTCCGATCACGAGATCGCCTGAGGCGCTGGTTTCAACGCCAGTTTTATCAATGATCCTGGCTCCAAAATAGACGCCATTGACATCCTTCACGTAGTTGATCGTGAAATTGCCCTGTGCGCCGGCGTAGAGAACAACATCGGCGGAACCGCTGATGGATGGGCTGTAGTTGACCGCTGTATCAGAGACCGCGACATTGTTGCCGAGAGTGAAACCAGGATTGGAGCGAAGCAACTCAACGAAATGCTTTTCGCTGCTGCTCAGCAAGCCGTTGTTCTGGAGAATGCCAGTGGCGTCGTACTTGTCGTACGTGCCATCGAGGACAGTAAGAGCAACACTGTCGCCGATCACCACATCGTCACCAGCGCCCCCGAACAGCACATCATTGCCGCCACCACCGATCAGCCAGTTGGAGCCATTGTCACCAATGATCTGATCAGCCAGAGCCGTGCCTTCAATGCCGTTGAGATCAATCCAGAGGTTGTTGAACGGGGTCGTGTTGGCAACCGTCACATTCTGATAGTTCAGATCCGCGATCCGTCCCTGCAGGCCGGTGGTGACATCGCTGTAGGAGACGAGGTTGAAACCCCAGCCGCCTCGCGCTTCATCGGGCGCCTGGGAGATGGCGCCTGATCCGTCGCCCGGGTTGATGATGTCATCGCCGTAGTTGCCATCGAGCACATCCTGGCCGGGGCCACCGAAAAGGCGATCGTCACCCCATTCGCCGGACACAATGTCGGCCCCTTCGCCGCCAATGCCGATATCCTGCCCTTCCCCACCAATAAGGACATCGATTTCCGTGCCACCGGAGAGGAAGTCATCGCCCTGGTTGCCATGCAATTCATCGCTGTTGGCTTCGCCAAACAGGGAATCATTGTCGTCACCACCGATCAAGACATCGAGGTCGTCACCGCCATGGATCGTGTCATTGCCGGCGCCGCCATCGAGGAAATCGGGCAGCTGGCCACCATCGATGTAATCGTTTCCTTCTTCTCCGTAGATGTGATCGGCTCCGGCATTGCCGAAGATGATGTCATTGCCCCCTTTGGCGTACACCGTGTCATCCCCATCCCCGGCATTCACAAAGTCGTCGTTGTTGGTGGCACCGATCACCTCGTGCGAATTGGCTCCATGGCTGGGGGTGCCATCGGGATTGATGCCGCCATCGGGGCGCACATCCAGGATATAGGTTTTGCCAGCACCGATTCCTGTGCCAGCGAGCTTGAGAGAATTGCCATTGTTGCTTTCGTTTGTGCCACCGGTGGAATACACGCCGAGGCTGCTGGTGCTGAGCAGATCGCCATATTTGTGATCCCGTGCCGCACCGGCGCTTCCGCTGGCCGGCGTTTCGGCAAGTTCGATGTAGCTGTCAGCTGCAAAGAAGACGTTGCCCACCAGGTCTCGGGCGCCGGTGGTGCGTTCAATGATGTCTTTGAACTGCTCAGTGGTGACAGAATCACCCAGTAGGGGAGGAGTGGGGAAGCCGGCACCCAGGCGCCACAGATAGTAGAAGCGATCACCATTGATCAGCCTGGCCATCTGATCGGCGAAAATGGTATCAAAGGTGGATCCCAGCTCCCCGAAGGTGACATGGGTTTCAGCCAGGCCTCCAACCCAGGCATCAATGCGCTCAAAGCCTTGGTCGTTGTAAATGAAGTTGAACGCATAGGCTGCTGCCGCGTTGCTTTTGCTCGGATCCAGGCCCAGGCTTTTCATCACCTCGGTGTCGGTGGTGGCATTGATGGCAGTGGCACCACCATTGCCGGCACGCCAGACGAATTCAGCTTTGTTTATATCGCCATCGAAAGAGTAGGCGGCGATGAAATCCACAACGGAATCGGGATGCTGGATGTTGGCCGAAAAATCAACCCAGCTGGTGTAGGCCGCCAGACCCGCATGCAGGGAGATGGTCTGATCAATCGTCTGCTGAAGCGCAACATCATTGGGTGTTTGCGCCAGTTTGCTTTGCAGGGCGCCCAGTTGATTGGCAAGGCCTCCGCTCAACTGACGGCGCAGTTCATTGAGGGTGGGAATGCCGACGTCACGGCCGCGGGCAATGTTGATGGCGGCGAGATCCTGCGATTGTCCGAGCAGTTTCTGCTGCAGCGCAGAGGTCACATATTGATCAATCTCATTGGAGAACTGGCGGGTCATGCCGAGGGCGATCGCCGTGGGGCCCTCCTTGGCAAAGCCTGCTGGATTGAGGAAGGCCTGCTCCAGGGCGAAGTGGGTCACCATGGCCGTGAGGCTGCCATTGGGATCCAGTGTGTCGATGGTTTCCCGCAGCTGGGAGTGCCCGAAGCGGAACGCCGCCTGGCTGTACTCCAGGCTCACATCGGCATTGACCGTGTTGTCGTACTGAACAAAGAGTGGGATGTTGGGAGTCAGGCCTCGGGCATATTGATCGATGGCAACGTGCTGATATTCCATCTGGTTGATCAGAAGCGCCGCCTGGAACATCTTTTCCTGATCCCAGGAAATTTCATCAACGAGGGCACCCTGGTTATTTAAAACCTTACGACCCGTCAGATAGTTGCCGGCCGCATCCTGCAGGATTGTGCCAGCCACGGTGACTGCAACCTGCCATTGATGCAGGGCGGCATGCGTGGGATCAGGATCAATATTATTATTTTTTTCCAGGGAAACAATCAGGTTGTCGAGCTGCCAGTTGTGGTTTTCGTGCCAGACATGATGAACTGCTGTCAGGCCGAAGTTTTCATTGGCACGAGGATCGCCAGCTACGTAGTGATCGCCGATGCTGCGAACAAGGATCTCGCTGACAATGGCTGGATTGAGCAGTCCAAGGGCTGTGGGGCGTCCGTAATTGGGGCCTGCAGAGGCAGGGTCGATATAGACGTAGTCGTCGATATATTGGCCGGTCGTTGCTGTGCCCCGATTCAGACCAAATCCCGTAAGTAAATCGACATGGCCAGCGACGCCCTTGAGGGGATCCACCAGCAGATGGGTCTCGTCGAAGTGATTCAGCATGTCGGCGATCAGGGCTTCACCGGTGGTGCCTGCCCCAGTGCCGGTGAGCACGTGGCCACTCGCATCACGGCGGCGCAGATCGTTCACATCGGCCCAGGTCAGATCATCGCGGCCTGTCTGCAGCAGGTAGGCCCGCAGTTCTCCGAGCGTCGGCAGGGTCTGGGTGGTTGGGGTGCTCGTTCCATCCGGATTGGTGAGGTTCCAGGTGGTGGTCAGCGTGTGGCCGTCAAACAGCCGCATCCCCGGGGTCCACTGGCCCGTGGTGGGATCCTGCACCCATTCGCGCAGCAGGTTGGTGGTGTCGTCGCAGGAGCCATAGGTCTGGCTCTGATCGATGTACGGGGAGGTGTGGTTCTGGTAGTTGGGGCTGGCGGTGACCCAGGCCCCTGTTGTGGGGTCCTGGAAGGCGGCCTGGTCGTCGGCCGTGCCGTAGGTCCCATCCACCCCGGGGCTGACGATGTCGTCGTGGGTGCCGAATTCCCCGTCCGCTCCAGCCGCCGCCGCATTCGTGACCGTGGCGCGGCTGATGGCGAGTTTTCCCTGATTGGGGCTGTAGAGGGGATCATCAGGGGAAAGAGGAATATAGATTTTCGAGGAGGCACCATTGATGGTGTTGCCGCCTTTGTCAA
>JBAWXG010000121.1:0-4902 GCA_037144195.1 Synechococcus sp. ELA057
CGGTGTCGGTTTGCCGGCGTCGGGATCCCAGTGATCGATGATCCCCACGATCGTCAGATCGCTGGGGTACGACTTGCTTCCCGCAGCCTCGCGGGCGGCCGAGCTGCCGACGCAGATCACCCAGTCACCCGGAATGCATCCCACAGCATCCACCGCCACTTTCTGGGTGCTGCCATCGAGCACCACCAGCAGATGCTTGTGCTCGAAATCGGGAATGCGGTTGGTGGAAACCAGCGGTTTGACCACTTTGCAGATCAGCATCGTCAGTGCCCTCCAGTGGCGGGGAAGCGGATGGTCGAGGAGATCGTTTCCGCCGGTACGTGGTTGTCCTGATCGCGGATGGTGAGCAGGGCATGCAGCAGGCCCTGAGCTGTGAGATCGGAATAGCGGTTTTCGATCGCCTGCATGACGCGTTCGCCATGCCGGATGGCCCGTTCACGGGCTCCGGGCACATTGCCGTGGTAGTCGAAACGCACCACCACCGGGATCGGCAGTCCCCGGTTGACATTGAGACCGCTGAAGATTTTGACGCCCACATCGAGATCGGCAGCCCCTTCTTCCACCGTGTCCATGTAGGCGAAGTAGGTGAGATTGCGCAGATGGATCTCCTTGAAGCCGATCCCCAGGCCGATGAAGCGTTCGGCGTGGCCTGCATCGCTGTAATGGCCGCCGTGGTACTCCCGCACGTAGTCGATTTGGGAGATGTTGTTCTCGAGCAGCTTGGCGATCAGGCGCACCATGCCCGGGTCGGCAGTGCTGGCTGCAGCCTGCTGCACCTGGGCCGTGATCTGGGCTCTGGCCTCTTCAGCGTTGAGATGGCGGGTGGCCTCATGCACAGCACGGGCATCCAGCCAGCGCTCCAGGTTGGTGCTGCCGTCCATCCCAGGGACATGCACACGGATGGCATCGGTGTCGGTATCGATCCCCATCAGCAGCAGATCCACCGAGGCCCCGCAGCAGAAGCTGTTCTCCACGGCGGTCTGGAAATCGGCCAGGCGCTGCAGCCCGCAGCTCGCAGCCTTGGCGTCATCGCTGCCATGGGCGGCGCAGCCCTCATGGCTGGGGTCGAGGGAACTGAAGTGGTACAGCACCACCTTCAGGTAACGGGTGGGCTCGTGGGCGGGGTTGGGACGGGCCTCGCGGTAGCGCAGGTGCTCGGTCTTCACCCAGCGGTTCACCGTGTTCTCCACGTCGAACAGGGCGCCGGCATGGGAGCGCCGACGCACGGAGCTGAAGGGGATGCGCAACGCGTAGGCGATGGCGTGGGCGAGGCGTCCGTCGGCGCAGGGGGTGATGTCCAGCAGATGGAAGCCGCATGACAGCAGAAACTGGTCGAATGACCTGCCCGCGTCTCCGCCCGATCTGCCGCCGAGCGGGTCCTCGCTGAAGAAGGCGATGCTCGTCTGCTCATAGGCCTCGAACAGGCACCAGGCGAACAGGGTGCGCATGTCCAGCTGGGTGACCCAGGCACGCTCCAGGATCGGCAGCGGCAACTCCATGCCCAGTTCGGCGCGGGCCAGATCCTGGGCGCGGGGGATGAAGTCCTCGGCGTGCTGCAGCGCTGAAAGACGCTGCAGCACCGGCACAATGCGGTCAAAGGCGCCTTTGACCCTGCTGTCGTAGGCATGCAGGGCGGCGTTGCGGACCCCATCGGTGAGCGGGTGGGCCGCTGCCGGTGTGAAGCGGATGGCCCGGCTGCCCTGGTTCCTGTCGGTGTGGCTGGAATCAGCGGCGACGCGCAAGCCAGCGGAGGCCTTGAGGCTCTCGCGGCTGAGGCTTGCGCCGCTCACGCGCCTGAAGCGACCGCTCGGGCGGGAGGTCGGCAGCGCCTGAGCCAGAGCCTGAACACGGGCCTGCCGCGCGGCCGTACCCCGCAGTTGGGGTGCCACAGAGGGATCAGCGCTGATCTCCGCTGGCTCCGGGGTGCTTGGTGCTCCCGGGCGCCGGCGCTGGGCGGTGGGAGCCAGCGGCCGATTCGGCAGGACTGGACGGCGGGGCATCGTGCGATCAGCCCCTTGCGCCGCCAGAGACGGTGATCAGGGAGCCGGCGGTGGTGTTGCCGCTGGAGCCCGTGACGCGACTGACGGGTTCGGGAATGGCCTCGTTGCGCTTGAGAGCGACGGCCATCGGCTGGCTGGGGCCGAGGCGGCTGGGGTTGCGGCTGCGGGCGGAGCGGCCCTCGGTACCCGTCACCCGCTCGTTGCGATCCCAGTCATCTCCCGTGATGCGAAGGCCGGCGGTGTTGCCTTCCCCGGTGACCCGGGAGACCGGTCGCTGGGACTCGGCGTCGCCAGCAGCGGCCTTGGGCTCCTCAATGGGGCCGCGGGAGAGGTTGCGGGGAGCCTGATCGAAGCGGAAGGTTTCAGTGCCGGTGATCTTGTCACCGGCCATGGCGAAAGGGCCGGTGATGCGCCCCCCACCGACTTCGGTGCTCGAGCCGGTGACGCCATTGCCGCGCGCCTTGGCGCTGTGGGCAGCCCGGGCCGGTGACTGAACACTGAAGCGCTCCCAGGGTTGGCTGCCGAGAGCCTGGGGGAAGTCGGCGTCGGTGCTGCTGGCGGCGCCGCAGGCCTCCCGCAGCTGGTCTGATCCCACATAAGGGGTGCCGGTGATGTCCTCACAGGCCCCTCGGCCGGCTCCGGTGAGCTTGCCGCCGATGCCGGGCTGAATGCCGCTCATCACGGTGCCCATGCGCACGGGTGTGCGTTGACGCACCGCCTGGAGCTGATCGCTGGAACACCAGTTGCCAGACTCTTCGAGGCCCGCATAGGGAGTGCCGGTCACGGTCTTGCAGGTACCGGGTTCATCCCCGGTGACCTTGTCGCTGCGGCCCGTGCGGGTGCCGCTCACCACCTGGTTGCGGTTGGTGACGCTGAAGCCCACCTTGGCAGCCTCCGGGGTGGGGCGGGCGCCGCAGAAGGCTTCGTACTGCTGGCTGCCGATGTACTCATCGCCGGTGATGTTGCGGCAGGAGCCGGGCTCATCGCCGGTCACGTTCTGGCCGCGGCCGACATGGGTGCCGGTGACGCCGATGCCGCGGAGGGTGTTCAGTTGGCTCACCTTGCTGGGAGAGCGGCCGGGGGCTGGTGGCTCACTGCCGAGGTACTGATCGCCTGTGAGGTGGCGGCTGGAGCCGGGCTCATCACCGGTGACCTTCTCGCTGCGGCCGACCAGAACACCGCTCACGGGCTGTCCGCCCAGGGTCTGGCTGCGGCCCACCTTGCGGGGTGAGGGACTGACGCCACCGCAGTAGGCGGCGGACTGGTTGGCGGAGATGTATTCGGTGCCGGTGACCGACTTGCAGGTGCCGGGTTCATCACCGGTGACCTTCTCGCTGCGTCCCACTTCGTTGCCGGTGACGCGATTGCCATGACTGGTGGCGCTGACGCGCACCTTGGCGGGCTGGATCGGAGCTGCGGGCTGGCTGCCGCAGAAGCTCTGGAACACCTCGGCACCGAGATACTCGGTGCCAGTGATGGTGCGGCAGGTGGCGGCCTCGTTGCCGGTGGTCTTGGCCGAGCGGTTGGCCTGGGTGCCGGTCACGGTCTGGCCGGAGAGGGTCTGGCTGGCGCCCACCTTCCAATGGGCATCGGCAGCGGCGGCGGCTTCCTGACGCGCTCCGTGGCGGTTGGGGCCGGAGGGGCGGGTTCCACCGCTGCGGGCGGTGGTGGCGGCGCCGCTGCGGCTCTTCAGTTCACGCACCTTCTGGGCCAGTTCGCGGCCGCTGAGTTCCGGGTCGATCTGCCGGGCCATCGAGGCGGCGGCACTGCGGGTGCTGAGGTTGGCGGATTTGCCGTGCTTGCTCAGGGCTTCGCGACGGGAGAGCACCAGAGCCCGGCTCGGGTTGTGCTGACCCTGGCGGCGCGGGCTGGAGCCACGGCCGTTGCGGTTGCCGGCCGTGCTGGAGCGGGCGGCCAGGGAGGAGGACAGGTCGCTGGTTCGGCTGCCGTTGACCGGGGTCTCGCTGGTTGTGGGCTGCACCGCAGGGGCGACGGGCTCGTTGGTGGGGCGCGGATCGGCGAGGCGGGTGCGGTCGCGGGATGTGTCGGCCCGCTTGCCGCGACGGGACAGGGCTTCACGCCGGGCCAGCACAAGCTCGCGACTCGGATTGGAGACCGGCCTGGCGGCGGAACGACGGCTGGGCGCGGCGCTGGGCTCGCTCAGCGAAACGGAGCGGGCCGGCCGGCTCGGGGCGGCGGCTGGGGCAACCGCAGCCGTGGGTGCCGCTTCCGGGGAGGTTGTGCGGCTCGGGCGGGCATCGGCCGCGACGCGCACGCGGCTGGGAGCGGAGGTGTAGCGCCCGGCGGCTTTCTTGCCGGCCGTGGTGAGGGCCTTGCGGCGCTCCAGGGCTGCTTCACGACTGGATGTGCTGGCCATATCCGCCCAAGAAGAAAAGTGAGGGGTGCAGACCATCGATCCGGAGCGGCCGCTGCTGTGGGGCCAAGGCTCGGAGTGGTTGCAGAGATTGAAGAGCCACCCGGTGGAGAGGCTCCCTGAGGGAAGTACCTGATGGGGCGGACCGCAGTGAACCGCGACCCGCCATCAGCAGGCTGAAGGCTCAGCGGCCTTCGAACACCACGAAGCAGGCACCCTGGCTCTGGGTGTAGGCGTCGTAGCCGACGAGACGCACGTGGTGATCGGGGTAGGCGCGATGGCAGGCCTCGAGTTCACTCACGATCACGCCCAGATCCTTCTCACCGAAGAAGGGCAGCTTCCAGTAGGACCAATAGGTGGCCATGGACCGGCTGGGGTGGATGTGCTCAACGAGCGGGCTCCAACCCTGGGCAATGATGTAGGCGATCTGGTCGTAGATCTCGTCCTGGGTCATCGGCGGCAGGAAGCCGAATGTCTCCAGGGTGGCGACTGTTTGGTAGTCACCCACGGTGCTCTTGAAGGGCATGG
>JBAWXG010000122.1:0-4874 GCA_037144195.1 Synechococcus sp. ELA057
GGCATCTCGATGGGGCTGACCCGCGAGTACTACGGGCGCCGCGCCGAGAAGGATCTGATGGCGCAGTTCAGCAGCCAGCCGCTGCCGCAGGAGTACCGCCTCAGCGACGGGTCGGTGTGCAGCGTGACGGCGCGCACCTGCTGGAGCGATGGCTGGAGAAAGCGTGTCGTGAATCAGCAGCTCACCGCCCAGCAGTACGGCAGAGGCAACAACAACGGAGTGATCAGCAAGGATCGCGGCTTCTGTCGGCTGAGCAACTTCGGGCTTCAGGTGTACAACGGTCCCTGCAGGCTGATCCGCACCGTCAGCAGCGATGCCTTCGTGGGCAACACCTACACCGTGCGCATGGGCGGTCCCCAGCTGGAGGTGAGCTTCGGCCATCGCAGCAGCTATCTCGAGGCCAGCAGCAACGGTCGCTTCTGGCCAGCCAGCTACCGGGATCTGGGCAACAACAACGGAATCTTCCGCTGGGGCATGCAACAGCTGGTGGTGAGCACCTCCGTCGATGGCAACACCCCACCCCCCGTCGGCCCCAACCCACCGACGGGTCCTGCGCCCAGCGGCGGCCTGAACTGGAACGGCGCGGTTGAAGGCCTGCTCAACGGATTGTTCCGCCCCTAGGGCATCGGCTCAGCCGGATGCGGCATCCAAAAGCCAGCGCCGCAGCAGCGGCAGGCTGAGGCCGATCACATTCGAGTAGCACCCCTCAATCCGCTCCACCAGGGCTCCGCCGCGGCCCTCCAGGGCGAAGCCCCCGGCGCACTTCAGGGGTTCGCCGCTGGCCACATAGGCGCAGATCTCGGGCGTGGTCAGCGCCGCGAACTGAACGCGGGTGGTGACGGTTGCAAGGCATTCCTTCAACGGATATCCATGGATATCCGCAGCCGGACACTGCCGCGCAGCACCGCTCACCAATAAACAGTGCCCGGTGTGCAGCTCCCCCCAGCGACCCGCCATCCGCTCCCACCGCCCGATCGCCTCGGCGGCATCACGCGGCTTGCCGAACACCTCCCCCTCCAACGCCAGAACGGAATCGCACCCCAGCACGGCGGTGATTGGCTCCTGATCCATGGCCCAACCCTGGCGATGCAGGCAGCTGGCGACCGCCTGGGCCTTGGCCCGCGCCAGCAACTGCACCAGCAGAGCAGGATCGGCATGGGCAATGGTGTCTTCATCCACACCGCTCACCTGCACGCGATGGGGGATGGCGGCCTGCTCCAGCAGGCGTCGGCGGGCCGGGGAGGCGGAGGCCAGCAGCAGCACAACACAGAGGCGATGGGCTGCCCATGAGAATGGCAGCAGCCATCCCGGTTGCGTGATCACCGCCAGCCAACAAGGGCAACGCGCCCTGCATCGGGCCCGCCAGGCGGTGCGCTGTCTTCCCTTCCGGCTGGCCTTCTATCGGGCACTGGATCAGCGGGCCCTGAGCAGCACCCAGATCGCGTCCCACCCGCAGCAGCAGCAACTCAGCCGCCGCATCCTCAACGCCAACCGCACCGAAGACCTGCTGATCTGGCTGATCCAGCTCGGGGTGCTGCGCCGGGAGGTGGACGGCCAGGGCCTCACCGAGCGGGTGCGCCTGACACCCCTTGGGCGCGAAGTGCTGACCCCCTGGAACCAGGAGATCCCAGCGGCAGGCCCGCTGACGCATCTGAATCACTGGCTGCGGCAGCACCGGCCGCGGCTGTAAAGGGCTGGACTGAGCCGGAGGCAGGCGTCAATACCCCGCTGATCGGTGCGCTCGATGGTCATCGCCGTGGGGTGACAGCATCGGGACGAGCCTGGATCAGCGTCGTGCCGATCCGCAGGTTTTAGGTTGCGGGCACCCTGCAGCGTCCCTTGCCCGCCCGCAACCCCTCCCCCCTGATGGTGCTCGGCACCAGCAGCGGTGCCGGCAAGTCGTTGATGACGGCCGCCCTCTGCCGGGTGCTGCGCCGCCGTGGTGAGACGCCATTGCCCTTCAAGGGGCAGAACATGAGCAACAACGCCTGGGTGGATCAGACGGGAGGCGAGATGGCCTACTCCCAGGCGCTCCAGGCCTGGGCGGCGGGGCTGGAGCCCCACTGCGCCATGAATCCCGTGCTGCTCAAGCCCCAGGGCGACAGCACCAGTGAGGTGATTCACCTGGGCCGATCGGTGGGCAGCGCCCGGGCCGAGCACTACTACCGCGACTGGTTCCGGCCCGGCTGGGCCGCCATCCGCCAGGGCCTCGCCAGCCTTCAGGCCCAGCATCCAGAAGGGCGGCTGGTGCTGGAGGGAGCCGGCAGCCCGGTGGAGGTGAACCTGCAGCCCCGCGACCTCACCAATCTGCGCCTGGCCCAGTACCTGCGAGCCCGCTGCATCCTGGTGGCCGACATCGAACGCGGCGGCGTGTTCGCCCAGATCGTTGGCACCCTGTCGCTGCTGCGGCCGGTGGAGCGTCCGCTGATTCACGGGCTGTTGATCAACCGCTTCCGCGGCCGGCGCGAGCTCTTTGAGGAAGGACGGCACTGGCTGGAGCGCCAGAGCGGCATCCCGGTGCTGGGGGTGATGCCCTGGCTCGATGAGCTGTTCCCCCCGGAGGATTCGCTGGATCTGCTCGAGCGGCAGGGCCGCAAGACGGCCGCCGACCTGGAGATCGTCGTGCTGCGCCTGCCCTCCCTGAGCAATTTCTCCGATCTCGATCCCCTCGAGGCCGAACCCAGCGTGCAGCTGCGGTGGCTGCGGCCCGGCGAACCGCTCGGCCATCCCGATGCGGTGATCGTGCCGGGGAGCAAGCAGACCCTGCGCGATCTGGCCGTCCTCCAGAACAGTGGGCTCGGAGAGACCCTGCGGGCCTATGCCGCAGCCGGCGGCCATGTGTTCGGCATCTGCGGGGGGCTGCAACTGTTGGGGCGGCAACTGCACGATCCCTCCGGGCTGGAGGGCCTGCCGCACACCGCCGATGGCACAGGCGTTGCGAGCGCCACAGCCACCCAGGCTGCCGGCCTCGATCTGCTGCCTCTGGAGACCGTCTTCGCGATGGAGAAGGCCCTGCGGCAGCGCTGCAGCCTGGCGCTATGGCCGACGGCCGAGGAGGGCGGCACGGAAGCCGCCGCGCCGTTGCTGGAGGGTTTCGAGCTGCACCGCGGCATCACGCGACTGCTGGAGGACGCCGGCCAGCAGGACTGCCGGCCCCTCTGCGCCGACGCGGAGCTGGGGTGGTTGCGGCCCATCGGCACCCAGGGAGGCCTGGTGGCGGGCACCTATCTGCATGGGCTGTTCGAGAGCGGTCCATGGCGGCGGCGCTGGATCAACAGGCTGCGGGCCCGCAAGGGGTTGCCGTTGCTGAGCGAACGGCAACCGCACCACAGCCGGCAGCGAGATGATCTGCTCGATCGCCTCGCCGATGCCTTCGAGCAGCACGTGACGCTGGAGCCCCTGCTGAAGGTCCCATGAGTGCCATGGCCGACGATCCGGTTCTGATCCACTGGCCGGACGGCCACAGCAGCCAGGTGCCGGCCGGCTGCCACTGGCTCAATGCCGCCAGGGAGGCAGGCTTCGCGATTCCTGTGGGTTGCCTGGGCGGCAGCTGCGGCGCCTGCGAGATCGAAGTCAACGGACGAACAATCCGGGCCTGCATCAGCACGGTTCCCCGGGTCCGCGGCAGGAGCCTGACCGTCTCCCTCAGCGCCGATCCCTACTGGTGATCAGCGCTGGATCAGGCCGCCACCGAGCACCCGATCGCCGGCGTAGAACACCGCCGCCTGCCCCGGCGTGATCGAGAACTGGGGTTCAGCGAAGGTCAGCCGGCAGCGGTGGGGCCGCTGCGCCAGGCCATCGGCCTCGGTGGGCTCCAGGGGGGTGAGCAACGCCCGCTCGGGTCCACTGCGGTAACGCACCTGCACCTCAATCTCCAACGGTTCTGCAGGCGGGGCGATCGAGATCCAGTTCACCGCTCCCACCAGCGCCTGATCGCAGGCGGCCTCAGCCCGGGGTGCCACCACCACCCGGTTCATGGCTGCATCCAGCCGCACCACGTGAAGCGGCTCGCTCCAGGCCACCCCCAGCCCCTTGCGCTGGCCGATGGTGAAGTGCTCGATGCCATCGTGTTCCCCCACCACCGTGCCGTCGGCGAGCACGATCTGGCCCTGCCGGGGCGGCAGATGGGCATCGAGAAAGGCCTTCATCGAGCCGTGGTGATCCGCCAGGCAGAGATCCTGACTTTCCGGCTTCTTCGCCGTGCGCAACCCGTGGCGCTCCGCCTCGAGCCGGGTGTCGGCCTTGGTGAGCTCCCCGAGGGGGAAGACCAGCCGGCCCAGGGCATCCTGGGGCAGGTCGTAGAGGAAGTAGCTCTGATCCTTGCGGGCATCGAGGCCACGCAGCAGCTGATGGCGGCCGTTATCACTCACGCTGCCGTGGCGAACGCGGGCGTAGTGGCCGGTGGCGATCCTGCCGATGCCGCGCTCGGCCTGCGCCCAATGCAACATCGGACCGAACTTCACCTCGCGGTTGCAGCGGGAGCACGGCAGCGGTGTCACCCCCGCGGCATAGCCCTCCACCAGCACATCCACGATCTGCCGCTGGAAATGCTCGCGGAAATCGAGCACATGATGGGCAACGCCCAGCTGGTCACAGATGCCTGCTGCATCCACCAGGCCCTCGGCGCAGCAAGCTCCCTTGCCGCTCATCAACCAGAGGGTGAGACCTTCCACCTGCCATCCGGCCTCCACCAACAAGGCCGCCGTGAGCGAGCTGTCCACACCGCCGGAAAGGCCGACCACCACCCGATGCTCTCCCGGCCAGCTGCGCAGCCGCTCGAGCGCCTCGGCGCCGGCCGGGGTGGCGCTCGCAGCTGGGATGGCACAGGGTTCGGCGGACAGCACTGGAAAACGGTGACGGAGCAGGGTGAAGCA
>JBAWXG010000123.1:0-4749 GCA_037144195.1 Synechococcus sp. ELA057
GCCTTCGCCACCGAACGCAGAAACTGATCGCCGGACGCATGGCCGTGGACATCGTTGATCTGCTTGAAGCGGTCGATGTCGATGAACAGCACCGTCACCGTCTCGCCCGCGCGCACCCGCCCCGGCTTCAGGAGCTGATCCAGCCGCTCCAGCACCAGGGCGCGACCGGGCAGGCCGGTCAGAGCGTCATGGGTGGCCTGATGCAGGGCATCCTCCGTGGCGCGGCGCTCGGCCGCCACGGCACGGAGCACCTCGCTGCTGAGTTCGATACTGCGGGCCATCGCCCGCAGCAGGGAGCGCTCCTCCAGATCGAAACCCTGGCCCAGCCGTCCGACCATCAAGCGCTCACCCTGCCCCAGCTGCGCCCAGTAGGTCTGCAGCACTCCACCCTGCAGGGCAATCGTGGCCGGGATCGTGTCGCCTTCGATCAGCAGGGGAAACTGATCCTGACGCAGCCCGATCGCATGGCGGACCTCAGCGGGGCCGAGGATCGCGACCACTTCCGCATCCACCGCCTCAGCCACCCGGTTGATCACCGTGATCAGGGCCTTGGGATCCTCGACGCTGAACGCGGAGAGAACCTCGGAGAGCAGATGGAGCGACCAGGGGATCTCGCTCATGCCACAGCGAGAGCCACCAGGGTCTGGTTGTGGAAGCCTCCGGCTCCACGGATGCGGGCGATCTCCCCGTAGGTGTAGAAGCCACCCACCGGCACATCGCCTCGCACCGCATCGATGCGGGCGATCTCTCCATGCAGCCACTCCTCCTGAAGCACGGAGCGGCGCGCCACGCAATCAAACAGGAGCATGCCGCGCATCGCCGCCCCACCCAGCCCATCGGCTGCCATCGCACAGGCCTTCTGGGTGGCTTCCAGCACCGAGACGGCATCGCCGCGCATCAGATGGGCAACGCCTCCCTGGGGCACCTCGGCAATCGTGAGCAGGGAACGCTGCTGGAAATCAGCACCCGAGACGTAGCGGATCTCGATCCGGTCGCGCCGGCGGATGCCCAGGGGACGGGTGGTCGCCCAGATCGAGAAGGCCTCCAGATTCCGGCGCACCTCCTCAGGCGCGTCGAAGGCCTCGAAGTACACATCGAGCGCCGGGCGATCCTCCAGGGTCATCACCGCAGTACCGGTGCTGCCAGTGACCAGCATCGGCTCACCGATGGGCTCCCAGCAATGGGAGACGCCGATGCCCAGAGGTGCATCGGAACTGATCGCGGCCGCCACCACAGCCCGCTCCAGCACACGCTTGCCGAAAATCTGGCGCGTCCGCTGCATCGCCATGTCGTCCCCGGCGCAACCACCCACCAGCGGCACATCCACACCCGCCACCTCGTAGGCACCGCGCACCACCTCGACCTGATCACCGCAGAGGCCATCGGCCAGAAGCAGCAGCACGGTGTGGGCCCGGCTCTGCAGCCGCTCGAGGCAGGTCGCTGCCTGCCGGGCAGCGTCGCGCAAGCCGGCCGGACTGCCCTGGCCCATGTTCACAGCCACCGAGACGCCCTCACCGCCAAGCGCCCACAGGGTCATGCCGCCGCGGGTCGCCGTGCCCGACGCCAACTCACCGGCGGTCGTGCAGCCGATCAGCCGGTCCTCTCCCACCACCGAGGCGATCCGATCAGCCGCGCGCGCCAGATCGTGGGCCATCGAACTGAACAGCAGCACCAGCTCCGGTTGCGCCCCATCCTCGAGAACCCGCAACACCTCGGCGACCGCCTGATCGGTATCGACGGCCGTGGAGCTTCCCACCCGGATCCAGCGTTGCTCCGGAGATGGGGAGCCCTCGCCGGATGGATTCAGGCTGTCAGTGCTGGTCATAACGGAAAAACAAGCCCTGGAACCGGAATGAACAACAGCTGTCGATCAATCACGGAACGATCTGATGCACAGACTGAAGCAAACCAGAGGGATTGATCAGCGACAACAGCCGACCGAATCAAAAGAACAAACCGACCACCCGCATGGTCGGGGAACAGCCTGTTCTTCGTCAGCCCCGGAAACGGATCGGCCACAAGTCATCGGGTTCGACTCTAGGTCGCCGATGCACAGCGGCCACCTTGTTCACCCCTGACGAACGCTGGCAAGGCGGTGGGAGCACCGGAGCGCCAGTCCCATCGCCAGCAGCAGCACGAGGGGAAGCTCTCCCCAGAGCACATACGGGGTCAGAGCCGAGCGTCGCCGGATCTCCATCACCCCCAGCGAAGGGGCTCCCGGCGGCAGCTGATCCTGCACCCGTCCCGCCGCATCGACCAGCAGGCTGGGCCCGGTGTTGGCGGCGCTGACCAGCCAGCGACCGGTCTCGATCGCCCGCAGCCTGGCCAGGGCAGAAAACTGGCGTTGCAGCATCAGCGGGTAGGGATCGAGATTGGCGCTGGCCAGCAGCCAGAGCGCTCCCTCCCGCGTGGCCCGGGCCAGAGCCTGGCCATCGGCCAGCTCGTAGCAGATGGCCACCCCCACAGCCCCCTCGGGGCGGCGCAGCAACCGCGAGGGCGGCCCGCTCTGCAGACCACCGACGGCCGACAGGCCGCTCCACCGCCACAGATCAGCCCCGGGAACCCACTCCCCCAGCGGCACCAGCCGGTGCTTGTCCACCCACTGCGAAGGGAGCGAACTGCCAGGCGCGAAACGCAGCAGGCTGCTGCGCTGCTGCTCCCCCTCCTGACGGAACCCGCCGCTGAGCACCTCCACGGCGGCCTCTGCCGGGAGGGGTTCCCCCAGGGCCAGGGCTCCCTCCGGCAGCACCAGGGTGCTCGCATGCTGCCCGGCATGGTCCAGGGCGCTCAGGAGCTGGCGCCGCAGCCCCAGCTGCTGCTTCAGGCTGAACTTCTCCCGGGTGGGGATCGCCGGTTGCAACACCAGCAGACGCTCCGCCGCTCCGCCCCCTGGCGCCAGCGCCAGGGCCACCCCTCCCGCCAGATGGGCGGCCAGCGCCAGCGCCAGCAGCAGAGCCAGCGCGCGGCTGAGCCGGCCCATGGGCCAGCCCTCCCGGCTGCCCAGAAACAGCCGCCAGATCCCCCAGCCGATCAGCAGCTGCAGAGCCGCCAGGCCGCCGGCACCGATCCAGGCGGCCAATCCGGCCAGGGGGCGATCCCCGGGCAGGGCGACGCTGCCGAGGCCGATCCAGAACAGGGGGCCCTGCGCCAGCCACACCTCCGCCAATCCCCACAGCGCCGCGCCGACCAGGGCCGTGGACAGCCGGCCGGGGCCGAGCCTGGCGATCAGTGCCAGCCACAGAGCCACCAGTCCGCCTCCGAGCAGACCGCACAGGCACCAGAGCGCCAGGCAGATGGGCAGGCTCAGGGGCCCTGGCACCCCGATCCAATCGAGGGGATGCAGGGCGAGCAGCCAGCGATGGCTGACGAGCACCGCCAGGGCACCCCAGAGCATCCCAGCCACAGGGATCGATCCAGCCAGGCCACCCCGCCACCCGGGCTGGGTGGCCTCAGGCTGGGCCAGCGCCCACAGCGGTGCCAGGGCGATCCAGAGCAGGGGTGGCTGGCCCAGGGGCGGCAACGCGGCTCCCGCCAGCAGACCCGAGGCGGCCGCGATCCAGAGGCGCAGCTGACGGTCATCGCCCATGGCCCGGACGATCGGATGGCGCCAATCTCGTTGCACAGCCCTCCCGGGCATCCCCAACATCTGCTGGAGACTCGCATCCCCATGGATCAAGGCAATCTGCTTCAGGTGCTGCTGCTGCGCGGCCTGGGCACCACCTCCCTGGTGGCCGACCGCCTGCGCTACGTCAGCCAGGAATGGGTGAGCAGCGGCCGGCTCGATCCCGGCCATGCCTCCGCCCTGATGGACGATGTCCTGAGTGCCCTGCGCGGCGAGAACCCGGAACTGGAGCAACAGGCGGAACGGCAGCTGGAGCGCAACCGCGATGATCTGCTCCAGGACCTGGGGCTGGCGCGTCAGAGAGAGCTCGACGAGCTGCGCGGCAGGATCGACAGGCTGGAGCGACAGCTGCGGCAACGCGGAGTCTGGAACGATGCGGCTGGCGTGAGCGACAACGATCTGCCTCCCGACTGAAGCCTGCCAGAATCCGGCCCAGCCATTTCTGCGGCATGCGCGACATCCTGATCAGCTCCGTTGTCTGCCTGAGCTGCCTGCTGGTGGCCTTCGTCAGTCAGCTGGTGGCCCCCTCCCCCGTGGTTCCCGCCGCCCAGGCCGCCCTAGGTGACAGTGGGGCCCAGGCGGCCCTGGAGGCCGTGGTCCGCAGCGGCCCGAGCCAGCCCCCTGGCACCGCTCTCAAGGCTCCAGCCGCTCCGCGCGAGCTCGATCCCAACGATCCCAATCCCTCCCTGTTCACCATGGCCCCGAGTTCTGCGGAACCAAGCAGCAGCGACAGCACCATTGCAGCCGGAGGTGCGGATGCCCTGGGCGGTCCCATCAGCGCCCCCAAGGAGCTCACCACCCCCAGCGGCCTGCGCATCACCGACCTGGTGGTCGGCAGCGGCACCGAGGCCGTGAGCGGCGAGATGGTTTCGGTCAACTACCGGGGCACCCTGCTCAACGGCAAGGAGTTCGACAGCAGCTACGGCCGCGGGCCCTTCCAGTTCCCCCTCGGCGGCGGCCGGGTGATCAAGGGCTGGGATGAGGGCGTGGCCGGCATGAAGGTCGGCGGCAAGCGCAAGCTGGTGATTCCCCCCGATCTGGCCTACGGCGAACGGGGCGCAGGCGGCGTCATTCCCCCCAATGCCACCCTCGTGTTCGAGGTCGAGCTGCTCGGCGTCGGCCGCTGA
>JBAWXG010000124.1:0-4731 GCA_037144195.1 Synechococcus sp. ELA057
CTGCCCCTGCATGGCCTCCAACTGTTGGCTGACCGCAGCCATCCACCCCAGCCTGTCGAGGGAAAGCTCAGCGGCAGCGGTGAGCTGGGCCTGCAACCGCTGGGGTTCAGCGGCAGCGTGACGCTGCAGGAGCCCGCGCTGTTCGGCCTGGGGGGGCGGCTGCTGCGTGCCGAGGTGCACTACGCCGATCGCCGCTACCGGCTCAGGGGCGTGTTGCAACCGCTCTCACCCGGCACGATCACAGGCCAGGTGGAAGGACGCTGGCAGGGACCGTTCCGGGCCGTGCTGCGGGCCCGAGGTCTTTCATCACTGCTGGCCCAGCAGATCGCCCTCGCCTGGCAGACCTGGAAAACCAGGGGACAGCCGGGCAGCATCGGCGGCAAGGGCACCGATCTCGGCCAACCGGCGATCACCACCCTGGGCCTGGCCATCGATCAGCAGCTGCAGCGGCTCGATCAGGCCCGGGAGCACCTGGGAGCCTGGGAGCTGCAGCAGAAGCAGCGTGACCGCGCCACCAGGCTGTCAGCGCTGCAGGGGCGTGTCGATGCCGATCTCATCCTCACGGGAGCGAGCCTGCGGCAGGCGCGGGCCGATCTCGATGCCCGGGGGCATCTCTGGCTGAGCGCCGGCGATCGGGATCTGGCGCTGGCGCGGGATCCCTTCGAGGTGCGTCTGGAGGGTCCCCTGTTCCAAGGGGAAGGGACACTCACCCTTCATGGCCTCACCCTGGCGTTGCTGTCCCTGCTGACGCCGGTGCCCGAGAACCTGCGCGGCTATCTGGGGGCCAAGGGGCGCTACCGCCTGGCCCCAGGGCGAGCCGATCTGGCGCTGGAACTCTCACTCGAGCAGGCCCAGCTGGGCGATCGGGCCCTGAGCCTGAATCGCGGCAGCCTGCAACTCGGCCCGAAGGGCCTCAGCCTCGATCTGGCCTTGCAACCGCAGGGAAGCAGCGGCAGCCTCGACCTGACGGGCTGGCTGCCCCTCGACCCCGACAGCGAGGACCTCAAGCTGCGCCTTGCCAGCCGCGGCGATGGGCTGGTGTTTCTCACCGAGCTGGCGGGGCCGGGTCTGCGCTGGCGCGGCGGCAGTGTCGACTTGCAGCTGCTGATGCGCGGCAGCCTCAGGGATCCGATCGCCAATGGCTTCCTACGCATCCGCGACGGCTCCTACGAGCTGATCGGCCAGTCGATCCGGCAGGTGCAGGCCACCATGCTGTTCGACTTCCAGCAGCTCCTGCTGCAGGAGCTCAGCGCCCGTGTGGGCGAACAGGGCCAGATCAGCGGCGAGGGAAAGCTCGCGCTGGTGCGGGAGGCGGGGGAGGACCCCACGCTCAGGATCAGGCTCAGCAAGGTGCCCTTCAGCCAGGAGAAGATCAAGGCCGTGGCTGATGGCAGCCTGGCGTTGGGCGGCAGCCTGCTGGCACCGCAGCTGGGCGGGTCGGTGCGGATCAGCCAGGGCACGATCAATCCCCGGGCCGCGACCATCAAGCCCCTGCGCGATCAGGGCAAAGCGAGCGCAGCCGGCTCCGGTGGCAGGAGCGCAGCGGCTGAAGCGACCAGCGCCAACGACCTGCTGCAACGCGGCTGGAATTTCCGAGAACCCCTGCAATTGCTCGGACCGAGCCTGAATTCCGAGACGGCGCGGTCGCTGGAGGCGGAGATGCCGCGCCTGTCATGGCTGCGCCTCGCCGATCTGCGGTTGCAGTTCGGCCCCAACCTGCGGGTGGTGCTGCCGGCGATCGCCAACTTCAGCACCGGTGGCTCGCTGCGCCTCAATGGACCTCTTGATGCACGGCTGACGGCCTCCGGGGTGGTGCGGCTGCTGCAGGGTCGGCTGAACCTGTTCACCACCACCTTCAGTCTCGATCCCGACACCCCCAACGTGGCCGTGTTCACCCCCTCCGAGGGGCTGGTGCCCTACCTGGACATCGCCATGCGCAGCCGCATCGCGGACAACGTGGCGACGCCGCTCTCGAGCTCCCTCAGCCCTGGTGAGACCACGGCCCTGCCGGTCCTGTCGCAGAAGGACAACCAGGCCGGCTTCAGCAATTTCAGCCAGCTGAATCTGGTTCTGGTGACGGTGAGCGTCAGCGGCCCGGCCGATGAGCTGGCCCAGAGCATCCGCCTGCGCAGCACGCCGCCGCTTCCCCAGGAGCGCCTTCTGGCGATGATCGGTGGCAACTCGCTGGCGGGGCTGCAGGGGGGTGAAGCCGGCACGGCCCTGGCCGCTGCCGTGGGGCAGTCGCTGCTCTCGCCGCTGGTGGGGAGCCTCACCGATGCCCTGGGCCAGCGTGTGAGCCTGGCCCTCTATCCCACCTATGTGAACCAGGCGATCAGCGACACGAACGCACCCAACGGCGAACGGATCGCCCCCCAGCTGGTGCTGGCGGCGGAGGTGGGTTACGACCTCACCCGACGCCTCAATGCCTCCCTGCTGGCCGCGCCGAACCGCTCGGACGTGCCACCCCAGCTGAACCTCAGCTACAAGGCCTCCAACAACCTCAGCCTCGAGGGATCCATCGACAGCGAGGGCACCTGGCAAACCCAGCTGCAGCTGTTCCTGCGTTTCTGAACCTGGGCCATGGAGTTCAACGAGCACGCGACACCCCTGCACCAGCCCACGGAGCGCGCCGTGATCGGCATCGATCTCGGCGGCACCGCGATCAAGCTGGGGCTGTTCAACGCCGCCGGCGACCTGCTCGATGCCGCTGAGGTGGCGACGCCCCACCCCGCCATGCCGGGTGGGGTGACCATGGCCATCGTCGAGGCGGTGCAGGCGCTCGATCCAGACCAGCTGGCCGACCGGGTGGGCATCGGCCTACCCGGGCCGATGGATGCAGCGGGGCGCGTGGCACGGGTATGCATCAACCTGCCGGGCTGGCAGCAGGTGCCGCTGGCGGACTGGCTCGAACCGCAGCTGGGGCGCCGCGTGACGCTGGTGAATGACGGCAATGCGGCCGTGGTCGGTGAAGCCTGGAAGGGGGCGGCCCAGGGCTTCGGCGATGTGCTGCTGCTCACCCTCGGCACGGGGGTGGGGGGGGGCGTGCTGCTGGGGGGACAGCTGTTCACGGGGCATGGCGGTGCCGCCGCCGAGCCAGGGCTGATCGGGGTGGATCCCGAGGGGCCGCCGTGCAACAGCGGCAACCGGGGATCGCTGGAGCAGTTCTGCAGCATCCAGGGGCTGGGCCGCCTGTCGCCTCTCGAACCCGAGGAGCTGTGCTGCCGGGCCGATGCAGGAGATGCCGAGGCTCTGGCGGTGTGGGCCGCCTACGGCCGCTGGCTGGGCATCGGTCTGACATCGCTGGTCTACGTGCTCACCCCGGAGCTGGTGCTGATCGGCGGCGGGCTGAGTGCCGCCAGCCACCATTTCCTGCCGGCGACGTTGGTGGAACTGGAGAGCCGGGTGCAGGCCGAAAGCCGCGCCGGTCTTCAGCTGCGGCGTGCCGCCCTGGGCAACGGCGCCGGACGCCTCGGCGCCGCGAAACTGGCGCTCGAACGGCTGGGCAGCGGGGCCTGAGAACGGCACCGGCTGGGATACTGCGGCTGAGCCCCGATCCTCCCCCCGTGAGCGTTCCCGATCCTTCCCCCGAGCTGCTGCAACGCGCGGCGGCGGTGCGCCGGGCGGCCATGGATCTCGGCCAGATCGACGACGGCGGCCGCCGAGCGGCACTGCAGGCCATGGCCGAGGCGCTCGAGCGGGATGCGGAGGCGATCGTGGCAGCCAATGCCGCCGACCTGGAGGACGCCGCCGCCGAGGGGCTTGCGCCAGCGCTGGTGGCCCGCCTGAAGCTGGATCGCAGCAAGCTGAATGGGGCGATCGAAGGGGTGCGGCAGGTGGCGGCCCTCGCCGATCCGCTCGGGGTGCGCCAGCTGCATCGTGAGCTGGATCAAGGGCTGGTGCTGGAGCGGATCACGGTGCCCCTGGGGGTGCTGGGGGTGATCTTCGAGGCCCGGCCCGACGCGGTGATGCAGATTGCAGCGCTGGCGATCCGCTCGGGCAATGGCGCCCTGCTCAAGGGCGGCAGAGAGGCCCGCCGCAGCTGCGAGGCGATCCTGGCCAGCCTGCGCCGGGGCCTTTCCGGCAGCCCGGTGGCGCCTGAATGCCTGGAGCTGCTCACCAGTCGCCAGGAGAGCCTGGCACTGCTGAAGCTGGATGGACTGGTGGATCTGATCATCCCGCGCGGTTCCAATGCCCTGGTGCGCTTCATCCAGGACAACACCCGCATTCCCGTGCTGGGCCATGCCGACGGCATCTGCCACTTGGTCGTCGACACGGCCGCAGATCCGGAGCAGGCCCTGCGGATCGCCCTCGACAGCAAGACCCAGTACCCCGCCGCCTGCAACGCCATCGAAACGCTGCTGGTGCACCGCGCCATCGCCCCCGCCTTCCTGGCCGAGGCTGTGCCCGCCTTTGCGGCAGCCGGCGTGGAGCTGCGCGGCGACAGCAAAGCCTGCGCCCTCGGGGTGCCGCATCCGGCCAGTGAGGAGGACTGGGCCACGGAGTATTCCGATCTGATCCTGAGCGTGAAGGTGGTGGAGAGCCTGGAGGAGGCGCTGGAGCACATCCGTCGTTATGGCTCACGCCACACCGATGCCATCTGCAGCCGCGATGCCGACGCGGCCGAACGCTTTCTGCGGGCGGTGGACAGCGCCGGGGTGTATCACAACTGCTCCACACGCTTCGCCGATGGCTTCCGCTACGGCTTCGGCGCCGAGGTGGGCATCAGCACCC
>JBAWXG010000125.1:0-4717 GCA_037144195.1 Synechococcus sp. ELA057
GAGCCAAGGCCCGCAAGGATGGTGAGATGGTGGAGGCGGCGAAGATCTTCCTCGGCGGTTCCATGGGTGCTGACCCCAGGCTGGCCGAACTCCATCATCAGGGTGTTCCACTCAGCGACCTCCCGGATGTGTTGGAGCAGCTTCTGCTGGAGCACTTCGGTGCCCGTCGCCGCGAGCCGGCAGCCTCCTGATCAGGTTTTTGGTCCTGACAACACCAGTGGCAGGGATCCAGCGGGCCCGGCCCCAGCACACATTGCAAATGGATAGCCCTGGCCCCTGTTGAGCCCCAACGCCTGCCGGCGGATCTGCCGCCCAGCGGTTGCTCAGATCGTTGGCCCTGGCTGCAGGAGCTGCGCGGTCAGGCGGAGCTGGATGCCGAACCCTGGCTGGAGGCGCTGGAGGCTGGGACCCTTCAATCAGACCAGGATCTGCTGGCCGTTCTGGCCGAGCGCCTGGATCCGCCGGCCCAGTTGCGACTGCTGCGCTGGTGGCGTCGGCAGCCCGATCCCGATCCCGGTCTGCCCGGCCAGGTGCTGCGCCACCGGGATGGGGCCAGCGCCGCCTGGCTGCTGGAGCAGTTGGCCGAGGGGCCCGCGGCCCTCGGTGCGACGTTCTC
This sequence comes from Synechococcus sp. ELA057, assembly GCA_037144195.1. Classification (GTDB taxonomy): domain Bacteria; phylum Cyanobacteriota; class Cyanobacteriia; order PCC-6307; family Cyanobiaceae; genus Cyanobium. The sequence goes on from JBAWXG010000125.1 coordinate 617, forward strand.
CCATGCCATGGCAGCAGCTCTGCTTCCCTTGCTGGGTCACCAGCGTCAGAGGCAGGCCTGGCCGGTGCTGCAGGCCTGGTTGCAGGCGCCGATTCCCAGGCACCTGCGGCGGGCAGCGCTGGAGGGGGTCTCCCGTGGACTGTCGGTATGGCCCTGGGCACCGCTGGTGGCGGAGCTCAGCGCTCTCGCCGCCGATCTGGATCCCCGGCTGGCTGCCACAGCGGTGGATCTCCTCGCCCGTTTGCCCGGTGCCCGCCGGGTGCTGGTTCCTCTCGGACGACGTCGGCTGGATCCTCAGGTGGCCGAGCGCCTCTGCCGCAGACTCGCCGCCACTCCCGCCCAGCCCCTGCTGCTGGTGGTGCATGGCCGCGCGGGCGGTGCATTACCTGAGGAGCTGGTGGACCTGGCTGCCGAGCTGGAGCTCCGCCGCGGGGCGCCAGTGCGCCTGCAGGCCCTGTCCGCCCCGACGCCGCCGTTGCCCCAGACGCTGCTGCAGGGCGATCGACCCCTCACCCTGGTTCCCTTGCTGCTGCTGCCGGGGTCGCATGTGCGTCACGATCTGCCGGCGATCGCTCGCCACTGGTCAGCCTTTGCCCCCGTGCAGCGCTGGCCCTTCCTGGGGGCCTGGCCCAGCTGGCAGGAAGCTCTGATCGAGGAGCTGGTTGGCCTGGGGGCCAGGGATGCCCAGCCTCTGCTTCTGCATCACTCCCTGGAGGGGGCCCTGGCTGCGCGGTATCTCACCACCCTGGAACGCCGCATCGGCGTTCGCTGTGTCTCCACTTCATACAGTGCGAATGATCTCGCTGCCTGCCAGCTGACCCTTTCCGCACCAGTGCTGCCTCTGGCTTTGGCAGCAAATCGGCTCACCGATCAGTTGGCGGAGCTGGTGGGACCGCCATTGCTGCAAAGGCCGGCCTTGCGCGAGCTGCTGCTGGCTGAGCTGGAGGCCCTGCCGTGAGCGACCCCGGCGAGCTCGGCACCGTCTATCTGGTGGGGGCCGGTCCAGGTGATCCGGACCTGCTCACGGTGAAAGCCCATCGGCTGCTCAGCCGGTGCGATGCCCTGGTGTACGACTCGCTCGTGCCGAAGGCCCTGTTGGATCTGGTCCCGGAAGGCTGTGAACAGCACTTTGTGGGCAAGCGTCGCGGCCATCATTCCGTTCCCCAGCCCAGCACCAACGCCGTTCTGGTGGAACTGGCATCGCGCCATCGGCACATCGTGCGCCTCAAGGGAGGTGATCCCTTCCTGTTCGGGCGCGGCGGAGAGGAGGCCGCCCACCTCGTCAGGCATGGGGTGCCGGTGCAGGTGGTTCCTGGTGTGACGGCCGGGATCGCCGCGCCGGCCTACTTCGGCATCCCGGTCACCCATCGCCGTGCCGGATCCTGCGTCACCTTCGTCACCGGCCATGAGGAGATCGACAAGGCACGCCCGGGGGTCGACTGGCGCGGTCTGGCCCGCAGCAGTGACGGCCTGGTGATCTACATGGGGCTGCACAACCTGCGGCGGATCTGCCTGGAGCTGCTCGCCGGTGGTCTGGCGCCGGATACCCCCGCGGCGGTGGTGCAGCAGGGCACGGTGGAGGGCCAGCGGTTGCTGGTGACGGTGTTGGCGGAGCTGGCACAGGAGGTGGCGGTCGCTGGTTTCGCTTCGCCGTCGATCGTGGTGATCGGGGAGGTGGTGGCCCAGCGGGTGCCGGGTTGTGGGGCGGCGCCAGCGGAGGTCAGCTTCCCGATCCCGTTCTGAGCCATCCGCGCCTGCGGGCGCAAGGCGGTCGCGCCGGGGCTCGCATGGCGACGTGGCCGATGCACGCCGCGGTCGATCTGCCCGCTCCTGCTGACCCGGTGGTGGAAGTGACCACTGATCAGCGGGTTTTGGTAGCCGTTTTCACCGTTGCTGCGAAGGCGGTTCGGTTCACTGGCCCACTCCCTCAGCGGGATTTCGCTTCTCCGCTTGCCATGTCCGCCGTTCCCAGCCAGCCCCTCCACGAAAGCCAACACCAATCGCCCCCACGGGCGCCGATGTTCGAGCTGCTGCCCTACGAGAAGTTCCGCGATACGCCCGCCGTTCGTTTCTTCGACATCACGGTTGCCGAATCCAATGCCCGTGACCTGGTGATCCACAGCGGCCCTGCCGTGAGCCCCCCGGATGAGGAGAAGACCGGCGCCTGGCAGTTCTATCTGCATCCCCACCAGGAGGACAACCTGCTGGCCCTGCACGGCGGTCGCACCTTCTATCTGGTGAATTTCGGCTGGAATTATCCGTATCACATCGTGCGGCTCGAGACCGGCGGTGACATCCTGCGCATCCCCCCCGGCACCTTCCACCGCTCGGTTTCCGATCCCGATGGCTCGGTGGTGCTCAATCAGGCGGTCCGGGAGGAGGGCGCCAGCGTGGTGCGTGAATTCCGCGTCTACAACAGCCGCCTGATCCCGCGTCTGTTCGCCACCACCTTCAAGACAGCGCCGCTACCCAAGCTGCATGGCGTGAGCTGGTAAGGGGCTGCGTTGCCATTCGGCAACGGCCTGGACGCTTTTCAGGCTTGGTATCCATGCATCAGCCGCTAGCCCAACGCTCCCCACAGTCCTTCTGTTGTCTGGCCCAAACGCTGTCAGGGCAGGACTGGACGGTCGCGATTCACGCGGCGTGGGCTGATTGCACAAGCCTCAGAACAGTTTGAAGGGGTTCAATCCTCCGCCTCCTTTAGGAGCGGCGGGTTGTTCAGCACCCTTGGCATCGATTCCCTCGAGCGGCGGCACCGTGGCGCTTGAGCTCCGTTCCAGATTCACCTGCCAGTCGGGGCCCCGCAGGGTGACAGGGATGCCGTAGGCGGTGAGGGATGCCGTGGGCAGCTCCATCGCCTTGCGGGCCTCTGCGCTCATCACACAGGAGGTGCGCTCCGGGGGCAGCAGATCCTTGGCCTTGTCGCTCTTTTCGGGGTAGGAGCTCGAGGTCCAGATCACGACGTCATTGCTGCCGACGCCCTTGCCGTTCACCGCCGCCGCGGTCCCAACGATGTAAGGCACCTGGTTCCAGGACAGCAGGAGGGCGCCGCCCTCCGGGCTGGTCTTGAGGGTCACGGGGGCCAGGAAGTCCTGGCTGGCTGAAAGGGAGAAGCGGAGCTCTGGGGTGTAATTGCCGCTCACCGTGTGGTCACCCGCCAGCGAGGCGGTGATGGGGATTTTGGGGTTGTTCTCAATGGTTGGCCAGATGCCGCTCGTGCCGACGGCTGCATCGGGCCGAGGCCCTCCGGAGAGATTTTTCCTCATGCGTTGGAGGATTTGTTGCAATTTCTCTTGAGATAAAACGATCTCCTCAATGGCCGGCTGACCGGGTCCTGCCTGGGCGCCGCAGCCCCAGAAATGGAGGATGCGGGCTTTGACGTCGGGCACGGATGGCATGGGGTCCTTTTGGGTGGGCCCCTCCGGACCCGGCTCACCACTGGCCAGGGGCAGGCTGGCCCCCAACTGCAGGCCGCTGGGAATGCGGTGCTCCGCCTGGGGTGTGCCACTGGGGCGGCGCCTGGAATCGAGCGACAGACTCAGGCTGCGGGTGGTGGTGGTTTCAAACCCCACCGCGGCACCGCCCAGCAGCGCCCCCATGGAGGGCATCCGCATGTTCAAGGAGGTGCTTGTGTCAGCGTCGATGCTGTAGCGGGCCACCGGCCCGCCCGTTGCGGCGCCCGCCCTGGGCTTGGTGCTGGCCGGTTTGCTCTGCTGGGCGAGGGCCCCGTAGGGAGCCGTGCTCAGCAGTGCCAGTGCGGAGAGCAGGACGGAGAAGGAGGAGCGGGGCATGGCGGGGGGGAGTAACGGGGCAGTGGGGCTGCTGATCTGACCGGCTGCCGGCGGGCTCAGCCGAGCCGTAGATCGATCGTCACGGCGCCGGCCGTCCGGCGGCCGCTCCAGTGGGGCCCATTCTGAAGCGTTTCCGCAGCGGCCTCCTGCACGGATCGTCCTTCGATGGGATGGAAGTGATGATCCCCTTCTGCCAGACGGAACGCCTGCACCCCGTCAGGGATGACCAGCTCCAGCTGCAGCGGCAGGTGCGGCTCGATGGCCGGATGCAGACAGGGGAACAGCCGCTGGTGCCGGTAGCGCACGGCCA
>JBAWXG010000126.1:0-4518 GCA_037144195.1 Synechococcus sp. ELA057
AGGGCCTCAACGCCAGCGGGTGCGGCTGCTGGAGGACGGCTATCCCTGCTGGCTGGAGACCGGCGACCTGCTGGCGGCAGCGGAACCGGCGGCCCCACCCGGCTGTCGCGCCTGGAGCCGCACGGCGATCGCAGAGCGGCTCGATGCCGTGCTGCACTTCGCCCTGGCGGCCCTGGAGCAACCCAACCGCTACCTCTGGGGCGGCACCCTGGGCCCGGATTACGACTGTTCGGGGCTGATGCAGGCCGCCTTCGCCAGCCAGGGCATCTGGCTGCCACGGGATGCCTATCTGCAGGAGCGCTTCTGCAGGCCCGTGGCCGTGCAGGCGGGCCAGACATCCCTGCTGCAACCGGGGGATCTGATCTTCTTCGGCACGGCGCGGCGCTGCACCCATGTGGGGTTGCACCTGGGCGGCGGCCGCTATCTGCACAGCTCCGGCAGGGAGCACGGCCGCAATGGCCTCGGCATCGATGACCTCCACCCGCGCAACAGCGATCCGGTGGCGATCCATTACCGGCAGGAACTGCGTGGCGCCGGCCGGATCATGCACAGCCACGATGGCAGCCCCCTGCCCCCTTAGGTTCAGGCAAGCAGCAGCGTCCACCGGCCATGGCGGAACAGTCCACCCCGAGCCTGTCGGTGGTGGTTCCTCTCCACAACGAGGAGGGAAGCCTGCCCCAGCTGATCAGTCAGCTGCTCGATGCCCTGCGGCCGCTGCAGAAGAGCTTCGAGCTGGTGCTCGTGGATGACGGCTCCCGGGACGGCACGGCGGCGCTGCTGAGCGCTCAGGCGGAGCAGATCCCGGAACTGGTCGCGGTGCTGCTGCGCCGCAACTACGGCCAGACGGCCGCCATGGCCGCCGGCTTCGACATCAGCCGCGGCGCGGTGATCATCACCCTGGATGGGGATCTGCAGAACGATCCGGCCGACATCCCGATGCTGCTGGAGACCCTGGAGCAGCAGCAGCTCGATCTGGTCAGCGGCTGGCGCCACGAACGCAAGGACAACGGCATCAGCCGGCTGCTGCCCTCTCTGCTGGCCAATCGGCTGATCGCCAGGGTCACCGGCGTGCGCCTGCACGACTACGGCTGCTCGCTCAAGGCCTACCGGCGGGAGGTGGTGGAGGACCTCAATCTCTACGGCGAGCTGCACCGTTTTCTGCCGGCCCTGGCCTTCATCGAAGGGGCCCGCATCGGCGAGGTGCGCGTGCGGCACCACCCACGCCGCTTCGGCCGAAGCAACTACGGCATCGATCGCACCTTCCGGGTGCTGATGGATCTGCTCACGGTCTGGTTTCTGAAGCGCTTCCTCACCCGGCCGATGCACGTGTTCGGCTTTGCCGGCCTGATCTGCCTCGGCACGGGACTGGGCATGGGGCTGTGGCTCACCGGGGAGAAGCTGCTGCTGGGGGTTGATATCGGCAACCGCCCGCTGTTGCAGCTCTCGGTGCTGGCCACCCTGGCCGGGGTGCAGCTGTTCGGCTTCGGGCTGCTGGCGGAGCTGCAGATGCGCACCTATCACGAAAGCCAGCGGCGCCCGATCTACCGGGTGCGCCACCTGCTCGGGCGAGCCGATCAGCCCCGCGGCGACACCGATCGCGAGGGGGTTCTCGATCCAGGGCGCGCTGCAGGCCTGGCCCCGGAGACCGGCCCGGATGCTGCGACCACGCCGTTGCCTGCGCCGGTCCAGGGCCGGCCGCGATAGCGCTCCAGCGCCGCGGCGGCCGCAGCCACCAGCTGGGGATCGGGATCGCGCAGAGCACGGCGCAGCAGAGGCAGCAGCACGGGCTGGGGCTGCCGGCGTGCCAGCTCCAGCAGGGCGAGACGCTCCTGTCGGCTGCGGGACCCCCAGGAATCGACCAGCAGGCGCACCTTGGAGAAGCTGGGGCAGGCGATCGAGGCCCCGGCCAGAGCTCCGGGTCGGGCAGGCGGCACGGAACCCGGCGATGGCGCATCGGCCTGGGGCACAACCGCCAGGGAGGGAGCCGCAGGATCCTGAACGCGCTCGATCTGGGCCCGGTTCAGAGCCGCCACTGCGCCGGCATCGGTGGAGCGCAGGAAGGGGCGGCTGCGGCGCCGGCCGAGACCCCAGCTGCCGGCGAGCACCAGCAGCACCAGAAGCGCGGGGATGGAGGCATTCATCGGCATGGCGGCGGGAACCGTCCCGAGCAGGGCGGACGGCGGGCTCAACTTTTATGTCGCCCCGAGGGAGACAGCGGAGCCCCCACGAGAGTGCTTCTTACAGTACCGGCGGTTGTTGATGCCCGTCATGACTGGAGATTTTGTGGCCGCCTGGATGCCGTCGGTGTTCGTGCCCCTGGTGGGCATCCTCGGCCCGGCCGTGGCGATGGCCCTGCTGTTCAACGTGATCGAAGCCCGCGACTGAGACCACCTCAGCACCAAGACCAGCCGTCCCACCGACCCCATCCCTCCATGACCGTGACACCCGTCGCCGATCCCTGCGTCGGCAATCTGGCCACCCCCATCAACAGCAGCTACTTCACCAGGGCTTTCCTCAATGCCCTGCCGGCCTACCGCCCCTCCCTCTCCCCCAATCGCCGGGGCCTTGAGGTGGGCATGGCCCATGGCTTCTTCCTGTACGGCCCCTTCGCGATCACCGGTCCCCTGCGGAGCACCGAATTCGCCAGCACCGCCGGCCTGCTGGCCACCATCGGTCTGGTCTCGATCCTGACGGTGTGCCTCTCGATCTACGGCACCGCTGGCCAGGGCCCGAACGTGCAGCCCGCCGACGCCACGATCGACAACCCTCCCGCCGATCTGTTCACCAAGGCCGGCTGGGCGGAGTTCGCCAGCGGCTTTTGGCTGGGTGGCTGCGGTGGTGCGGCCTTCGCCTGGTTCCTGAGCAGCACCACCCTGGTGGCTCCCCTGGTGAAGATCGCCGGTGGCGTCTGGAGCGTGAGCTGAAGCCCCGCTGAGCCGCGGGCAGAAGCTGCTTCCCGGCAGTCCGATGCGCGACGTTGAAGGCCCTGGCTCCCTCCGGAGTCAGGGCCTTTTGATGCAGGCCTGCTCGATCAGCTGCAGGCGGCGCAGACCATTCCGCAATCACCCCTCACTCCGGCAGCCGAACGGTCCCAGCCTCACCAGAGCAGGAACGGCAGATCCGGAACGGGTGCGCCGCAACAGGTCGGCAGGAGACACGAGAAACGAGCCTGGTGTTCTGCAGCACACGGCCCTCTCAGGAGCGGCTGTCAGCGTGAATTCAGTCTCAGCAGCTAACCATGGTGATCCGCAGCCGCCTTGTGGAACTCACGACCATCGAGGCGGTGGCCTACCGGCAGAAGCTGCGGGATGGGCAGTCGGGGGTGGTGATCCTGCGCCACGACACCGCCCAGCCCGGGCTGGCCCTGCTCAACCACCGCACCGGCGAGGCGGATCCGGCGCCGAACGTGCCAGCAGAACTGTTCCCGCAGGAGGCCTTCCAGGAAGCGCTCGAGCTCACCGCCGGCCTGCCCTACTCCAGCCGCGGCCCGGTGCGTTCTCCCGCATCGGTGCAGCAGGCCAGTATCACCAGCTCCAACAACCCCGAAACACCCCTCTCCGAGGAGCCCTCCAGCACCGATCTGGCAATGGTGAACGGCGCCGACTACCAGGCGATCGTGAAGGCCTACACCAACAAGAAGGGCGAACTTTCAAGCGATCTGCTCAACAAGGCGTTGATCCAGGCAGCCCATTCCAATCCCTATGTGGCCGATCTGATCGCGCGAGGGGCAGACGAGGCCGCGATCCTCGACCATGTGGTCAAGGCGAATTTCGAAGCGGTCAGCGGAAACCGTGCCATCAGCCTCGAGCAGGTGCACGGCATCCTGGCGCTGCTCGATGCTGTGAGCCCCCGCCAGATGCTGGCGGGGCTGCAGGCAGAGATCCGGCGGATGCTGGCGGAGGCACGCCAGCGCTGATCCTGGCCCGTCCCGGCAATGTGCGGCAACCGAAGAGGCCCTCAAAGCCTGCAGGCCCACCAAAGCATGAAAAAAACCCCCGGCGTGAGCCGGGGGTGAATCGTCCTTCGAGGTGAGGCAAGAGTCTGAAGATCGTGGCTGTCAGGGACAGCCACGGATGGATCAGCCGAACTTGCCTGATGTGGAGGCGATCAGGAAGGCTGCATAGGTGAGGATGAAGCCGATCGTGAAGTGGGCCAGACCCACCACACGTGCCTGAACGATCGAGAGAGCCACGGGCTTGTCGCGCCAGCCAACCAGGTTGGCGAGCGGGGTGCGCTGATGGGCCCACACGATGGTTTCGATCAGCTCCTGCCAGTAACCCCGCCAGGAGATGAGGAACATGAAACCGGTGGCCCACACAAGGTGGCCGAAGAGGAACATCCAGGCCCAGACAGCCAGGTTGTTCGAACCGAAGGGGTTGTAGCCGTTGATCAGCTGTGAGCTGTTGAGCCACAGGTAATCGCGGAACCAACCCATCAGGTAGGTGCTCGATTCATTGAACTGAGCCACGTTGCCCTGCCAGATGGCGAGGTGCTTCCAGTGCCAGTAGAAGGTCACCC
>JBAWXG010000127.1:0-4372 GCA_037144195.1 Synechococcus sp. ELA057
AGCCCACCGCCGGCAGGGCCCAGAGGTAGGCCTGGGTGGCCCGCTGCAGATCGAGCTCGTCATAGAGCTTGCGGGCTGTGGCGTCTGTCGGGTAGCCGTTCTCCAGCTCAAGGCGACCCAGCTGCGGCGTGTTCACGCTGGAGCTGCTGGTGCTGGCTCGGGTGGGTGCAGCACTGGCCTGGGGAATGGATGTGCCGCTTAGGAGGCTCAGCGCCGTCAGAGCTCCGATCGTCAGCGCAGCAGGACGGAAGCAGGGCATCAGAGACGTGAAATGGGGCACTCAGGCCATTGCTAATTAGGCCGGACGTTGTTGTCTATGCTAGACGCATAACTTGTCATTGACCTGATTGATTGGGCCAGTCAAACCCTCGATGTTTGGCTGATTTCAGGAGTGTGCCAACCCAGTTCGCATCAGATCGGCCATTGCGTAGCCCGTGAGTGGTTTGGCAAACAAATAACCCTGAAAGCTGTCGCAGCCCAGGTCATGGAGCAGCTGCCACTGGGCCTCGGTTTCCACTCCTTCGGCCACGGTCTGCAGTTGGAGCTGCCGGGCAATCATCAGGACGGATTCAACCAGTTGCCGATCCATGGTGCTGTCGGGGAGCTGTTGGACAAAGCTCTTGTCGATCTTCACGACATGCACCGGGAAGCGCTGGAGAGTCTGGAGGCAGGAATAGCCCGTGCCGAAATCATCGATGGCCAGCCCAAAGCCTGCGCTCACAACCGCGTTCAGCTGTTGGAGGGCTAGCTCTTTATCGTGCAGGACTGCAGTTTCGGTGATCTCGAGATCCAGCTGATTGGGTGTAATGCCATGCCGCTGGCAGGCGTGAAGCAGAACGTTAACGAGTGCCGGTTCCTGGGTTGTGGGCTCCAGTTGCACGGCTGAGAGATTGATCGCCAGGCTCAGTGGTTGCAGGCCTTGCTGCTGCCAGTCGCTCAGTTGGGCGCAGGCCGTTTCCAGCACCCATTGACTCAAGGCACGGATCTGACCGGTCTGCTCCGCAATGGGGATGAAGAAGTCGGGATCCATGACGCGACCGTCCGGCAGGGACCAGCGCAGGAGTGCTTCGGCAGCGATCAAGCGACCGCTGCGATCCATCTGGGGTTGATACAAGAGCTCGAAGTCCTTGCGTTCGATCGCCAGGTCGAGGTCTTTTTCCATGAGAAGCCGCTGCTCGATCGCCTCACTGATCCGACTCGAGTACAGGCAGTAACTGGCAGGGCCCCGTCGCTTGGCCTCCATCAGGGCGGTGTTGGCCTGCTGCAGGAGCTGTTTGGCGCAGGTGACTCCGCCGGAATACACCGCCGCGCCAGCACTGACCGTGAGGCGCAGCGGAAGTTCGCGGCGTTCGGCAAAGCTGTGCTTGAGCATCTCCTGCCAATGAAGGACCGCGGCTTCCGCCTGGCTGGCCAGATCCGTTTCGCTGTGGGCGGCCCGCTGAGCTTTGGCATGGTCTGTGGCTGTTGTGCTTCCGGATGCCGCGCCTGTTGGGTCTGGGTGGAGCACCAGCAGAAATTCATCGGCTTCCAGGCGGGCCAGCCAGGCGGTGCTGGGCAGCAGCCGTTGCAATGCGATGGACACTTGCTGGAGAACGGCATCACCGGAACCCTGGCCGAAACTGTCGTTGATGGATTGAAAGCGGTCAATATCCAGATTGATCACCGCCAGGCTGGCCTGGGGATTGCGATCGAGAATCAGTTGCAGCCGCTGTTCTGTGGCCAGTCGGTTAGGGAGCTGGGTCAGGCTGTCGTTGAGGAGAAGTTCCATCACCTCGGTGATCTCGGTCATCACGCCTTCCGTAATGACCAGGCCAGACTCATGTCTATAGATTCGGGAACGCACCTCGTGCCAGCCCCAGTTGCCCTGGGCATTGCGCGCTCGGAATCGACTGCTTGTGAATCTTTGAATCTCATTCAAGCCAATTCCCTGGTGGCATTTCTCCAGATGGGCCTGGATGTAGGAGATCATTTCAGGCTGATCTTCCGAGTGGAGTTGGCTTAGGAGATCGTTCAAGTAGGCTTGTGCTGAGCCAGTCGCCCAGACTTCAGGAGCGGTGAAGTGCGTGAAACAGGCGTCGGGGCTGGTGCGGTTGTAGGCCCGCATGGATTCGCCTTCTGGAAAGAGGGCGAAATGAAAAATATCGACACCAGCTTCCTGCGTGCTGCGAATGAGCTGGAAGGCGCGGTTCTGCTGGCCTTGCTGTGCCTGTTGGGCTTGCGAGTGTGGGAGAGGCGCCTTTGGCACGCAAGTGCAGTTGAACTCAGATTCGTGATGAGACCGTATCATGCGAAACCGCTTTGGCCCGTCCTTTTCGGTTTTGAATCCGGAACAGTTGCGACGTGAACGCTTCGTCGCCGCCGCAGCCATGGATGCCAAGTTGTCTGCATGATGTCTACAAAACACTTAGGTGGGATGGCTGGCGCTGATGCCATCCCCTTCCTGGGCAACATCATCCAGACATGTGCCCTGTAGTTGAGCCTCATCCAGACGGATTCCGGCGGTGTTGGCGCCGATTAGATCGGCGCCTCGCAGGTCCGCCCCTCGCAGATCGGCATGGCTCAGATTGCAGCCCTGCATCTTCGCGCCGCGCAGATCGGCGTGCTGCAGGTTGGCCTGACTCAGATCGGCTCCACTCAGATCGCTGTGCTGGAGATCGGCGTCGGCGAGAAGCACTCTCCGCAGACTTGAATGGCTGAGATTGACATCACGCCAGCGGGCGTAGGGAACCCGCAGATCGTCTAGATTCGTGGCGGAGAGATCAACACCATCGAGCCAGAGGCCGCTCTCGCTGAGAAGCTCCAAAGCCTGATTGCGCGCATGACTGAGCCTCGCGCCGGCCTGCTGGCAGCTGAGGATCACCTCCATAGCCTCCAGATGTTCCCGGCGCCGCCGCTTGCCGCCCTCCAGCAGAAACAGGAAGGCTGCCGTGACGATGCTCAGGGATTCCACGTTGCCGACCGTCACGATCCCGCCGGGATCGGCCAGGACGCAGCCCGATTCAAAGTGATGGCTGCGGCAGTGTTCCCAGCGGTTCACGCCACCAAGAAGCAATCCAGCGCCTGCCGCCGCCAGCAGCAGTCGAAATCGGAAGGAGTGCTCAAGTAACCGGTGAAAGCGGCTGCCTTGCCGACGGCGCTGCACTTCCTCCCAGGACAGCCGGCGCCTCTGGCGCGGTCCAGCCTGTCGTGCTGAGGTTGACAGGGTCATTGACGTTCCAGGCGGTTGGCACGCATCAGTGGAATCGTCAGGATCACCGTGACCAGCACATACATCAGCACCCCAAGCTTCAGGCCGGGCAGCTTGCCGCCATGCTGGCTGGCGAACAGAAGAGCCAGGCCGGGGTTGCGCATCGAGGTCACCAGCGCGGTTGTGATGCGATGGGACGACTGCTCGCCAGCCATCGCGCCCCCCAGGGCCAGCGAGGCCATCGCCATCAGCGCCATCAGCGCCAGGGCCGGCAGGTTGCTGGGGACATAGCTGAGCAACAGGGGACCGGCCTTCAGCAGCACCAGGATCACCAGCACAAGCAGCAGCACGGTGGCGATGCGATCGAGCGGACCCTCAAGCCGTTCGGCGAGCGTTGGCTGCCAATGCCGCAGCCCCATGCCGATCAGCAACGGCAGCACCTGCACGCGGGCGACCTGGGCGGCCACATCGAGTGGGTGAACCTCCCATCCCAGCACTGCAAAGGTCTGGCGGAAGGCCAGCCCCACCAGCGGGATCGTCACGATCGCCGCCAGGGCTGCTCCCACCTGCACCAGACAGGCGAGCTGATGATCTCCACCCGCCTTGCGCGCCTTGCGCAGGGCTAGCGGTGCGCTGGGGCAGAGCGCCATCAGGGCGATGGCGTAGCGCGCCGGCTGGGAGATCGCCCAGCTCCAGGGGCTCTGCAGCAGCAGCAGGGCCAGCAGCGGCACCAGCACGCAGGAGCCCAGCAGCACCCGCAGGGGCAGGCCGGGCCGGCTCAGCCAGGGGCGCAGGCCTTCCACCCTCAGGTTGAGGCCCAGCGCCAGCATCGTGCTGAACAGCGTGAGGGTGATGAAGAGGGAGAAGGCTGTGTTCATGGCAGCAAGGCTCCAACGGCCAGCAGGCCCAGGGCCGCCACGCCGATCAGGCTGATCATCACGGCCGTGGCGCTGGCGATCGAGGGGCGCTCGCTGTAGGTGAAGTCGTCCCGCAGCAGTCGCTTCAGGTTCAGCTTGTGCTGGCGGGTCGCGGCGGCCATCGCCACCACGCCGGTGAGGATGAAGGCCACCGAGATCAGCCGCACGCTCAGTTCCGCATGGGAGCTGCCGCCAGGGTTGCGGCTGTTGATCGCCGCCACGATCTTGTCGAGGCCGAAACCGAAGCTGATCAGCGACAGGCAGGTGC
>JBAWXG010000128.1:0-4358 GCA_037144195.1 Synechococcus sp. ELA057
CGCCTTGGTGTGGCCGTAGGGGTTGATCGGCCGCACAGGGGCCGTCTCCGGGATCGGCACCTGCTCCGGCAGGCCATACACCGTGGCGCTGCTGCTGAACACCAGGGTGCGGCAGCCATGGGCCTGCATGGCCGCGAGCAGCATGCGGGAGCCGGCCACGTTCACATCCCAGTAAGCCAGGGGCTGGGCCACCGATTCCCCCACCGCCTTGAGGCCGGCGAAATGGATCACCGCCGTGATCGGCTGGTCGGCCGGGGAGGCGGCAAAGGCCCGCTCCAGGTCGGCCGCGGATCGGATGTCGCCCTCCAGCAGCTGCAGGCGGCTGGCGGCCTCGGGCCCCACCAGCTGCTGCACCCGCCGCAGGCTTTCCGGTGAGCTGTTGGCGTGGTTGTCCAGCACCACCAGGTGATGGCCAGCCTCCAGCAGCACCAGGCAGGTGTGGCTGCCGATGAAGCCGGCACCGCCGGTCACAACAAGAGCGTGAGGCCTCATGGCGTATGCCGCAGATCAGACAGTTGGAGGCCGGCAGACACAGCAATGACGTGGAAAATCGCGTCAGCGAGAGCGGAGCTCGATCACCGGACGCATCAGAATGAGCTTTGCACAGAAGCGATCTGTCCCTGCCGCGTTCTGCAGCGGTGGAGACGGTTGGCAGAGCGCACGGTTCGCGGGCGGTGCGGCCAGAGGCGACCGGTAAGGTCTCAGCCTCTGATCGCTCACCTTGTCTGACCGCCCGAGGGTTCCGCAGCGGCTGGGGCTGGCCAACCTGGGCCTGGGCCTGGCCCTGGTGGGCAGCCTGGCAGCCCAGCTCCCCTCGGCGGCCCAGCCTTCCAGCCAGCCGGCCCCTGGGGCCGCGAAACCAACCGCGGCGGGAAACTCGGCCCCACGGCCGATCCCAGCGGGAGCCAGCTCCGGCACAGGACTGAACCGCGGCAAGGTCGTCTACGACACCTACATCCTCGGCCCCGGCGACAGCCTGCAGGTGGAGCTGCTGGACATTCCGGAATTCAGCGGCACCTTCACCATCGGGCCGGATGGCACCCTCTACCTCCCCCGGCTGCGGGCCCTCTACGTGGAAGGCCTCACGGTGGAGGAGCTGCGCTACTTCCTCACCCAGCAATTCAGGGCCTATGTGCGCAGCCCTGAGGTCTATGTGCGCCCAGTCGGCTACAGGCCGATCCGCGTCTACGTGGCCGGCGAGGTGCGCCGGCCGGGCTACTACACCCTCTCCGGTGTGAAGGCGATCGGCGGCGACCTGAGCTCCACCGAATCCCAGCAGGAGGTGGCCACCGGCGCCACCCCCCTGGGCCAGGGCGTCACCACCGGCCGCTCGTCCATCAGCGGCGGCAGCAGTTCCAGCACCCTGTTTCCCACGGTCTTCGACGCCATCCGCACCGCCCAGGGCATCACCCCCTACTCCAACCTCTCCGAGGTGCAGGTGACCCGCAAGCAGGCCCTCAGTGCCGGTGGCGGCAAGATCCGCACCCAGCTCAACTTCCTGTCGCTGATCACCCAGGGCGATGAAAGCCAGAACATCCGCCTGTTCGATGGCGACGTGGTGAGCGTGGGCCGCAGCCCGGTGGTATTGCGGGAACAGCTGCTCAAGGCGGGCCAGACCAACCTCAGCCCCCAGTTCCTTCAGGTGTATGTGAGCGGCCGGGTGAAGATGCCCGGCGGCGTGACCGTGCCCCAGGGGGCCAGCCTCACCCAGGCGATCTCCCTCGCCGGTGGCACCCAGCTGCTCAAGGGCAAGGTGGAGTTCATCCGCTTCACCCGCGAGGGCGAAATCGATCGACGCATCTTCAGCTACAACCCCAACGCCGCCAGCGACACCCCCGACAACCCCGTGCTCATGGCCGGCGATGTGATCCGGGTGCAGGACTCGGCCCTGTCGGCCGGGATCAGCGTGCTCAATGAGCTGGCGGGCCCCTTCGTCGGTCTCTACTCCGTGTACAGCATCTTCAAGTGACCGACACCGCCCCCATGGCCAGCCAGGCTGCCGCTGCACCAGCCCCCGCCGACGACGAGATCGACCTCGGCCAGCTCGCCGCCAGCCTCCGCCGGCGCTGGCGCCTGATCGCCGCCGTGTCCGCCGGCACCCTGGCCCTCTCGGCAGTGGTCACCCTGCTGCAGAAGCCGGTGTGGGAAGGGGAATTCCAGATCGTGCTGGCCGATAAGGGGGGCGCCGGCGGCAAGCTGGCCCAGCTCGCCGCGGCCAACCCGATGCTGGCGGGCCTGGCGGGGCTCGGCGGCGGTGGCGGCAAGGACAGCCTCGAAACGGAGGTGAAGGTGCTGGAAAGCCCCTCGGTGCTGCGGCCGGTGTTTGATGCGGTGCGCGATCACAAGCAACGGGCCGGGGAGGACGTCTCGGAGCTCCGCTACGAGGATTGGATCAAAAGCAGCCTCGATGTGAAGCTCGAGAAGGGCACCTCCGTGCTGAACATCTCCTACCGGGACAAGGACAGGGCTCTGGTGCTGCCGGTGATCGAGAAGATCTCGCGCGCCTATCAGGATTATTCCGGCCGCGATCGGCGCCGCGACATCAGCAATGCCGTGGCCTATCTCAACAGCCGCATCCAGGCGCTGGCTCCCCAGGCGGAAGCCTCCATGCGCCAGGCCCAGAGCTATGCCCTCGCCCATGGGCTGGGGCTTCAGGACGGCATGCCCGCCGCCGCCGGTGCGGGCGGTGAGGTCGGTGGAATCCCAGCCGGTGGATCGGTGGAAGGGGCCCGGATGGCAGCCACGTCCCAGGTGATCGCCCTGCGCCAGCAGCTGCTCAATGCCAGGGCCGCCGGCGATGCCGTGCTGTTTCAGGCACCCCAGCTGGAGGCCAACAAGGAGCTCTACGGCCAGTACCAGCAGGTGGAAACCCAGCTGGCCGAAAAGCGCAGCCGCCTGCGCGACAACGACCCGATCATCCACAACCTGGAGCGCCAGCGCAGCGCCCTCGCCGCCACCCTCAACCGCGAAACCATCGCCCTGCTGGAGGGCCAGCTGGCCACCGCCGAAGCCCGGTTGCAATCGGCATCCCGCCCCAACCAGGTGGTGCTGCGGCACCGCGAGCTGGTGCGCAAGGCCGTGCGCGACGAACGCATCCTCACGGAACTGGAAAACCAGCTGCAGCTGGCCCAGCTGGAGCAGGCCAAGCAGACCGAACCCTGGGAGCTGATCTCCCGCCCCACCCTGCTCGACAAACCGGTCTCACCCAGAAAGGGCCGCAACCTGGCCCTGGGTCTACTGGCGGGCCTGGTGCTGGGCAGCGGCGCCGCCCTGGTGGCCGAACGGCGCAGCGGCCGCGTGTTTGCCCTCGATGAACTGAAGGCCGCCCTGCCCGGCGAGCTGCTGGCCGAGCTCCCGGAGCAGGACGATCCCGCGAATCGCTCCACCCTGCTGCAGCTGCTGGCCTCCGGCCCCCTGGCCGCCGTTGCTCCCGGGTCCCTGGCCCTGATCCCCGTGGGACTGGAGCCGGCCTCGCTTGCAGAGCTGGCCCAGGCCCTGGAGGCGGCCGCCCAGCGTCCGGTGCTGTGCAGCACCGATCTGGTGGCCTGCCGCGCCTGCGCCAGCCAGCTGCTGGTCACCCGATCCGGGGCCGCGACCCGCGGGCAGCTCGCCGAACTGCGCCAGCAGCTGCGGCTGCAGGGAGCGCCGGTGGCCGGCTGGCTGCTGCTGCGCTCCACCACCCCCGAGGCCTGAGCGGATGCGTCCGCGGCTGCTGCAGCTGCCCCTGGCGGCGTTGATCCTGGCGGGCGCGGGGGCCGCACGGGCCCAGCCTGAACCCCAGGGAGAGGTGCGCTGGCAACCCGTCAACGAGCAGGCCCCCGCCAACCGCAACCAGGCCCTGCCTGCTCCGGCCTTCTCCCGGCCCCAATGGCAGCCGCTGCCCGGATCCGCCGCCGCACCAGGGGCTGGCGCCGGATCGGCCGGGGCCCCGTCCGTCGTCTGGTCGCCGGTGCCCACCGCCAGCACCACGGCCAGCACCCCTGCCCGCTCCACTGGCCCCACACCCCCATCCGGCGGTGGCGGAAGCGGCCCAGCGGTGGTCTGGCGTCCGCTCACGCCGGAAGAGACCAAGGCCATCGCCGCGATCACCACCTCCAACCCCCCGGGGACTGCCAGCCGATCGGGCGGCAGCAAGCCGCCCCTGCAGCCCCCCACCAGCCCACAGCAGGCCGAGGCCCTGAGCCAGTCCCTCGCCCCCGTTGCCGCCGACTACACCCCCCAGCTGCGCCTCGGGCCCGCCGTGCCCACCGCCAACCAACTGGGGGCGCAGCAGGGCCAGGTCTCCGCCTATCAGCTGGCACCGCTGGCCGGTGGTGGGGCCGCCGGTGGCAGCGGCAACCAGGACTACGTGTTCAACC
>JBAWXG010000129.1:0-4208 GCA_037144195.1 Synechococcus sp. ELA057
GTGAGTTCGGCCTCTTCGCGCGCCTCGCTGAGCTCGGCATCACGGGCGTGGAGCTCCTGCTCCAGCTCGTGCACGATGGCGGGCGTCTGAAACGTGGCCAGCAGGTCGGCCATGGGGTCTGCCTGCTGCAGGCGCTGCCGGAGCAGCAGGCGGTGGTGAAGATCTGGCTCATCACCAAACAGCTCAGCTCGCAGCTCCAGATCGCTGTAGGCATCGAGCAGCTCGGGTTGCACCTCTAGCAGGCCGAGGATTGCGGCGGCCAGCAGCGGTGGGATGGCCACGGTTGGAGCTGTGATGGCTGCCGGTTGGCTGCCGTCCGTCAACCATTGCTGCAGGGTTGAGGCGTCGTATCGCTCCAGCCTCCAACCCGCCAGCAGGGGCTGGCCCGTGGCCTCTGCACAGAGCAGAAGTTGGCTGTAGCCCTCAGCGATCTGCTGCAGCGTGAGAGCGGCATCCGCTGCGGCTGCGGCGGGGATCAGTCGATCGGGACGGTCGTAAACCAGCAGACAAGGTGCAGCGGGGGTGCTCCCCTGTTCGGTGGGCCAGGGCTCCAGCTCCGCCTCGCTCAGGAGCGTGACCAGGGCTTGGTTCAGAGGCAGTGGTGAGAACCAGTGGCGCATGGGCGACGCAGAGGCATCCACCAATGCTATGGCGAGGTGCGCATGAGTTTTTCTGCGCCGAGCCCCCTGACGGGGGCTCCGTATTGATGGGCTGCGATCCCATGGGTCAGGGAAGCCTGACTGGACCGCGGGGGGGGGTAGCAGTCGCAGCTTGACCTCGCCAGGTGGCTGGTGTTAGATACACCTCACAAAAGGCAGAAGTGTTGGCATTCGCAACGCAGTCTGCAACTTGTCTCACGTCATTCCTGTGATCCAACTCGAGGCTCCGATCCAAGTCAGCGGTGTCAATATTGCCCCTCAGGCTTATTGCACGCAGAGTTCATTGTCAGTTCACAGCCTGGCTGACGATGAGGCGAATAGGCTAGTCAACAATCCAGGGCGCGAAGGCGACTACGCGCAGCACACCGACTACGAAGAAAACCCCTGGATCCAGCTTGATTTTGGCAGAATTGTTCGGTACGACGAAATTCTGGTCTTCAACAGACTTTTCGATTCCAACGGTATGCATCTGGCCGAAAGAGCCCGCACGATGGTCGTTGATATTTCCACAGACGGCGAGGGATGGTTTCAGATTCATGCCGGTGATTCGGATGCTCCTCCTTTCGGTGGCACTGATGGCAATCCGCTGCGAATCCTGACCCCTGGCTACGAAACCCGCTACATCCGTTTCCGGCTCCAGGAAACGAACTGGTTCCATCTTGTGGCGATTGAGGTTTATCAGCATCAGTCTTGAACTTGAGCCCACGCTCGGGCCATCATTTCGCTCCTCGCCAGAGCTGATCTGCAACAGCCTCTGCCGCTCCATGATCGGAAGCAGACACGCAGCAAAGGCGATCGGTGATGGTGCGGTGGTGGTGCCAGCTACAGCCATCGGCTGATCTGGCCCCCGCCCTGCTGGAAGGTCAGGCGAGGGAGTTGGGCATCCATGCCTGGCTGGTGGAGGTTGAGGTTCAGTGCGACGGCGCGCTGCAGCCGTCTCTGCTGCTGTCGCCGTTGTTTGAGGCTGCAGCCCAGGGTGGGCCTGCTGTGGGTCTGGTGCTGCAGCTGAGGCACCCGCTGAGCCCGCGGGGGGAAGCTGAGCTGGCCCGAGGCTTGGCTGGCTGGTTGGCGCGGCCGGGGGCGCTGTGTCAGGCCGGCAGGCCTGTGTTGCTGTTGGATGGCCTGGCCGGGTTCAGCCATGCCCGCTTCGGGCCGCGGCGGTTGCGGCTGAGCCTGCAGCACGAGCTGCGCCGGCTTGGCACGGCAGCCCCGCCATGGCTGGTGGGGCCGGCCATGGACGACGCGTGGGATTGCTACGTCCTTTCGCCTGGCTGGGAGGTGGGAACTTATCGCCGGTATCTGCAGCGCGCCCATCACGGGCCGTGGCCTCCGGGTTCCTGGATTCCTGCGGTGCGGGCCCCACAGCAACACGATGGTGGCAGCGCGGAGCTGTATGGCGAATGGCTGGAGCAGGCCGGAGCCGTGAGCCGCTGCCACTGGAACGGGGCCGAGGAGGCTCCGGTTCTGTTGCCGAGCTGGCTGGATCACCAGCGGTGGTGGAACCCCCCGGCCTGTGAGGCGTCGCCTTGTTCGCCATCAGCGCCGGGGGAGGAGTGGGCCGCAACAACGGCTGAGGCGAGCGACCTGGCCTGGGGCACGCCGGATCCACAGCATCTCGCGCTGCTCGTGCATGGCTTCTATCCCGATCGCTTGGCCGATCTGCTCAAGCGCATTCCCCAGCCGGCTGCAGGCCAGTCGGGGCTGCAGGTTGATCTGTACCTGAGCACGCCCCGGCAGCAACTTCAGGCCGTGGCGGACTTGCTGAAGGCGCAGGGCTGGCCCAGGGTGCAGCTGTTCGGTGTGGACAACCGCGGCCGGGATCTGGCGCCGTTTGTGCTGCACCTGCTGCCCACGGCCCTGCGCCACGGCCATGCGGTGTTTGTGAAGCTGCACACCAAGCGCTCCGATCACCTCAGCGATGGCGAAGCGTGGGCTGAGCATCTGATTGGGTCCCTGCTCTCTACGGAGGCATTGCAGACCTGCCTGGAGCTGCTGCAGCGGAACCCGGGCCTTGGCCTGCTGGCTCCGGCTGGAACCCTGATGGCCTGCAGCGTTGCTCTGCAGGCCAACGCCGATCACCTGCTGGCCCTCTGCCAGCGCTGCGGCGTGAGCCCGGCAACCCTGCTGGAGCATCGGTTCATCGCTGGCAGCATGATGGCGGGCCGGCTGAAGGCGCTGGAGCCCCTGTGCCGGCTCGGGCTGAAGCTCGCTGATTTCGAACCGGAGCAGGGGCAGACCGATGGCACCCTGGCCCATGCCCTGGAGCGCTGGCTGGGTTGCACTGCTGCGCAAGGCAACTGGCAGTTGCAGGAACTGCCGGGTGAGGCCTGTGCCGTGCCTGGATTCGGGCATCGAACGATCTCCGGATCGGATCCCCAGCATCACTCTTAATCTGGAGCCATCGCTCACGATCACCGGCGCCCGCATGCCCGTAGAGGTCCTTACGTCGAACCTCACGGTCTGGGTGGGGGGGGCGAGTGCTGTGGCTGCCCTGCCCAGTGAAGGCCAGCTGTTGCTGGTGGAGGCAGATCCAGACCAAGCCCTCCGCCTGAAGCAGGAGCTGAGGGGGCGCCAACAGGTGGCGGTCTGTGCCGAGGTGTTGGCGCAGCAGAGTGGCACCCCGCTGCGTTGGTACGCCTTCAACGATCCGCGCCTGAACGGGCCGCTGGATGAGCAGGCCTGGCGTGAGCGCTATCCCAATCTGCGCCGGATCGGCGAGGAGCAGCGGATCGGTCGCCGACTTGAGGAGGTGCTGAACGCCTGGGCTAGGCAGCAGCAGGGAAGCCCAGAGCCGCTGACGCTCAGCTTGCAGCTGCGCCAGGGCGATCCCTTGGCTGCGCTTGAGGGTCTTGGTCGCTGGATTGCCGCCCTGCAAAGCGTGCAGCTGGTGATGCCAGCTGCACGTGAGATCTGGGGGCAATCGGTGCAGGCCTGGCTGGCGGACCGGGGCTTTGAGGCCGTGGAGGAGCAGGCTGCACCCACCTGGCGCCGTGATCCGCTGGCCACCCAGCGGTTGGAGCTGCTGCAGAAGGAGCAGCAGATCGCGGAGCTTGAGGAGCAGTTGGCCACCCAGGCCGTGCGGTTGTTGCTGGGGCAGACCCGGCATGAAGAGCAGCAGGGCCAGCTGAGTGCGCAGAGCACGCAGATAGCTGAGCAGAGCGCACAGATGGCTGAGCAGAACGCACAACGCGAAGCGCTTGGAGTGCGCTGTGAGGACTTGCAGGTGCGCTGCGAGGAACTGCGGGGACAGCGCGATGTCTTCTTGGCGGAGCGGGATCAGGTGGCAGCGGAGCGTGATGCGCTGGTGGTGGAGCGTGATGGGTTACGGAGCAATCAGCAGGAGCTCGAGGCCCAGCGTGATCAGCTGAGCGTCAGCCTGGAGCAGCTGCAGGCGGCGCAGGCCACACTTGTGGACGAGCGTGATGGGCTGAGCGCGGAGCGAGAAGGATTGGTGTTGCAGGTGCAGACGCTGGAGGGAGAGAAGGGCGTGTTGGTGGCGGAGCGGGATCAGGTGGCAGCGGAGCGTGATGCGCTGGTGGTGGAGCGTGA
>JBAWXG010000130.1:0-3994 GCA_037144195.1 Synechococcus sp. ELA057
CCTGAGGATTGGCGTTTCACCAGCAGGCAGCCGATGAGGTCGGGGGCGACAACCTTGGCGGGGCGGGCAAAGAAGACTTGGGGGAGGCCTGGGAGGTGCTGGATGGTCGAGGTGGCGATGGGCGTGGCTTGGGTGGAAGTGCTGAAGCCACTCTGTCCGCCAACTCCTGTCACGCCAGGCAGACACCTGTATGTTGATGGGGCAAAGAAAATCATTTCATAAAAGGTCACCGTGCCCGGCTCCAAACGCCTCAGCCTTTCCATTGCAGGCACTGCCGCTGTAGCACTGGCATCACTGCCCCTTGCCGTTAGTCCTGCCAGTGCCGCCAAGGTCTCTGAGGGGACTACCTCAAGCATCGGGGTGATTGAAACGTCGTCTGATGCCCAGCAGTTCAACCTGAAGACTCAGGGTGCATCAACTGTCTTAGTGGCAAGTGGTGGTCGGAACGACGGCGGTGGGAGGAAAGTGGTAGTGCCAGCATTCCTGCAGTACTGGGGAGGGATAGTACTGGAGCTCCTCGGAATCCCATCGACAGTATCGGCCGGCGGGGACGGAATCCACCTCGGGAGCTGCCTTTCGAATCCCTCTTCCAGCCAGTGCTCTGGAGCTCTTCCTAATCTTCCATAGGTGTTCCTTCAACCTACCAAGCCCCTGTGTCCGACGACAATCTGGTTGAGGGGTCGCGCCAAACAGGTTGACCGCTCTGGAGGGGGTCAGCTGAATCCGGATGCCATGCGCAGGGCACCGGGTCATGCCTGCTCCCCTCACCGTTCAACAGATTGCGCTGTACATGTCCAAACGACGAGCCGGCAGCCGCCAGGAGGTGGCTGCCGCTGCGGCTGGCATTTCGGTGAGCAGTGCCCACCGGATTGATCACGGCCGCATCCAACCCAAAGCCGCCAAACCCCGTGGCCGGCGTCGGCCAGACCCGTTGGCCGAGGTGTGGGAGCCGCTGCTGCTGCCGCTGCTGGAGCGCCATCCAACCCTCACGCCCACCACACTGCTGGAGCACCTGCAGGAGCAAAAGCCAGATCAGGACTGGAGTTCACTGAAACGCACCCTGCAACGGCGGGTACAGCACTGGAAGGCGTTGCATGGCCCAACGCCGGAGGTGATGTTCCCGCTGGCCTACCAGCCTGGAGAGATTGGCTTCTGCGACTTCACCAAGGTCAAACGGGTGGAGATCACCCTGCGGGGAGAACCGTTTGAGCACCTGCTGTTCCACTACCGCCTGGCCTGGAGCGGTTGGGCTTACGGGCAGGTGATCCATGGCAGCGAGAGCTTTGTCGCCCTCTCAGAAGGGCTGCAGAACGCCCTGGCCGCCTGCGGCGGTGTGCCCAAAGAGCTGCGCACCGATCGGCTCTCAGCGGCCAGCCGCAACCGCGATGGCAGCTACGCCCTCGACATCACCCCTCGCTATCAGGCGCTTTGCAGCCACTACGGCCTGAGCCCCAGCCGCAACAACCGCGGCGTGGCCCATGAGAACGGCATCGTCGAGGCACCCCATGGCCATGTGAAACGGCGGCTGGAGCAGAAGCTGATCCTGCGCGGCAGCTGTGATTTCGAGGAACCCGCCGAGTACGGCGAGCTGCTGGCCGAGGTGTTCAGCGCCCTCAATGCCCCGCGGCAGCGGCGCTACGAGCAGGAGCTTGAACAGTTGGAACCACTGCCTGCCTTTCGCTTTGCCGACTACGAGCTGCTCACGGTGCGGGTGCGGAGCACCAGCACGATCGAGGTGCGGCAGGTCGTCTACTCCGTACCGCCGAGCCTGATTGGCCGTCAGGTCACGGTGCGGCTGCACCATGACCGGCTGATCGTGTATCTGGGCAGCGACTGGGTCTGCCAATTGCCCCGCGTCTATGGCCGTGGCGGCCATGGCCCCCGGGCCTGGTGCATTGACCTGGAGCACCTGATCGATGGCCTGCGCGCCAAGCCGCGGGCACTGCTCCATTGCCGCTACCAGCGCCATCTCTTCCCTGATCAGCACTGGTGGGACTTCTGGCAGCAGCTCCTGGCTGGCGGTGACCGTGATGGTGCAGCTCGCTTGATGGTCGAGGCCTTGTACGTCGCAGTGCGGGTGGCCTCATTTGAGCTGGTGCTCGCCTTTCTGCAGCAGGCCCAACACCGCCAAACCCTGACCCTGTCTGGCTTGCAACAGCGCTTCCGGGTGCCACCTCGCCGCAGATTCCTGCCTGACCCCGTGATTCCCCAACACCTGCTGGCCTCCTATGACCACCTCCTCCCCAGTGCCCCGCTCGCAGGCAGTGGAAGCGGCGCTGCCGCTGCTGCTCAAACAGCTGAAACTCGCTCGCTTTCGCAGCCACTGGCAGCCGCTCTCCCAGCAGGCTCAGGCCGAGGGCTGGAGCCCCGGCCAGTTCCTCTACGCCCTCTGTGAGCAGGAGTGCGAGCACCGCCAGGTGGCACGCCGCCAACGCCTGCTGCGGGATGCCCATCTCCCCTGGCAGAAGGGTCTCGATGGCTTTGATCACCAGCACCTCGAGGCCAAGCACTGGCAGGAGTTGCAGGTGCTCTCCCGCAGCCACACCTGGCTGCTGCAGGCCGAGAACCTGCTGCTGTTTGGCCCCAGCGGCGTGGGCAAGACCCACCTGGCCATTGCCATCACGATGGCGATGATCGAGCAGGACCAGGCCTGCCGCTTCTTCCCGGCCACGGCCCTGGTGCAGCTGCTGCAAAAGGCCAAGGCCAGCTACGAGCTGCCGGCGCTGATCCAGAAGCTGGATCGCTACGGCCTGCTGGTGATCGACGACATCTCCTACGTGCGCCGCAGCGAGCTGGAGACCTCGGTGCTGTTTGAGCTGATCTGCCACCGCTACGAGCGGCGCTCCCTGCTGGTGACCTCCAACCAGCCGTTCCGGGAGTGGGACGAGATCTTCCCCAGCGGATCGATGACCGTGGCAGCTGTGGACCGGCTGGTGCACCACTGCCACATCGTGGGCATCAAGGGCGAGAGCTACAGGCAAAAAGCAGCGGCTGCAAGGGTTTCCAGCGATGCAGCTGAGCCGCCTATGTAATTGACGCGAGCGTCATGGCCAACACGATCACGGTCAGCATCACTCCGTCCAGCAGAAGCGTTGCGGCAACAGGACAACCGGCCCTCTCGCCCTGTCAGCGACTGCGGAATCTCGGATTGATTGACGCGCCGCGACAACCTGGTCACGATCACGATCCCAACAGCGTTCTCAGGCATCAAGGGCGATCAGGGCAACGGCTTCCACCGGTCAACCAGATTGTCGCCACACATCAACCTGATTGACACGGGACACCCCTGCAACCACAGGGGCTTTTTATTGTCTCACCATACTCAACCCAGCCTCAATAAGCCTCCGATGCCTGGCACCATCACCCACCTCCGCTGCCAAGCCTGAGCCGTTTTTCCCGCCCAAATAATTCTCAGATATTTCCACCCGCAGCGAAGCCAGCCATCTCCTTTCCTGAGCTCTACTGATATAAATATTCCCCCAACGCAACTACCAAATACTTCGCCCCTTATCACCATCACGGATACCATTAGCTCGCCTAAATCTCGCCGCAATCTGGTGCCACTCGTCAGGTATTTGATTGAGACGACAATCAAATACAAACGGCAGCAACTACTGACCTGGTGATACCCGTTTGCTTTTGCTTCTGCCTTTCTCTACCAATCGTTTCAGCATCCTTGAACCCCAGTGACACTTTTGTGCTCCTTTGGCGTGATGGCGATACTGCTGGCAGAAACGCTCATAACGCTTGGAGCATCCCTTCAGCGTTGGTGCCAGTGACAGGAAGCTTGGGTGCCACTCACTGATGCCATCATTCTCCAATCTGCCGTAGTGCCCGTAGTTGGGATAGGGGTCATAAAATCCCTTTCTCATCCCTGCTGCTTTGGGATTGGCGTTTCACCAGCAGGCAGCCGATGAGGTCGGGGGCGACGACCTCGGCGGGGCGGGCGAAGAAGGATGGGGGGAGGGCTGGGAGGCGTTGTTCCTGCAGGGGA
>JBAWXG010000131.1:0-3864 GCA_037144195.1 Synechococcus sp. ELA057
TTCGGGTGGCTGGGTCCGCTGCAGCGCGGAGACCGGGCTGCTGGTCGGGGGATCGAGCGGGGAGCCGGCGACCAGGCTCGCGGGCCTGGCGGGGCGCAACCCGGCGATGGCGGCGATGATCAGGCAGAGGCTGAGGCCCAGCACGAGCGGCCAGAACAGGCCAGCTGCTGCTTCGGGCCAGAACCCCGGGCGTGGCAGCTCGCCCTGGCGGTTGTGGCGGACCAGTTCCTGCAGCCGCAGCCTCAGGTCGGCCGTCACGGCCGTGATGGCCTCACGCAGATTCCGCCAGGGACTGCGGTAAGGGGCCGGAAGGTCGGAGCGAGGCTCCTGGGAGTCAGCCGTCGCCACGCCTGAGCAGCTGGGCCAGGGGATTGCGCGGCCGGGGCATCGGGCCGGGCTGGCCGGGCAGGGGCTCAGGGGCCGGTTCACCCTTCCGCAGGCTCGGATCCGCTCCCTGGCCCTGGGAGAAACGTTCCACCTCCTCGGCATCGGGAGTGGGTTCCTTCATGCCGCAGACCTCGCTGTACATGGCCTGATAGGCCAGGGCGGAACGGTTCCAGCTGTAGTCCTGGCCCATGGCGCGCAGCTGCAGCTCCTTCCAGCTGTCGGCATGGCGGTAGGCCTCCCAGGAGCGCACGATCGCGGTGTAGAAATCCACCGGCTCGTAGCGATCGAAGCAGAAGCCGGTGCCGCTGTGGTTGCGCGGATCGTGGGGTGGCACCGTGTCGACCAGACCCCCAACCTTGCGCACCACCGGGATCGAGCCGTAACGCATGGCCAGCAACTGACTGATGCCGCAGGGCTCGAAGCGGCTGGGCATCAGGAAGGCATCGCTGCCCGCATAGATCAGGCGGGACAGGGCATCGTCGTAGGTGAGAAACACGGCGAAGCGGCCCGGATGGCGGGCGGCCATCTGCCACAGCCCCGATTCCAGGCCGCGATCGCCGGTGCC
This sequence comes from Synechococcus sp. ELA057, assembly GCA_037144195.1. Classification (GTDB taxonomy): domain Bacteria; phylum Cyanobacteriota; class Cyanobacteriia; order PCC-6307; family Cyanobiaceae; genus Cyanobium. The sequence continues at coordinate 953 of JBAWXG010000131.1, forward strand.
CAGCACCACGAACTGGCTGTCGGTGTAGGCGAGCACCCGGTCGGCCACCTGCAGCAGCAGATCCACCCCCTTCTGATCCACCAGGCGGCTGACCATGCCCATCAGGTAGGTGTCGGGGTTGATCTGCAACCCCATGCGCTGCTGCAGCTCGCGCTTGTTGGCGGCCTTGCCGCTCAGGTCATCGGGGCCGTAGTTGGCAACCAGCGCCTTGTCGCTGCGCGGATCCCAGTCTTCGGTGTCGATGCCGTTGAGGATGCCGTGCAGCTTGCCGCTGATGTAGTTGAGCAGCCCCTCCAGCCGCTCGCCGTATTCAGAGGTGCGGATCTCGGCGGCATAGGTGGGTGAGACGGCATTGACCCGATCGGCATACAGCAGCGCCGCCGCCATCGTGTGGTCCCCCTGCATGTACCAGGGGCACCAGGTCATGCGCTCCAGCTTCCAGCGCCAGGGGCCCTGATACTTGAGGTTGTGGATGGTGAAGACCGTGCTGATGTCCGGGTCCTGATGCATCCACACCGGGATCATGCCGGTGTGCCAGTCGTGGCAATGCAGCACCTGGGGCTTCCAGACATTCCAGGCGAATTCGGAGGTGGCACTGGCGAAGAAGGTGAAGCGCCAGTCCTCGTCCTCCCCGCCGTAGATGCGCTCGGGGTCGAACACCGGGTGGCCCACCAGATAGATGGGCAGACCGTTGCCCGGATGGCGGGTCTCGTAGATGGCGAAATCCGTTCCCATCGTGTGGCCGCGCCACATCGGTTCGGCCGGGATCTTCAGACGGCTCCAGAGCTTGCCGTAGCCCGGCATGATGATCCGTACGTCATGGCCCAGGGCGCTCAGGGCCGGCGGCAGGGATCCCACCACATCCCCCATGCCCCCCGCCTTGATCATCGGAGCGCATTCAGCGGCGGCGAACAGGATGCGCATGACGAGCGGCTTTGGCGGAGCCGGACACAGGTGGGGCGACTCTACGGGGCTCTTCAGGTGCGCTCCGCTCAGGGCAGCACCCGCACCGGGGTCCCCAGCTGCACCAGTGCGAACAGGGCACGCGCATCCTCGTCGTAGAGGCGCACGCAACCGTGCGACACCGCCCGGCCGACGCTGGCGCGGTTGGGAGTGCCATGGAACCCGGCCACCACGCAGCCGCGCATTTCTGTCCAGACCCCATTGCGGGCGCCTTTGCGTCCGTTGCAGTCGCGATGGAAGCCGATCCAGCGGCTGCCCAGGGGGTTGTTCGGACCGGGGGGGATCTGCAGTCCGCTGATCGGATGCTCCCAGATGGGATCGGCGGTCATCTCGATCACCTCAAAGCGGCCCACCGGGGTTTCCCAGCCGGGCATGCCGACAGCCACCGGGAAGCGGCGCATGGGCCTTCCCCCCTCCAGCACCAGCAGCTGTCGCCGCCGGCGATCGAGCACCAGCTCTCGCGCAGGCGTTTCGGTTCCAGCTGCCGCCGGGCTGCCTGACGGGGGTTCTGCGGAGGTGGCGGAGCCGGGAGCCAGCGGCCGTGGCGGCAGGCTGTCGGGTCTGTTGCCCGCTTCGCTGTCGGCAGCTGCCGGTTGCGGTGCAGTGGCGGCAGCGGATTGCGGCTGCGCCGATGCGGCGCCACCCGAAAGCGCCAGCGCCGCGACCAGAGCGGCCCGCAGCAGGGACTGGGTGGTCCCGGCCATCCGGCGCTGCCGGGGCCAGGCCTCAGGGCAGCCAGGGAGCATCGGAGAAGTCGGGATCACGCTTGTCGAGAAAGGCGTTGCGCCCCTCCTGGCCTTCGGCGGTGCGATAGAAGAGATGCGTCGCCTGTCCGGCGAGCTCCTGCAGGCCCGCCAGGCCATCGGTCTCGGCATTGAAGGCCGCCTTGAGGCAGCGGATCGCGGTGGGGCTGTGGCGCAGCACCTGCCGGGCCCAGGCCACCCCCTCCTGTTGCAGCTGCTCCAGGGGCACCACGGCGTTGACCAGACCCATCTCCAGAGCTTCTGCTGCGCTGTAGCGCCGGCAGAGGAACCAGATCTCGCGCGCCTTGCGTTGGCCCACCACCCGGGCGAGATAGCCGGCACCGAAGCCCCCGTCGAAGCTGCCCACCCGCGGCCCGGTCTGCCCGAACTGGGCGTTCTCGGCCGCCAGACTCAGGTCGCAGAGGAGATGCAGCACCTGGCCGCCGCCGATGGCGTAGCCCGCCACCAGTGCGATCACCACCTTGGGCAGGCTGCGGATCTGGCGCTGCAGATCGAGCACGTTGAGCCGGGGCAGACCTTCCTCATCGAGATACCCCCCATCGCCGCGCACGCTCTGGTCGCCGCCGCTGCAGAACGACCACACCCCGTCGGCCGCCGGTCCCGCCCCCGTGAACAGCACCACGCCGATGCCGCTGTCATCGCGCATGCGGCTGAAGGCATCGCAGAGCTCCACCACCGTGCGGGGGCGGAAAGCGTTGCGTTTCTCCGGTCGGTTGATGCTGATCCGGGCGATGCCCTCGTCGCTGCGCTCCAGGAGAATGTCCTGGTAGCTCCCCTGGGATGTCCAGGTCACCGCTGCGGCGTTGCTGGCTGCGCTCTGGCCCCTGGGATCCAGGGCGTGCTCGCTGGAGGGCATCGTGTTCAGAATCCCGCTGGCCCATTCTCCCGGCTGACCAGCTGACGCAGCTGTCGGCGCAGGGCGGCGTCCTGTTGCCGCTTGGTGCGCACCTCCAGCAGCGCGGCTGGTTGCCCCAGAGCCCAGGCCAGGGCGCCGGCAAGATCGTCAGGCCGCTCGATCCGCCGTCCTGGTACACCGTGCAGAGCCGCCAGCTGCAGCTGATCGAGGGCCTGGGGCATGGCGAACAGGCGCTCGAAGTCGAGCCGATCGCCAGGCGCCGTGCGGATCGGCAGCTGCTCGAAGATGCCGCCGCCACCGTTCTCGATCAGCACCACCGTCAGCCGTCC
>JBAWXG010000132.1:0-3811 GCA_037144195.1 Synechococcus sp. ELA057
AATAGTAGCCGAGGCCTGTGGCATCGGTGATCGATGCCTTGGCGATGATGGCCTGGGGCCCTTGGCTGAGATCGATATTTAATGTGTTTGTGGCTGTCGCCGCCTCGGCCGAGATGGAGGTGCCGTTAACCGTAATCACAATCGAATCGTCTGCGCTGGAGCTGGAGGCAGCTGCGCTCGGGCTCAGCAACAGATTGCTGAACACTTCCCCCTCATCTCCCGGGGTGTCGCTCTGGTTCAGATGGGCATCGAGGAAATGGCCCAGCTCCTCGGTGAGCACCGCAGCGATCTGCTCGTCGCTGGCGGTGAGGAGCCAGCTTTCATTGATGTAGATGCTGTCGGTGCTGGTGGCATAGGCCCCATAGGCACCTGAGATGGCTTCCGCGGGCAGCAGCAGGATGGGGGGCAGGCTGCTGAACTCACCAGCGGCCCACTGGGTTGAGAGGCTCTGCAGCAAGGACGCGCTGCCCGGGAGTGCGTTGCTGCTGTTGAGGGCCAGTGCTGATTCGGCCGCGCTGACCAGCGATCCATCGGCAGCCCAGCTGCTGAGCAGTCCACACCAGCTGACCAGGACCTGGCTGAGGCGGTCTTGAACGGTGATGGTGGTGGCCATGGGGCAGCCTGGGTAGGAAACGCGATCGAAGACGACCGGCTTTCCCTATGGGACCGCTGGTGCGCCCGACTATAGCTTTTCTTAAGGCAGATCCTTTTCTGGCTAGGTGATTACGCTCATGCCGGCGGCAATTGCCTGTTGTAATGCGGCCTCAGTTGCTTTGGTTCGGCTCCGGCAGCAACGGCGGACTCCCATCGGGGAAGGTGAGGAAATCGCTCCAAATCCGCTGCAGCCGCTCGCGGGTCAGATCCAGCTGGCAGGCCATCGTCATCGGGCCCCGGATGCTGCCATTGCCCCAGTGCTGGTACACCTCCGTGCAGGCGGCGAGGCGATAGGCCTCCCAGGCCCTCTGGCCCTGCTCCAGATCAGCCGGCCGGCGCCCATCCTCCCGGGCCAGCAGGCGCTCCCGCTGCTGGGCGGCCGCCAGGTAGCGACGCAGCGTGCTGTTCAGCCTGGCCAGCTCCCGGCCCTGGCAGCTGATGATCTCCAGGGTGTTGCCCGCCAGATTGCAGCGTGCACCGCTGGCCTCCATGGCAGGAGAGGCTTCGGCTTGCGTGCAAGGCAGCAGGGCTGAGCTGATCCAGCCGGCAGCGATCAGCGGCAATGCCTCTGTCAGCCGGAGGCGCCGGCGGCCATGGCAAGGCTGAGCCAGGGTCAAGGCGTCTTCGCTTTCGAGGCCGGTGTGCTGATCAGCCGGTCGGCATCGGCCACCCGGGCCCGGCGGCTGGCGCCGTCGTACAGGCAGAGCTCCAGGCCGCTGCTCCCTGCCATGTGGGGCTGGGGATAGCTGCCCTGCAGCAGCAGCACGCTCATGGGGCTGCCATTGGCGGAGGGCACCTCCACCCGCTCTCCGGCCGGGCGGGGGTTGCGCAGGCCGCTGGCGGCCCTGCAGGCCTGCAGCACCTGGCGGCCGTAGGCCTCCCAGGCCTGGGGGCTGGAGGCCATCGCTGGACGATTCCCCAGCCCTGCGAGCGTCATGGCCAGCAGCAGGGCGGATCCCAGGCGCCTCGGCAGGGTCTGAGCGGGAGTCATGGTCGGAGCGATGAGCGCAGGCCAGAGGCTAAGGCGCCCGGGCGCGACCATCCTTGATGCTTGATGGCGGTTCATCTGTCCCAGCCACTGGGGCCGAGTGGACGGGTGAGAATGGATGCATCCACGGACCTGTCCATGGCCTCCGCTGACGCCACCCCGGTTCCCCCCACCCCGTCCCAGCCGGCCGGAGAGGACCATCCCCATGACTTCGAGGTGCAGAAGCGGATCCACCAGACGATCCGCAACGACCCCGACTACGACGACTGGGAGTACGGCACCGAGCCCCTGCCCCATGAGGGGTGGCTGAGCCGTCAGGGTGGCTCGGCCGAGGCGGTTACCCCCGCGGATGCCCAACCCGGGACCTGACGCCTGAGAGAGCCTTCCCCGGGTTCACGACCCCTGTGGGGATATCTCAGCCCCTGCAGAGGGGACATGCCCTCAGCTCTTGGTAGATCCCTTGCGGGCCTTCTTGGTTTTGGGACCCTCGCCGGCAGGAGATTCAGCAAAGCGATAGAGGATCCGGCGCTCTCCGCCGCTCTGGCGGCCGGCTTCCCCGTCGGGCGCGGCCCCGGTGAGCACCTGCAGCAGGTTGCGTCGCTGGAAGCGCTCCAGTTGCCCCACCAACGGCAGCCCCAGCAGGCACAGGGCCCCCATGCCCAGCCACAGCACCACGCCGTTGCCCTGGCTGTCCAGCAGCTGCCCCGCCACCAGCGGTGCGATCAGGGCGCTGAGGGCGAAGCACTGGGAGAACAACGCCATCGCCAGGCCCTGACGGTGGCTGGGGCTCAGCTCCACCAAGGCCTCCGTCGCCGTGGGCAGGAAGGCGGCCTCCCCCAGGGCCAGGGGCAGCTGGGCCAGCAGCAGCACCACCAGCCCCTGACGGCTGAACGCCGACAAGGCCAGCAGGGCGCAGCCCACTGCGAAGCTCACCAGGCTCAATCCCAGACCGCTGCCCACCGGTCGGCGCGCCAGGGCCTGGCCCACCGGCCACTGCAGCATCAGCAGCAGACCCAGTTGCAGGCCGATGATCAGGGCCCCCAGGCTGTCCGGCAGGGGGGGGCGCTGCAGCCCACCGCTCACCAGATCGAGGGGCAGGGCTCCCTGCATCAGCACCGGCAGGGCGGTGGCCAGCACCGTCAGCAGCAGCAGCGGCAGCAGCGGCGGCAACCAACCCCCCAGGGGAAGCCGCTCGCTGTCATCGGGGGCCGCCACCCTGGACCCAGGCAGGGGCCGGCCCCACAGCAGGGTCAGCATGGCCAGCAGACAACCGATGTCGACCAGATAGATGCCGCGCAGCCAGCCCCAGGCCGCCAGCAGCGCCCCGATCAACGCCCCACTGGCCACCCCCAGGGCATCGGCGCTGCGCACCAGGGCGAAGCCCCGCGCCGAGGGCAGGCTGCCGGCACTCAGCGGCACCGCCAGCTCCACCGCTGGCCAGTAGAAGCCGGCGGCGATTCCCAGCAGCAGCTGGCCGGCCGCATAGCCCCCGAAGCCCCTGGAGAGCAGCAGCAGGGCGTCTCCCAGCAGGGCGCAGGCCACCGCCAGCACCACCGGCAGGGAGGCGCGTCGCCCCCGATCCAGCAGCACGCCGCTCGCCAGGCGGCCGATGGTGCCGGCCAGGGCGGCCAGGGCAAGGCCCGCCCCGACGCTGCTGGCGCTGAAGGCCTCCCGGTGGAACACCATCGGCGTGAGGTACAGCACCCCGCCGGCTCCGATCATCGCGATCAGCCGCAGGCGTGCCAGATGCTGCAGCGGCACGGGAAACTGGGTCCACCAGGCCACCGCCCCGGCCATCGCCCCGGATCCCAGCCCGGCCCAAGCCCGTGCCTGCCGCCCCCTCGTTCTCCTGTCTTCCGGTTCCACGGCAGTGTCTGTCCCCTCGAGCGCGAAGGGGCCAGGCCTGGTTGGGCACCCTGCTGCCCAGTCTGCTGATCGACGGGCCCCTAGCCCTGATTCCCGCGCTGGCCGCGGCTGTCTCTCTGGGCGCCACGCTCTCGCTGGCTGGAACCGTCTCGCTGGCGGCCCCCGCCGGGGCGGCCGAGTCGCTGCAGATCCAGCTGGAGGGTCTGGAGCTTCCCCTCAGCCTCGATCAGCTGGAGGCCTGGAGTCGGCGCCCCATGCTCAGCGCGGGGCGCCCGGGCGCCGATCCGCTGCGGCCTGCACAGC
>JBAWXG010000133.1:0-3766 GCA_037144195.1 Synechococcus sp. ELA057
CACTCGGCCACATACACCTCTTCCTCCCGGTGAAGGATCGCCGTGAGTCGTTGGGCGGTGTTGTCTCAACCGGTCATCGCAGGGAGTCATCGGGGGCCGTCACAGCGCTCCGGCATCAGTCCCCCACCGCGCCCGCATCTGCCTCCATTGCCTCCGCCACAGGCCCTTCAGGTTGCGCGTCCGGCCCGGACGCCATCAGCCGATCCGCCAGCGCCAGGCACTGATCCATCTCTCCCCAGAGCAGCTGGCGCCGCTCCGATGTGACGGCATAGGAGCGGTGGTGCAGGTCCCTGGCCACGTAGCGCAGGGCATCACAGATCCGCCAGAGGTCGTCTTCGCTGAGCTGGTCCAGGGGGTCTCCAGGATCCATGCCGCTCGAGACAGCTCTGAGGTCAGACATGGGTCGCCTGAGATTCGAACTCAGGACCAATCGGTTAAAAGCCGAGTGCTCTACCGCTGAGCTAGCGACCCGCAGCAACTGCCGCAAGCCGAACGTATCACCCGGCGATCCCCGCTGGCGACAATGGCAGGAGCCGCCTGTGACGCTGATGGGCACCGCCCCCTGGCCAGATCCCATCGTCCATCCCGACGCCTGGGTGTCCGAGGCTGCCGTGCTGATCGGCGATGTGCGGATGGCGGCCGGCGCCAGCCTCTGGCCGCTGGCGGTGGCCCGCGGCGATGTCTGCCCGATCGTGATCGGCGAGGGCAGCAACATCCAGGACGGGGCCGTGCTGCATGGCGATCCGGATCAGCCGGTGATGATCGGCGCCGATGTCACCGTGGGCCATCGGGCGGTGATCCATGGCGCCACCCTCGAGGACGGCTGCCTGATCGGTATCGGCGCCATCGTGCTCAATGGCGTGCGGGTCGGAGCCGGATCGCTGGTGGCGGCCGGATCGGTGGTCACCCGTGATGTGCCTCCCGCCTCGTTGGTGATGGGGGCTCCCGCGGTGGTGAAGCGTCCGCTCGATGCCGACGCTGTGGCCGGCCAGCGGCAGCATGCCCGTCGTTACAGACAACTGGCCATGGCCCATGCGGGCCGCAGCGGTGATCTCGGATTCCCGTAAGATCGCCCCATTCCAGTTTTGCTGTCATGGACCTCCGCCTGGTTCTGGTGTTCGCCCCCGTCCTTCTGGCTGTTGGCTGGGCTGGCTTCAACATCGGCCGGGCCGCCGTGGGTCAACTGCAGCTGATGCTCAAGCGCGCCCGCGCCTGAGTCCACTCCTAGCGAGCAATCCGGCCTGAACCCCCCAGTCACCGTCATCGGGGCCGGCCTGGCCGGCACGGAGGCCGCCTGGCAGATCGCCTCTGCCGGACTTCCCGTGCGGCTGGTGGAGATGCGGCCGCTGCGGCGCTCTCCCGCCCATCACAGCGCTGAATTCGCCGAGCTGGTCTGCAGCAACAGCTTTGGTGCGCTCAGCAGCGATCGTGCGGCAGGACTGCTGCAGGAAGAGCTCAGGCGCCTGGGGTCTGTGGTGATCAATACCGCCGACGCCCATGCCGTGCCGGCCGGTGGCGCCCTAGCCGTCGACCGCGGCCGCTACAGCGCCGCCCTTACCGAGGCCCTTGAACAGCATCCGCTGGTAACGGTGGAGCGCCGCGAGCACACGGAACTGCCCGGCCCCGGCCAGATCGCCGTGCTGGCCACCGGTCCGCTCACCAGCGAATCCCTGGCCCAGCAGCTGCGGGCCTTCACCGGCCTCGACGACTGCCATTTCTTCGATGCGGCCAGTCCGATCGTGGAGGGCGAGAGCATCGATCTGACCGTGGCCTTCCGCGCCTCCCGCTACGACAAGGGCGACGCCGACTACATCAACTGCCCCATGGACCGGGAGCAGTACCTGGCCTTCCGCCAGGCCTTGCTGGAGGCCGAGCAGGCCGAGCTCAAGGAGTTCGAGGCCGAGAGCGCCCATTTCTTCGAGGGCTGCCTGCCGATCGAGGAGCTGGCCCGCCGCGGCGAGGACACGATGCGCTACGGCCCGCTCAAGCCGATCGGCCTCTGGGATCCGCGCTGGGGCGATGTGAACGATCGGGATGTGCGCCGCGCCAACCGGGCCTATGCGGTGGTGCAGCTGCGCCAGGAGGACCGTGATGGCCGCCTCTGGAATCTGGTGGGCTTCCAGACCAATCTGAAGTGGGGTGAGCAGAAGCGGGTGCTGCGGCTGATCCCTGGCCTGGAGAACGCTGAATTCGTGCGCTTCGGGGTGATGCACCGCAACACCTTCCTGGAATCGCCGCGGCTGCTGGATCCCACCCTGCAGTTCCGCCAGCGCCCCACGCTGCTGGCGGCAGGACAGATCACCGGCACCGAGGGCTATGCCGCTGCGGTGGCCGGCGGCTGGCTGGCGGGTACCAATGCCGCCCGGCTGGCCCGCGGACAGGAGCCGATCAGCCTGCCGCCCACCACGATGATCGGCGCCCTTACCCATTTCGTCGCCGAGGCCCCCTGCGGCGGTGAGGGCAAACGCGGCGGCTTCCAGCCGATGCCGCCCAATTTCGGCCTGCTGCCCGAGCTGCCGGAGCGCATCCGCGACAAGCGCCGCCGCTACGGCGCCTATCGCGACCGGGCCCTGGCGGATCTGGAGCCCTTCAGGGCCCACGCGTTGCAGCCCGCCTGATCCAGCTGCAGGTCAGAGGGATCGCTTCACCGCGCCCGAGATTCACTTGCTGTGGCGTGGCTCCCAGCGGGTCAGAACCTCCTCGATCATGCCGTCGAAACGCAGGGCGGCGATGGCGACATCGATCTTCTTCGCCGTGTCTGGATCCAGTCGAGAACCGAGGATGAATCCCTGGGGCGTCACGTTGAAATTCTCCTTGGACTGTTCGTAGTTGTTGCCCTTGGCCATCAGGCTGTGGAGGAAGGCGATCCGTGAGCTGTCGGCCATGATGCTGCCGACTTTTCTGGACTCGAGGGCATTGATCATCTGTTGATCCCCTTTCAGCGGCTGGATCAATCGCAGTTGCTGGTCGATGGGCAACAGGCCATCCGCCTGCAGCTCCAGCCAGGTCTGGCTGATGGTGCCGCCATCGACCCCGATGCCCTTGAGCAGCGCCGTGCGCAGGACATCATGATTGGAGATCGAGATGTCATTGGATTTCATCACCAATGTTGTGGTGGTACCCACGAAGATTGCCATCAGCACCGTGCGCACAAAGTTGCTGACCGCGACGACGCTCATGCTCGGGGGGGAGGTGCCCATCTTGTAGATGCCACTGCCGATCACCAGCATCATCCAGCCCTTGAAAAAGGTGTGCAGGCTGTTCCTGCCGACGATGTCCTTGTGATCAAAGCGTCTCGACAGTATCCAGAGCACCAAGGTGCCAACAAGGGCCGTGAAAAAAAGCATCACCGTCATCTCGCGGATGATGCGGTTGTTCAGCAGATTGCCGAAGATGTCGATAAAACTGTGCTCTTCTCGCGCCGTCAGCAGGGCCAGCCCATCCTCGGTGTAAGGCGCGGCAAAGGCCACCCGCTCCAGACGCTGAGGGGTCATGTTCAGGCATGACACCGCCACATCGATCGTGCCGGCGGCCGCCTCCCGGACGGCGTCATTGGGAGTGGCAATCGGAATCACCTGTGTGCTGATGCTTACCTTGTCGGCCACCATGTGCCAGATATCCACCGCACTGCCCTGGGCCACTTTCTTCTCGAGGCTGGAGCAGGGGAGCTGTTGATCCACCACGCCCACCCGGAGGGTTCTGGTCGCTGCACGGCTGGCTGCAGGGCTGAGCAGCAGCAGCAGCCCCAGCAGGACCATCAGAATGC
>JBAWXG010000134.1:0-3610 GCA_037144195.1 Synechococcus sp. ELA057
GCCGCGGTTGTCGATCAGATGGTCGGCAAGGGGGCGTTTTCTGGACAGGGGCCACTGGGCAGCGATACGGGCCCTGGCATCGGCCTCGCTCAGCGGATTGCGGGCCATCAGCCTTTGCAGCTGCTGGCTCTCCTCGCAATCCACCAGCCAGATCTCGCTGCAGAGAGGCTCCAGCCCCGCTTCGAACAGCAGCGGGATCATCAGCACCACGGCAGGCTCAGCCGCCAGCCGCTCCAGCTCAGAGGCGAAACGCCGGCGCACCAGGGGATGCACCAGCCCTTCCAACCAGGCCCGCTCGCAGGGATCGGCGAACACGATCCGGCCCAGGGAGGCCCGATCGATCACCCCGGCGCCGGCTCCGCCCCCCTGCCGGACCGCCGCGCCGTAACGCGCCAGCACCGCCTGCGCCCCGGGACTGCCGGGCGCCAGGGCGTCCCGGGCAAAGGCATCGGCATCCAGCACCGGCAGGCCCCGCTCCGCCAGCAGCCGGCCCACGCTGCTCTTGCCGCTGGCGATGCCGCCGGTGAGCCCGATGCGCCGCTGCGGGCCGCTCCAGCGGGAGCTGTTGAGCCGCGCCAGCAGCGGCGGCGGCCCCAGCTGCTCCAGGCGGAAGCCCTTGCCGTGGCTGGGGGTGGGCCGCACGGACAGGAAACGCCATGCCGCCCGAAGCTGCTGACACTGGTTGAGCAGGCGGCCGGCCCGATCGCGGCAGCAGGCGAGGGTGGCGGCATCGAGCGCCACGGCCGGTTGGGTGGCGCTGGGCTCGGCTGGCATCCGCGGCATCAGAGCAGCTGCCGCGCCAGTCTGATCAGGGGCGTGAGCAGATCGATCGGGTCCGGGTGGCGCTGCAGCAGGGCCAGCTGGGCGGCCTCCTCCTGTTCGCGCCTGAAATGCTCGCGCTGTTCCTGCTCACGCCGCTCCCGATCGAGCAGGGCCCCGCCGGCGCGGGCCCACTCCAGCAGCTGCCGCAGTTCTCCCGCCTCCAGCCAGAGGCCGTGATCGCGGCAGCGGTCCACCACCACGCCGCTGCGCTTGCCGTGCAGGCTGCGGTTCATCAGATCGCCGCAGCTGGGGCAGGGGCGATAGCGCAGGGGGCCCCGCTGCACCCGCGGCGTATCGGCCAGGGCCTGCAGGAGGCGATGGTCGACGCCGAGCACCGGGCCGCTCTCCTGAGCCACCAGACGCTCCAGGGCGCCGATGGGCAGGAACAGCCCCAGGCAGTCGGGGCAGCGATCCAGCTGCAGCGGTTCCTGACCGCTCAGATCGAGCGTCTCGAGCTGGATGGCGCAGTCGGGACAGCGCAGCAGGGGGTTGAGACCGCAGGGTTGCAGATGGCGCCAGCCCTGCAGATCGAGATCGAGGCGGCTGCCGCAGTAGGCGCAGACCGTTCCTCCGCTGGAGAGAGGCGCCGAGCAGCAGGGGCAATTCATCGCTCGCCGATCCGCGGAGGTGGCGGAGGTGGGGGGACCCTGGCCGACGGAAGGGCGGGCGACGGCGCCGAGGGGGCAGGAGGCGGAAGCGGGGCGTCATCGTCCAACAGGCGACTGCTGCGGCGGTCGAGCGCGGCCTCCACCTCAGGGGGCAGGGTGAGGCTTTCGATCAGCAGCGAGGGAATCTCCAGGCCGTACTGCTGCACGTCTTCGATCAGGTTCAGACGCAGATCCCGCGCCAGCTGCCCGTAGCGGGAGGCGAGATCGAACACGGGAATCGCGCCGCGCCCCAGCCCGTCGGCCAGGCGGCTGACGATCAGATTGCGCAACGGATCACTGAGTGCGGCCAGATCGAGGTGACCGCTGGCGCCCCCCACCTCTCGCACCAGCCAGGAGGGGTCATTGACCCGCAGGCTGTAGCTGCCGAAGCCGCGCAGGCGCACCGGGCCCAGCTCCGGATCGCGGATCAGCACGGGATGGCGGGTGCCCCACTTGAGGTCGCTGAACAGCCGGGTGGCCACGAACACCACCTCGGCTCTGAAGGGGCTCTCGAAGCCGGTGGGCAGACAGAGCAGGCTGGTGAGCAGCGGCAGGTTGGCGGTGCTCAGGGTGTGACGCCCCGGCCCGAAGGCATCGGCGATGCGCCCCTCATCGAGGAACACGGCCCACTGCCCCTCGCGCACGATCAGCTGGGCGCCGTTGCGGATGGTGCTGGCCGCCAGAGGATTGTCAGCAGCGGAGAAGCGCCAGGCGAGGGTGTCACCACCGGGGGCGGGAGCGCCGGGCACGGCGTCACTCCACTCGATGATCTCCACCAGCTCGGAGCGGAGCCGGTCCCAGACCTGCTTCATCGGCAGCGGATCGGAGGGCGGGCAGGCAGCAGCAGGCTAGAAGCGGCGGCGATGGGTGGCCCAGAGTCCTGCCTGCAACAGAAGCAGAAGGGCACGGCTGCACCCGCGGAGACGAAAGCGCCAGGCCCGACGCCGGGCTAAGAACGAAGAACAGCATCGCACCATCCCGCCTGCCGTGACCGACGCCCTTCCCAACCCCTGGCATCCGATCCCCGGCGGCGTCACCGCCCCTGCCGGCTTCCGGGCCTCTGGCATCACTGCGGGGCTCAAGCCCTCGGGCAATCCCGATCTGTCCCTGCTGCTGGCGCCGGAGGAAGCCGTGTGCGCCGGCACCTTCACCAACAGCCTGGTGCGGGCGGCCTGCGTGGATCTCTGCGAGGAACGGCTGAAGAACTCGGGAGGGCGAGCGCGGGCCGTACTCACCAATACGGGCCAGGCCAATGCCTGCACGGGAGAGCGGGGCCTGGCCGACAGCCTCACGGCCACCGCCGAGCTGGCCCGGCGCCTGGGGCTGAAACCGGACGAGGTGCTGATCTGCAGCACCGGGGTGATCGGCGTGCCGATCCCGATGGACACGCTGATGGCAGGCCTCGATCCGCTGGTGGACGCCCTCAGCGACACGGGAGGCGATGCGGCAGCACGGGCGATCCTGACCACCGATCTGATCGAGAAGCAGATCGCGATCGAGGCGGATCTGGGCGGCCGCAGGGTGCGCCTGGGCGGCATGGCCAAGGGCTCGGGGATGATCCACCCGAACATGGCCACGATGCTGGGCTATCTCAGCTGCGATGCCGGTGTGCCCGCAGAGCTGTGGCAGGCGATGGTGCGCCGTGCGGTGGAGCAGTCCTTCAATGCGATCACGGTGGACGGCGACACCAGCACCAATGACACTGTCCTGGCGTTTGCAGCCGGAGAGGCCCTGTCCCCCGAGCACTTCCCAGCGCTGGAGCTCGGCCTGACGGCGGTGTCGCAACACCTGGCCCGGGCGATCGCCCGCGATGGCGAAGGGGCCACCTGCCTGATCGAGGTGCGGGTGGAGGGGGCCGCCGCTGACGCCGGCGCCCGCAAGATCGCGCGCACCGTCTGCGGCAGCTCACTGGTGAAATGTGCGGTGCACGGCCGCGATCCCAACTGGGGCCGCATCGTGGCCGCCGCAGGCAGAGCCGGCGTGCCGCTCGATCCCCAGGCGGTGGCCCTGTGGCTGGGAGAACACCAGCTGATGGCCAACGGCCAGCCCCTGCCCTTCGATCGGCCCGCCGCCAGCGGCTACCTGCGAGCCTGCGCCGAGGGCGCCTATCTGGGTGGCCCGGGCCCCGAGGGCGACACGGT
>JBAWXG010000135.1:0-3581 GCA_037144195.1 Synechococcus sp. ELA057
CCGCCGCCGTGCGACTCGCCGAAGGTGCTGATGCGAAAGAGCTGGCCGAAGCTGCTGCCCATGTCACGGTCCTGATCCGCCGAGCGTAAAGAGTCGCGCGGGCCGTGTGCTCCGCCTCAGGAGCTGAGGCGGCTGAGTAACTTCGTCATCCGGGGAATGCCAGGAGCGCGGGCCGGTGAGGAAGAGCGAACGTGCTGCCCTGATCCTTCAGAGGCTTGACGCGCTTTACCCCGAAACTCCGGTTCCCCTCGACCACAGCGATGCCTTCACCCTCTTGGTGGCGGTGCTGCTCAGCGCCCAGTGCACCGACAAGAAGGTGAATGAGGTCACCCCGGCGCTGTTCGCCGCTGGGCCCGATCCGGCGGCGATGGCGGCCCTGGAGGAGGCGGAGATCCTGGGCCACATCCGCCAGCTGGGCCTGGCGCGCACCAAGGCCCGCCATGTCAGACGCCTGGCCGAGCTGCTGCTGGAGCGCCATGGCGGTGCGGTGCCGCGCAGCTTCGAGGCTCTTGAGGCCCTGCCCGGGGTGGGCCACAAGACCGCGAGTGTGGTGATGGCCCAGGCCTTCGGGGTGCCTGCCTTCCCGGTGGATACCCACATTCACCGGCTGGCCCAGCGCTGGGGCCTCAGCAGCGGCGAGAGCGTGGCCCGCACCGAGACCGACCTCAAGCGCCTGTTTCCCCGCGAGGCCTGGAACCGGCTGCACCTGCAGATCATTTTCTACGGCCGCGAATACTGCACCGCCCGGGGCTGCGACGGCACCGTGTGTCCGCTCTGCCGGGAGCTCTATCCGAACCGGCGCCGGCCGCTGATCACGCTCAAAGCCTGAAGCTGCTGGCGCCCGTGTTGGCCTCGCGCTGCAGCCGCTGCAGCAGCGCGGGCACGCTCCGGATCGGTTCCGGGTGGGCGAACAGGTATCCCTGGGCTCTGAGGTAGCCCATCTCCAGCAGAATCCTGCGCTGCTCCTCGGTCTCCACGCCTTCCGCGGTGACCTGCACATTGCAGGCCTTGCCCATCTCGAGCATGGCGCGGCACAGGGCCCGCGCCTCGACGCTGGTGTCGACCTCGCGCACGAAGGATTGATCCACCTTCACATGGCTGAAGGGCAGGGCGCGCAGCAACACCAGGGAGGCGTAGCCGGTGCCGAAGTCATCCAGGGCCAGATGGAATCCGCGGTCGATCAGGCGCAGCAGCAGCCTGCGGGAGGGGCCATCGGGATCGAGCCAGCGGCTCTCGGTGATCTCCAGGCAGATGCGCTGGGCCGCGACACCCTCGGTTTCCAGAAGCTGCTCCACTTCATCGGCCAGCTGTTCGCGCATCAGCTGATGGACCGAGAGGTTCACGTTGATCACCAGCTCGCTGGCGATCAGCGGCGGCTGTCTCAGCAGGCGGCAGGCACCCCTCAGCATCTCGAGTCCGATCTTGTCGATCAGCCCGTTCTCCTCCGCCACAGCGATGCACAGATCTGTGCTGACGTCTTCCAGCACGCCGGCCTGGGTGCGGAACAGCAGCTCGGCACCGAGGGGGGCGCCGGTGCGCAGATCGATGATCGGCTGGGCATGGGGTTCGATCAGTCCGTACTGCAGGGCGTTGTCGAGCTGTTGGCCCACCTGCAGGCGCTGCTGCACCGCGGTCAGCTGTTCGTTGTCGACCACGTGCACCCGGTTGCGCCCCCGCTCCTTGGCGCTGCGGGCCGCGGTGTCGGCCTGCACGATGGCCTGGCCCATGTCCCAGTTGACGGTCGACAGCTCGACCACTCCGCAGGAGAAGCTCAACTGGGCCCTCACCTGATCGATCAGCAGGGCCTCACCGTTGAAGCTGGACGCCAGCTGCGTCAGCCGAGCGCTGGCCTCCTGAGCGTTTTCCTGCAGCAGGGCCACGAATTCATCGCCGCCGAAGCGCACCAGCAGCGGCGCGTTGTCCATGGCCGCCGCCAGCCGCCGGCTCACCTTCTGCAGCAGCTTGTCGCCGAGCAGATGACCAAAGTTGTCGTTGAACAGCTTGAAGTGGTCGAGATCGAGAAACACCAGGCTGAGGGGCTGCTGCTGCTGCCGCGCCGCCTGGATCAGCTCGCCCGCACGCGCCTGCAGCAGGTGGCGGTTCCCCAGGCCGGTGAGTGCGTCCTGCCAGGCCTGGCGGCGCCGTTCCTCATCCCGCCGGTGCCGCTCGCAGGCCAGGGTGGCGAGGTGGGTCATGTGATCCACCATCGTCAGGTCTGCAGCGGAGGGCAGGCGCCTGTCCGGGTAGTACATGCCGAAGACCCCGAGCAGGCTCTGGTCGGTGGGGGAGATCAGCGGGGAGGACCAGGCGGAGCGGATGCCGTAAACGCGGCAGAAGTCATGGAAGCCATCCCAGAGCGGATCCTCGAACACGTCTTCGCTGATCACCCGCTCGGCGCGGAAAGCGCAGGTTCCGCAGCTGCCGGCCTTGGGGCCAGGCACAAGGCCATCCACGGTGGCCTGGAATCCATCAGGCAGGCGTCCATAGCCCCCTCGCCGCAGCCGTTCCTCCTGGGGGTCGTAGTAGAGGATCGAGGCCAGCATCTCCGGCAGGCATTCCTCCGAGAAGCTCGCGATCGCCCTGAGGCAGGTCTCCAGGGGTTCACCGCGGGCGACCATCTCGAGGGTGCGCTGCTGACCCTGGAGCAGCTGGGCAGCTGACAGGCTCTGGGAATCCACCGCCTGGGATTTCATGCCCGCGGCGTTCTCTGCTCGGATGGATTTGGCTTGGGTCATAGCCACCATGGCTCCACAGATGAGGCCATTTAATCAGTCTTGCAATCAAGTCGGGATCAGGTCACTGCAACCTTCACAGCCTGCTCTGCGTGCAGCAAGAGCGAAATCCTGGCCGCCGTCGCAGCTACGCGGGGCAGCGCGAACCGCAGCAGAGCGCGTCCCGCAGGCCAACACCGACCTGACTGCGCTCGGAAACGCTCAATCCCTGGCGGATAGCTGATCGATCGCCCTGGAAAGTTGCAGCAGGCGTTCCTGCTGAGGTCCCTCAAGCTCGATCAACAGGGGCCCATCCTGTTCGGGCAAGGCTTTATAGCGGCCTTCGCGATAGATCTGCTTGAAGATCATATCGACAGCATCACGATAGGAATGGTCGACCGGTCGAATGCCATCATCTTCCATGGCAACAGGCCAGGCTTCTGACTTGGGAACGAAGGCCAGAATATCGAGGCGGTTTAGTGATTCCCTGATGGCGGGAACCATCGATTCCACGAATGCATCATCGATATCCGTTGTACCTTGATCGGCAGTGTATTGAGAGTATGCCAGATAGTCCACAGGTGCCCGATCAAAAATGACGTTCTCGCCGCTGCTTGCGTAACGCTGAACACGGCCGATGCTGTAGAAGAGTTGCAGGCCGTTGTGCAGCCGCGTCGAGTCATCGCGGAAGAGAATTTCATAGGGACCATGCAACCCCAGGACGCGGAAGGGCTCCTCTTCCCGAAGGTAGTTTCCATGCAGATGGACCCAGTCATTGACGACGGTGGATTTGCCTAGTGAGTGTGAGCCGGAGATTGCAATTCTCATGACGTAGGAACGATCGTAAGCTCAGCTGATGGCAAGTTTGTA
>JBAWXG010000136.1:0-3556 GCA_037144195.1 Synechococcus sp. ELA057
AGCGTTCGAAGGATGGGTCCTCCTTGATGGGAGCCAGCAAGGCAGCGTTGCGTTTCCGTAGCCAGGAGGCTACAGTTGGTGAATGGTTGAAGTCCGCCAGACAGATCGGTTCGTCCGATGGCTTGCGGGTCTCCGTGATCTGAGAGCCCGAGCGAAGGTTCTGGCCAGGATCGAGCGCCTCATCGGCGGCAATCCTGGTGACGTCAAGCCCGTTGGGTGCGGCGTGTCGGAGTTGCGGATCAACTTTGGCCCTGGATACAGGGTCTACTACCTGCAGAGAGGAACAGCGTTGATCATCCTTTTGGCTGGCGGAGACAAGAGCTCACAATCCAAGGACATTGATGAGGCCCTTCTGTTGGCAGACAACCTGCCGGAGGAGATCTGATGAAAACCACGACCACCCCTTACGACGTTGCCGAACATCTCCGGACCCCGGAAGATATGGCGGTCTATCTGGAAGCCTGCATCGAGGAGGCTGATGGAGATGCTGCCTTCATTGCCAAGGCCTTGGGCGACATTGCACGGTCTCAGGGGATGACCCAGGTGGCCAGAGACTCAGGCCTTTCGAGGGAAAGCCTCTACAAGGCCTTATCTGGAGAGCGTAGTCCGAGCTTTGACACCATCCTGAAGGTTGTCTCGGCCCTTGGACTGAAGTTGAGCGCCAGTGTGAGAAGTGAAGCGGAGGTGGCATGAGCTTTGCAGATGAGGCGTAGGTCCGCATACGCTGCTTGTGGAAATGCGACACCTTCGAACAAGCCCCTGGTGTGGACAGGCCGACGTCGAGTCTCCTTCAATAGTAAAAACTTCCCGCCTGCCACTTAGGGGCAGCGTTAGCCACAGCAGGGGTACGCGGAGGCTGCCAACGTGACTACAATGTGAGCACATCCGCAGAGTTTGGTCGTGGTTCGAGCGAAGCTGGTCAAAATCGGCAACTCGAGGGGGATCCGTCTCGCTAAGCCGCTGCTTGAGGTCGCAGGGCTGGCTGACGAAGTCGAGATCGAGGCTGCTCCAGGAGTTCTGACCATCAGGCCATCGGCTCATCCAAGGGCTGGCTGGGCGGAGGCCGCAGCGTCTTTCGAGCCGATGGGACTTCTCGATGAGATGAGCGCCACTCGATTTGATGATGAAGAGTGGTCATGGTGACTGATGATCACGTCTCAAGAGGCGATATCTTCCTTGTCGAATTGAACCCCACGCGAGGATCTGAAATCAGGAAGGCGAGGCCTTGTGTCGTAGTGTCGCCAGACGAGCTAAATGCTCACCTTCGCACTTTTATCGTTGCCCCGCTCACAACTGGCGGACATCCATACCCTTTTCGTGTGCGTTGCAGGTTTGAGGGGAAAGATGGTCATGTTGTGGCTGATCAGCTGAGGGCTGTAGATAGGGACCGTCTTGTCAAGCAATTGGGGAGACTCTCGGAGACATCGCTTAATGAGCTGCTGGGTGTTCTTCAGGCGATGTTCGCTGTGTAGAGGTCTGGCTAACACTGCCATGCGCCTGACCGGCCCCCTTCTTTCCCCCCAATCACCCCCCTCACCCCACCCCGCGGCTGCTCACAATCCCCTTCACGCCGGGGATTCGGATGCCATTGCGCGTGAAACACGGCCGCTGCCCTCCAGCCCGCAGAACACACAGCCCACCTCCTCGCCGCGCTGCTCTCGGAAAGCGTCAAGGCGTTGGCGGCACAGCTGCAGCAGCTGTTCGCGCTCAGCGTCGCTCAGCTCTACTGCTGCGCAGAAGCCTTCGGCTACGCCGCCCACCAGGTCGTAGTTGCCTTGCTCGTAGCGGGTGATGCCGTTGCCGGTGAGAACCTTGACCACCATGCGCGGCGGTTCCGGCGGGCTACGTCCTGTGCGGGGGCCGGGCTGGCTGTTGCCTGGCATATCCATGTCCCAGGAGCTCCATGAGCATCAGGGGTTGGTCAATGTGGCTCATGCGCATGCGCTTGGCGATGGACTCGCGTAGGCGCTCGTAGGTGGAGGAGGGGGTTGGGGGTATGGGGGGATCTTGGCCGGGATTCCTTATGCGGGCCGGCTTGCTGGGGCTGGGGGTGTGACAGGGGTGGCACTTGTAGTGAGAAGCCCCGGGCGATCGCCATGATGATCAGCTGGATAGACGTCGTCTACCCAAGGGGGCTAGGCTGGCCACAAGTCTTCTGCTCAGCCGTGGCTGCCACCCCTCGCCTCAGCTGGAACCTGCGCGTCACGCCCGATGATCAGGCGTTGATCGATCGCGCCGTCCACGCCTCCGGCCTCACCCGAACCGATTTCGTTCTGCAGGCGGCCCGCTCCGCTGCCCGTGAGCTGTTGGTGCAGCAAAGCTGGCAAGCAGTTTCGCCTGAGCAATTTGACCAGTTTCTCTGTCAGCTCGATGCTCCCCCCGGCCCCAGTGATCGCCTGCAACGCACCATGGCGGCCCCGAGACCCTGGCAACGCTGATGGATCTGCTGGCGCCGCAGCCGCTGGCGCCGCATCACAGCACCGTCGGCTTTGACTGCGGCGACTCCGGCCTCAACCGCTGGCTCATGCAGCGTGCCCACTCCAACCAGCAGAGCGGTGCGACGCGAAGCTTCGTGGTGTGCAACAGCGACGGGATCGTCAAGGCCTATGTGGCTCTGGCCTCCGGCGCGGTGGCCGTGGCCTCAGCCCCTGGGCGTTTTCGGCGCAACATGCCCGACCCCATCCCCGTGGTGGTGCTGGCGCGGCTGGCGGTCTGCCGCAGTGTCCAGGGACGCGGCATCGCTCGCGCCCTGCTCGCCGATGCGTTCGAGCGGGTGCTGCAGGCCAGCACTCAGATCGGCGTGCGCGGCATCGTGGTTCATGCGGCCTCCGATCAAGCCCGCAGCTTCTATCTGCACATGGGCTTCGATCCCTCGCCCATTGACCCCGACACCCTGCTGATCCGTCTCTCCGATGTGGCGGCAACCTTGCCTTTCTGATCTCTCCCGCGCAGGTCGTCGCTGGCCTGCAGACCGCGGAAGTCGGTAGTGCCCTCTTGTGTCGGCAAAATGCATCGCGCTTGCCGGCATTGCAGCGGAAGCAGAGGGCCTGCAAGTTGCTGATGTCGTCCGAACCGCCCTGGTTCCTGGGCACGATGTGGTCCACCTCCAGGGCCCGTTGGTGCGGGGTGCGGTGGCGGCTCCTGTGCCCGAAGCCTCAGTGAGCAAACAGCCCACCTCCTCGCCGCGCTGCATTCGGAAAGCGTCAAGGCGTTGGCTGCACAGCTGCAGCAGCTGATCGCGTAGTGGCTCCGCCACGCTGGCCTTCGGCCAGATAACGGCGTCGCTCAGTTCCTCCTGGGTCACGTCCTCGCCCAGGATCCGCCGGGCGATGTCCTCCGCTGGGGCGGGGCCTGGTGGTGACTGGGGTGTGACAGGGGTGGCACTTGCTCATTGAGGAACCAACTCCTTTTGGCGATGACCTCCCACCCCGTCGAACAGGACACGAACCTCAGTCCTCTTACTATGCTTCAGTCTGAAACATGGTTTCTGCGATGCCCCCTGCCCTCACCGCCGCCACAGGGGCCGCCTTGCTCGGAGCCGATGCCCGTCTGCTGA
>JBAWXG010000137.1:0-3490 GCA_037144195.1 Synechococcus sp. ELA057
TCAACCGTGCTCCGGTTTCCTCCCAGCGCCCGCAGAGCGCGACCACCAGCCCCGCGGTCCAGACCGGTGTTGCCACAGGCAGCACCACGCTGAACAGCCAGGCCAAGGCGACGGCGCCCAACAACACCGCCTCGGCCACGACAGCCATCACAGCGGCCACCACAACCGCGGCCAACGCCCCCAGGCCCTCCGTCAGGCCGGTGACCGGCGCCGGCGCCACCCGATCCAGCACCACGGTGGCGACCGCGAGAGCCGACTGGCGCACCTATGGGCCGCTGCAGGTCAATTGGTCGGCCTGGCAGCCCATGGGCGGCAGCATGGTGGCCCCCAGCCTCAACGCCAAGGGACAGACCTTCTACACAGCGATCAACTGCGGCGCCCGCAAACTCAACGCCACAACGGTGAGCGGCGAGTGGCAGACCTGGAGCGATCCCAGCGCCGAGTACGAACAGCAGCTTCTCAGCGACTACTGCCGCAGCCGCAGCTGAGGCCGACCTCAGGCACTCCAGCGCAGGGGCCAGGGCCGCCGCTGGTAGTTCTGGCCGCTGGGACGCAGCCACAGGCGTTGGGCGCCGTCATCGCTCTCATCGAGGAGCTCCTCCTGCACCAGGCGGCGAGCCAGCCAGGCCCAGCGCTCCTGATTGGAGCCATGGGCAGCTTCCAGGTCCTCCGCCAGGCTGCGCAGATCCCGTCCACTGCGCTGCTCCAGAGCAGCCAGGAGCTGGGCCGCCTGATCTGACCAGTCGCGCCGCTGCTCCGGAGCGAGGCAACGGTCACAACGACCGCAGGGAGGCACCAGCTCCCCCACCGCCAGCAGCAGGGCCTGCTCACGGCATCCCTCACCTTCGGCGACCGCCTCCATCCGCCGCAGCTGGCGCTGGATCTGGGTCTGGCGGAGGGACTCCGCCTGTCTGGAGAGGCGATCCCCGGCCGCCCCCTGGGGTGAGGCCGACAGACGGATCGCCCAGCCCAGGCTGACCCGATCCTGCGGATCGAACAGCACCTGGCAACGCGCCGGCAGTCCGTCGCGGCCGGCGCGGCCGGATTCCTGCAGATAGCTCTCCGGACTGGATGGCAGATCCAGATGCTGCACCAGCCCCACATCCGGCCTGTCCACCCCCATCCCGAAGGCCACCGTGGCCACCAGCACCGGGGCAGGGTGCTGCAGAAAATGATCCAGAGCCAGACGGCGGCTGCCGGGATCCATCCCCGCGTGGTAGGCGATCGCTTCCACCCCGGCGGTCTTCAGGCCTTGCACCCACTGATCCACCGAGCGGCGGGTGCGGGCATAGATCAGCGAAGCGCCTCGGGCTTCCTCCACAGCCTGAAGCAACAGAGGCAGCGGATCGGCAGGACGCCGCGCCATCGCGTAGCTGAGGTTGGTGCGGCGGGCGGAGCGCACCTGCACCAGGGGGCGACGCAACTGCAACAGGCGGATGATGTCGGCCCGCACCCTTGGCGCCGCGGTGGCGCTGAGCGCCACGAGGGGCACCCCCGGGCAGATGCGCCTGAGCTCGCCCAGGCGGCGATAGTCGGGCCGGAAGTCATGGCCCCAGGCGCTGATGCAGTGGGCCTCATCCACGGCCAGAGCCACGACGACACCGCCATCGAGCAGCTCATCGAGCAACTGGCGGGTGGGTTCGGAACGCAACCGCTCCGGGGCGAGATACAACAGCCGCAGCTCCCGATCGCGCAGCCGCTGCAGCAGACGCCGCCGCTCAGAGCCATCCAGGCCGCCATGCAGACAGGCCGCCGCGATGCCCCGGCGCTGGAGCTGATCCACCTGGTCCTGCATCAGCGCCACCAGGGGTGAAATCACCAGCACCAGGCCCTGGCGGACCAGGGCCGGCAGCTGGAAGCAGAGCGACTTGCCGGCGCCAGTGGGCAGCACCGCCAGGCAATCACGCCCGGCAAGCAGGGCCTCCACCACCTCCCGCTGACCGGGGCGGAAATCGCTCCAGCCGAAGTGACGGTGCAGCGCCTGCAGCAGCGGATCCTGCGCCAATCACCCCAGATCTGCCGTCCGCAGAGACTACAGCCACCAGATCTGGTGTGCGCTCAGGGGATGGGCGGGGGCTCCAGCTGATCGGCGGATTCCTCCACCAGCTGCAGACGCACCCGCCTTCCGCCCGCCAGCTCACCCAGGGACACGCGCATGGTGGATCCACTCAGGGCCTGGAGCGCCTGGAGCAGATCGCGCAGATGGGGCGTGCTGCTGCCGCTCTCCACCCACAGGCGTTCCTGCACCCCCCCCAACCGGCGCCAGCTGGTGTGCAGCTTGAGCACGGCGCTCTCCAGCTGCTGGGCCTGATACACCGCATCCGAGAGGATCCCCAGGATGTCCAGGCGCTGGGCTTCCTGGATCGCCTTCTCCAGGTCGAGATCGTTCTCCTGCAGCGCACGCACCGCCAGGCCGGCCTCACCGGTACGGCTCAGCCAGCGGGCCGTCTGGGTGACATCGCGCACCCGATCCAGTTCCGGGTCATCGCGCAGCACCCGGCGCAGATCCTCCTGCTGCGGTTCCGGCAACCTGGCCAGCTCCTTCACCAGCGGCGCCACGGCCCGGGGCGGCAACAGGTTCTCGGCGGTGCGCCTGCGGATCTCCTCGGGCAACAGGGGGCTGGTGGCGGCCGTGAACTCCTCGCTGAGTCGGCGCACCTGCTTGCGGGTGATCGGCAGGCCCTCATTCGCCGCCTCACCGATCATCTGCTGCACCTCCGGAGCGGCTTCGGCCGTCTCCAGGAAGGCGCGCTTGGAGAAGTGGTTGACGCTCGACGGCTCGATGACGCCATCGGCGAGCATCCGATCAGCGGATTCCGCCAGCTGAATCAGGGTGTAGGCCCGGGTCTTGCTGATCTCCCGTTCCCTGAGCCACTGCAGAAAACCGGTGCCACGCCCCTCTCCGCCGCGCTTCTCCCTGTCGCGGACGGCCCGCAGGATGCGGCCGCGCCAGATCTCCGTCTGCAGATCGAAGCGATCGCAGACCGACCAGGCCTCCTCCAGACGGGCGAGGAACTCGATCGAACTGAGGCTGTCGTTATCCGGATCGGGGAGGTCGAGAGCGAGATCGGGAGCCTCAAAGGCGACCATGCAGGAGCCGGCGGCTGGGGGCCGATGCTGCCATGCGGAACGGCAGCGACGATTCGTGACGTCCACTGAATGGAGCGGTCTCGCGCAGGTAGGGTCGGCTGCGTCAGCCACCCGTACATCCCTGCAGCGATGGCCATCTCCCGAGGCGACAAAGTGCGCATCAAGCGTCCTGAGTCCTACTGGTTCAACGAGGTCGGAACCGTGGCCTCGATCGACACCTCCGGTATCCGCTATCCCGTGGTCGTCCGCTTCGAGAAGGTCAACTACAACGGCATCAGCGGCTCCGAGGGTGGCATCAACACCAACAACTTCGCCGAAGCCGAGCTCGAGAAGGCCTGATTCGGCCACCTGGCTCTCCTGACCCCCGCGCCATCGGTTGCGGGGGTCTTCGCTGCAGCCG
>JBAWXG010000138.1:0-3460 GCA_037144195.1 Synechococcus sp. ELA057
TGGCTTTGAGCAGCAGCGTGTCATCGGCGGCGAGCCAGGGGATCAGGGCCTCCACGAGCGCGTCACCGTGGCCGCCGGCTCCACCCTGACCGGCGATGTCCCGGCCGGAGCTCTGGCCCTGGGGCGGGCCCGGCAGGTGATCAAGGAAGACTGGTCGCCCCGGCAGCAGTGACGATGGGTTGCGCGGCGCCGGCGCTGCCGTCAGGGTGGGCTGAGATGGCAGACCGCACCAGGGCTTGGCGATTCCGAAGCGCTCGTCACTGATCAGACCTCCGGCGACCGGGTTCGCGCTGCTGGCCATCCTGGCGGGACTCATTCTGATCCTGACCCTGCGTGGTGGTCGATCTGCACATCCAGGCCAGGGGCTTGGACTGGAGCAGGCCCAGATCACGCCGATTGAGCTCAGCAGTGTCGATCTACGCAACCATCCGGTCATCTACGGCAGCATCTATGTCGACAAGTTCTACGAACTGACACTGAGCTCACGAACGTTCACGGCTGATGGATCGTTCTGGCTGGAATGGCCCGCCAGCGTTCAGGAGCTGATGAACAAGGAAGGAATCAGACCGATCGATCTGGTGCGCCTGAAAAACAGAATAGAAACCTGGGATTCCACGTTCAGCGTTGACACAGAGCAACCTCTGAAACTATCGGCAGGGCGCTATCAGCAGCACTACACCTTTTCAAGCCGCTTCTACGACGATGAGATCAGCTTCCGACGCGATCCCTTCGACATTCTCAGCCTGCCGGTGGTGATCGAGCTGGTCCCGGAAGTGATTGGCGATAAATATGCCGACGTCCTGCTGCTGCCCCAGAAAACGGCTGGCAGCCTGGTTGGCGAATCAGGCTCAATCAGTGGCTATGAGCTGCGCGGCGACAGCCTGAAGGCGACTCTGCAGAGCTATAAGCACCGCTTCGGAAGCTGGCACGCTCCCAAGCGCAGTCAATTGCGCCTGGAAGTTCTCTACGCTGCCAATATATGGACCGGCATCATCAACTGGATTCTGCCGCTGATGATCGTGAACTCGATTGTTCTGATGGCGCCATCGGTGGAGGGTTCGCTCGGGGATGTGCGCCTGGCAATCCCTTCAACAGCCCTGCTGACGTTGATCTTTCTGCAGCAGTCTTACCACGCCACACTGCCAAGGTTGCCCTACCCAACCTTTCTCGATGATCTGTTCTCGACAAGCTACATCATCTCGATGGCCCTGTTCGCCCTGTTCACCTGGGGGGCCAACACCTACTCGGCAGCGACCGAGGCGGAGAAGGAACGCACCATGGCACGCATCAACCGCACCGATCGGATCTTTCAGATCTGCTCCTGCCTGGCCCTGTTCGGGGTGATGATTCTGGGCTGGTTCTTCAAGTGAAACCTCTCCCGATCACCGCCAATCGCCGCAGAAGCTGGCCAGGGCTGCTGTCGCTGCCGATCATTCTTGTGCTGACCAGTTGTGGTCTTGGAGCACGCCAGACGGAGCAGCCGAAGGACAGCATCAAGGTGGGCATTCTTCACTCGCGCACCGGCACGATGAGCCTGTCGGAGAACACCGTGGCGGAAGCTGAGCTGCTGGCCATCGCGGAGATCAACCGCAGCGGCGGCATCCGCCTGAAGCAGCGCCGGCTTCTGATCGAACCGATCGAGGAAGACGGCGCCTCGGATCCGGCCACCTTCGCCGCCCGCGCCGCGCGACTGCTCGACCGCAACAAGGTGAGCGCGGTCTTCGGGGGCTGGACCTCGGCAAGCCGGAAAGCGATGCTGCCGATCTTCGAATCCCGCAACAGGATGCTGTTCTACCCCTTGCAGTATGAAGGAGAAGAATGCTCCGCCAATATTCTCTATGCGGGATCCACACCCAATCAGCAGGTAACACCAGCAATTCAATGGCTGAAGCAGCATCGAGGCAATGCCTTCTATCTGGTCGGTTCTGATTATGTCTATCCGCGAACGGCCAATCGACAGATTCGCGACCAGGTCCGCAAGCTGGACGGCCGCGTCGTCGGCGAGCGCTACCTGCCGCTCGGCTCCGAGGACGTGGCTCAGGTGATCGCCGAGATCCGCAGCCTGCTGCCGAGCGGCGGTGTGATCATCAACACGCTCAATGGCGACAGCAACGTCAGCTTCTTCAAGGCGCTGGCTGCCCAGAAACTGGACGCCCGGCATGGCTACAGCGTGATGAGCTTCTCGGTCTCCGAAGAGGAGGTGGCGGCGATCGGTCCGGATGTGATGGCCGGCACCCTGGCGTCCTGGAGCTTCTTCCAGAGCCTGCCCACGGCGGCCTCACGGCAGTTCACCGAGCGCTTCCGTCATGCTTACGGCGTGCATCGTGTCACCAACGATCCTGCCGAGGCCGCCTACACGATGGTGCGTCTCTGGGCAGCGGCGGTGGAGCGGGCCAACAGCCTTGAGACACCAGCCCTGCGGCAGGCGCTGATCGGCCTGCGGCTGCAGGCGCCCCAGGGTCCGGTTGCGGTCCACCCCAACCTGCACCTGAGCAAGCGGGCCCTGATCGGCGAGGTGCGCAGCGATGGGATGTTCCGGATCATTCACGACGCCGGCGTGATCATCCCCAGGCCCTGGGGAAGTGGGCCCGCTGCCGAGCGGCATCGCTGTGACTGGCTCAGGCGTCCGTCAGCAGCGGGATCAGCCGCTCCAGCGCCACCCCCCGGCTCGCCTTGAGCAGCACCACATCGCCGGGTGCCAGCCAGTCGCGCAACGGTTCGGCGGCCGCCGCCGGCGTCTCCACCCGCAGCAGACGGGGCAGGCCGGCCGCCGCTTCCAGCATCGCCTCGCCTTCGGCGCCGGCAGCGACGATCACCAGGCCGTCGAGCCCGCATTCCCGCGCCCGGGCCGCCACCGTGCGATGCAGCTCGAGGCTGCGCTCACCGAGTTCGAGCATCGTGCCGAGGACGGCGAAGCGGCGTCCCCCGGCAGGACGGCTGGCCAGCAGATCGAGGGCGGCCAGCACCGCCTCGGGAGAAGCGTTGTAGGTCTCGTCGAGGATCTCCAACCCGCCGCTGCGCAGGCTGCGGCTGCGGCCTCCCGGCAGCGCGACGCTGAGCTGGCGGAGCGGGTCCGGCGGCACCGCCAGCTCATGGGCCACCGCCAGGGCGAGCAGCAGATTGCGGGCGTTGTGGCGGCCTTCGAGCGGCAGGCGGAAAGGCTGGCCTGCGGCGGCCTGCGCAAGCGGATGATCGCCTTCAAGGTGCAGCTCCGTTGCATCGGCGCTCAGCCGGCCGATCAGATCGGCCGGGGGATCGGCGACAGGATCGTCGGCGAGGGCGACGCGCACGATCCGTCCGTTCCAGGCCGACGCCAGGCTCGCATCGAGCAACGGATCGGCTGCCGGAATCACCACCACGCCGCCTGGAGCCAGCGCAAGCGTGATCTCACATTTGGCGCTGGCAATCGCCTCCCGGCTGCCCAGGCGGCCGATGTGGGCGGTGCCGATGTTGGTGATCA
>JBAWXG010000139.1:0-3379 GCA_037144195.1 Synechococcus sp. ELA057
ACGCTGGCAACCAGACCGCAGAGGGTTCAGCGGGTGCGTCTGCCCCGTCTGGGATCCTCCTCCTGCAATCGCTTCTGCAGCTTGCGCAGGGCGTGCTTCTCCAGCCATTGCACCTGGCTCTTCTTCAGCCCCAGCAGGCTGGCCACCTGGGAGAAGGAGTATTCGGCATCCGCACTGAACCGCAGCTCCAGCACCCTTTGCTCCCTGGGCTTGAGCTCCTGCAGATGGCGGTGCAGCCAGTCGTAGTCCTCGTCCAGACGGGGGCCCTCATCGCCACGGATCAGATCCAGCAAGGTCTGATCCCCCTCGCTGTTGCCGGAGCACACCTGATCCAGGGACACCATGTGGCTGAAGTGATGAATCCTCAGGACATCCTCCAGCCGCTGCACACTTAACCCAAGCCGATCCGCCGTCAGCTTCAGGTTGCAGGACTGGGACTGGTGCGCCCTCTGTTCCTGAGCCCTTCGCGCCAGGCTGATGATCTCGGGTGGCACACGAATCGCCTGCCCACGCTCCTTGATGAAACGGCTGATCGACTGCCGAATCCACCAATACCCGTAGGTGGAGAATTTATAGCCACGGCTGGGATCAAAGCCCCTCACAGCCCGGATCAGACCGATGCTGCCCGCCTGAATCAGATCGAGCATCTCAATCTGTGACTGGTTGGCCATGTTCTGATAACGCTTGCAGATCGAGACCACCAGCCTCAGATTTCCCTGCACCATGCGATCGAGCGCCCGGCGGCCGCGGCGCTCCAAAGCCTTGCCGGGACTTACCTCTGTCTGCCATTGCTGAATGATCGTAGCCAGATGCACCTCTTCGGAACCGGTGAGCAACGGGATCCGACTGATGGCATGCATGTAGTCACTCAGGGCATCACCCATGCCTGTTCTTCGCGTGCCAACAAATTGTCAGCGAGCTCTAGTTAATCTGCCGTCAACTCACCAGATCTGCTTCGGTGCTGATGCAATTTCTGGCTCAGTTTTGCTTGGCTGACAATCGCAATCTCTGTTCGCACACGGCTGATCAGGTTGCGTTCTTTCCGCCTTGCTGCAAAGCCTCAGCCGGCCCGCAGCAAAGCAACCACATCCGTTTCCTTCAGCGTCGGCAGAGAAGCGAACCAATCGGAAAGCCGGTCCAGCTGATCCACCGGATGCAGCACCACCAGCCGATCGGCAAGCTGCACGAGCCGATCCATCGCCGAACGGCGTCCCACCGGCACGGCCACCGTGATGGCGGCCGGATACAGCGATCGCAACGACAGCAGGGCCGCGCCCATCGTCCTTCCTGTGCGGATCCCCTCATCGACCAGGATCAGGCTGCGATGGCTCAGCTCAGCGGGATCGGGATCGCCGAAACGCTCCTGGTCGTTCCACATGCGGCGTTCATAGAGCTCCACCAGCTGTTCCAGTGCTGCACCGCTGAGGCGCAGCTCCTGCAGACGGTCCTCGTCAAGCATCTGAATGTTCCCCGGGGCGATCGCTCCCAGCACCCCCCCATCGCCCGGTGCCCGCACCCGCTGCACCGACCAGCAGCTCAGGGGCAGCTGCAGTCTCGAAGCCAAAGAGGCGGCCACCGCCAGCCCACCGCGGGGGATGCCCACCACGGTGGTGTCCTGGTGATGGCGCACATGGGGTGCCAACCGTTCACCGAGCTGATCGCCGGCATGGCAGCGATCGCGCCAGATCCGCCCCTCCCCTGCTGCTTGCATGGCTGCCACCCGTGGGCCCGATCCCACCCTGGTCAGCACCTCCGGCCATGACGGTGAGCGCTCCCGATCATCAGCAGATGGGCCTCACCCCTCCGCGGGAGAGGCGTCCGCGCCAGCGGCCGGGGCCCCTGCCCGCTCCGCCAGCAGGGTGCTGACCATCAGCCGCAGGGTGGTGCGGTTGCCACCGGCCGCCTGCCAACACTCCAACCAGTGGCTCAGCGAGGCATCCGCCGCCTCCGCCCCGGCCAGCCGTTCCAGAAAGGCCCGGGCATCATCCAGACAGGAGTCGCCCGAACCGAAGCCGTCCAGCCTGGGATCGAGAGCCGCCAACAGGGTCTCCAGATCGGCGGTGCTCAGCTCCGGCAGGGGATCAGCCATCACGCGACGGGGACTCGACTCGTGGGAGTTGGGGCGACCTGCGACGGAGGCCCGGCGCCGATGCGCCTCCTAGACTGACATCCTCCAACGGTCCATCCCGCAGGCCCCTGGTGGCCCCTGCTTCCGCCGCCTCCCTCCCCGTGCTGAAGATCTGCCTGCAGGTGCTCGTCTGTCTCACCCTGATCTTCAGGGGGCTGGTGCTGTTCAACCAGCTGCGGCGTCTCTGGCAGCAGGAGGCCACCAACCTGGCTGGCGAGTTTCACGCCGAACTGCGCCGCCGCGGCTTGCTGCTGCCCCTGCCCCGCAGCCAGGAACCCTGCTGAATGCATCGCTGACCTCAGGCGGGGCCACGGGCCCGCTGATCCAGATGGTGCACCGCATGAATCACCACACCCCAGAGCTCCGCTTCCTCCCCATCGGCGGCGCCCAGAGGCATGGGCTGGCTGCTGCCATCACTGGCCTCCAGCCATAGCCTCCCCCGCCGACGCACCAGCCGACGCACCAGGAAGCGGCCACCATGCACCACCACCACCACCCGCCCGGGGCGCGGATCGACGCTGCGATCGATCACCAGCAGATCGCCATCCACAATTCCATCGCCATCCATGGCATCACCGCTGACGCGCATGAAAAAGGTGGAGAGCGGCGATGGGATCAGTTCGCGGTTGAGGTCGATGCGGGCCTCCACATAGTCGTCCGCCGGGCTGGGGAAACCGGCCGCCACGCCCTCGCTGGCCAGAGGGCAGCGATGCGGCGGCGGATCAGCACGCAGCGGCACGGGCACACCCGCCAACAGATCCAGCGCGAGATCCCGAGGCATCGCAGGCAGCGATCAGTACATCCGTTCTAGGCCGTCATCGGCCGGGGTGGCGCCGGGGCCGCAGCGGACAGGCCGGAAGACAGGTCCGCCAGCAGGCCCAGGCGCGGCACAAGGGCTGGACTCACCATGTCCTTATCTGCTGACAGAAGCGATCCCGCCCGGGTCGATGTCAGAAACTCTTGTTCACAAATGCGCTCGGCCCATGTCCGATCAGAACCTGCTGGCTCGTCTGGCCTCGCTGAGCATGCGGCAGCTGCGAGAGGTGGCGCGCAATCTCGGGGTCAGCCGCTACAGCGGTGAGAATCGGGAGGGACTGGCTGAGGCCATCGCCAGCACCGGGGATCAGGCCGTCAAGGTGATCGAAGCGGCGAACCTGGCCTCGATCGAGGCGGAGATGGCCCCCGCCCAGCGACCCGCCAGCGAGACGCGCGTCGTCTTCCTGCCTCGCGATCCCCAGTGGGCCTATGTCT
>JBAWXG010000140.1:0-3292 GCA_037144195.1 Synechococcus sp. ELA057
TTCCCCGGGTTGCGGATCGATCTGGAGCCGATCTGGCAGGTGTGATTCACGATGCTGCTTGAGCAGCTCACGGGTGAGACCTGTGATGGAACTCACGCCGCTGCTCGGCTACGGCGCACCCGTGGCCTGGATGTGGGTTCGGCAGCGACCTGTGGTGCGACAGCCGGCAGGCTCTGAAGTTGCAGAGCAACCCGCTGCAGCTCCTGGATGGCATCGGCGCCCTCCAGCTTGATCAGCTCCTTGCCGTCGCGGCACTCCATCCAGCTGATGCCGATGTCGGAGACCAGAAAGCGCACCGTGTGTCCGTCGCCCAGATCGGCCACGAAGGAGGCCCCCTGGTGATCGCTGGCGTCGCCGCAGACGTAGCAGGTGGCCACCTGGCCCCGCTCCTGGAGGCTCTCGGCCAGGGCCTGCAGGCTCATCACGAGATCCCGCACCATCGATCGGTACTGCTGAGCCAGGCGCAGGAACATCGAACCGAAGCGGACGGCCCCTGAACCATAAGGTTTTCTTCCAATTTCTGCGAGCCCCCGTGGCTTCGGTGCGGAACTCGGCACGCAAGGGCGTCGGATGTGGGGTTTCCGGGGGCTGGGGGTTCCCTGGCTCAGGGGTCTGCGGGCTCCGTGGATGGGGCTGCGAGGCTTGCTGAACAGGCCGGCTTCAGCCGTCCGCCAGGGTCCACCAGCCCGCCGCCGGGCCGATGAAGCGCACCGTCACCCAGAAGGCCACCAGGGCGCCGATTCCGATCCAGGCGCCCTTGGTGCTCACAGCCACAAAGCGGTCGGCCTGCATCCGCGTCAGCGGCAGCCAGGACACGATCCGGGGGGTGTTGTCCACGGGTTTGTCCACCTTTTTCTGGCGCGGCGGCAGCCCCTGGCTGGCGCGTCGCTTGGCTTCCCCCATCGGGCTGATTGCAGATCGGCGCTCAGGCTAAGGAGTGGGCAACAGCATCAATCGGGCAACAGCCGTGGCAGTCGCACCCAGGGCTCTAGGGCCCTCAGCACCTGGTGGCCCCAGCCGCGGCTGCGCAGGCGTCCATCCAGCACTGCCAGCCGCCCCCCCTGTCGCCTCAGCCCCGCCAGGGAGAGCTGCAGCCGGTTGAGCGCCTCGGGCAGCAGCAGCTCCCGGAACCAGTCGCGTCCCTGCTGTCGCAGCTGCGCCACCCGCGCGGCCGTCAGCGGGTCCTCCAGGCTGGCGATCGGCAGCAGCGCCACCACGATCTGCCCCGGATGCGGCAGACGGCTCTGGTGCTCCAGCCACCAGCTGAAGCGGCAGCAGAGCACCCCGTTCTCCTCGGGTGCCAGCGACTCCTCCCGCACCCGGCTGCCGAACTCCGCCGCCAGAGCGCTGGCCAGCGGACGCCGCAGCCCCTCGTCATCGAGCAGCACCACCGTGAGCCTGCTCTGCCCCAGCACCAGCCGCCGGCTCTGATCGAGAAGGTGCTGGCCGTAGTGCGGATGGTTCGGCAGCGGCTGGCCCGTCGGTGCATAGAGCGGCAGCGCATCCTGCAGCGGCGGATCGCCCAGCTCCACGCTCACCTGCGGCTGGAAGCCCAGGCATGCGGCACCCCCCGTGCCACCGGTCCCTGAGGCATCCGCCAGTTCGCCCGCCAGCACGGCGCCGCGCCCCTGCAGCAACCCCTGCAGCTGCTGCAGCGGATCGAGCGGCTGGCGGATCCACCGCCACTGCAGCAAGCTCCCATCCACCTCCGCCCAGCTGGTCCAGTCCGCTCCCCCGGCCTCCAGCCACTGGCTCCAGGGTTCGGGCAGGGGGCCCAGCAGCGCCAGCAGCTGCCGCAGCGGTGCCTCCTCCTCGGCGCCCACCGCCACCGGCTGTCCCCCCTGCCGCGGATGGCAGAGGATCCGCTGGCTCAGACGTTGATGCAGCGCCAGCACGGAGGCGGCTGCAGCCGGATAGGCCAGGCGCAGCCGTTCCCAGTCGGCCGGCTCCAGGGTGATCGCCAGGGCCTGTCGCAGGCTGTCGCTGAGCCGCTCCGCCCGGGGGATCACCAGCTGCCGCTCCCCCAGCTGGCCGGCTCGCCAGGCCTGCAGCAGCTCCTGATGGCTCAGCAGCCACACCCGGGCGCCAGGCGGTGCATCCGGCCCCTGCCAGCAGGGCAGATCGAGACCCGCCCCCCGCAGCCGTGGCGCCTCCACCTGCAGCAGGCGCCGGCGCTGCTCTCCATCGAGCACCAGCGCCAGCGGCGCCTCGCTCAGCGCCAGGGGCACCAGCAGGCCGATCCACCAGCTGGGATCGCTGCCGGGCGTCAGCCGCACCAGGGTGTGATCGCCCCGCCGCAGGCTGCGGGCCACCAGGCGGCTCAAGGTGAGGTGGTGGGGCCAGCGCGGCGATCCCTCAGCCGCCAGAAGCGCCTTGAGCTGCTGATGGGCAAGGGCTTCCAGCATCGCCGGATCGTAGGGAAGCTGGTTTCAGTCTCTCTGCGTCCGTGATGACAGCCCTGTGGCAGCAACGACCGGTGGGGATCGTGGGCCTGGGGCTGATCGGCGGCTCTTTAGGCCTCGATCTGCTGGCCCGCGGCGCCGAGGTGCGGGCCCTGGTGCATCGCCAGGCCACGGCCGAGCGGGCCCTGGAGCGGGGCCTGGTCTCGGCGGTCTCCACCGATCCAGGGCTGCTGGGCGATTGCGGCCTGGTGCTGCTGGCCCTGCCGCTCGATCGCCTGCTCGCTCCCGATCCCGCGCTGCTGGCGGCCCTGCCGCCTGAGGCGGTGATCACCGATGTGGGCTCGGTCAAGGGGCCGGTGCTCGAGGTCTGGGAGGCGCTGCTGGGGCCTGGCGGCTGCTCGCGCTTTGTGGGATCGCACCCGATGGCCGGCACCGCCCGCTCCGGCGTGGAGGCCGGTGAGCTGGATCTGTTCCGCGGCAGGCCCTGGGTGGTCACCCCCACCGCCCGCACCGATCCGCAGGCGACCGCCGCGGTGCTCGCTCTGGCCGAGGATCTCGGGGCGATCGCGCTGCGCTGCACCGCCTCTGATCACGACCGCGCCGTCGCCCTGATCTCCCATCTGCCCGTGCTGGTGAGCGCTGCCTTGCTGCAGGCCGCCGATCAGGGAGCAGCGGCCGATGATCTGGGAGCGCTGGTGCGGGCCCTGGCCTCCAGTGGCTTTGCCGATACCAGCCGCGTCGGCGGCGGCAACCCGGAGCTGGGCACCTGGATGGCCCGCTGGAACCGCGAGGCCCTGCTGGCGGCTCTCGCTCACTACCGCCAGGCTCTCAGTGGGCTGGAGGAGGCCGTGCATCAGCAGGATTGGGCCGCTCTGCAGCACACGCTGAGC
>JBAWXG010000141.1:0-3210 GCA_037144195.1 Synechococcus sp. ELA057
CCGGCCACTCCGCCGACACCGACATCGTCGTGGCGGCGGCCCACGCCTTCCTCAATGCCCTCAACCGCCTGGTGGCCGGTGGTCAGCGGGCACCCCTCCATCCCCAGAAGGCGCCGCTGCCGGTGGCCGAGATCCCCAGGTTGTAGCCCTATGAACCGTACGTTGCTTCGGCTACAACGCTGGAGCTACGGCGTTCTGCGACTGCTGTTCTGGGCCATGGCCCTGGCCTATCTGCTGCTGGAGGCCCGTGAGGTGGCGGCCCAGCGGCAGCTGACCCAGATCACGGTCTTCGCGGTGCTGTTTCTGGTGGCCAGCTTCCAGATGAGCCTGGCTCGCTTTCTGAGCGCCGGTGTCGATCCAGCCGAGAGCAGGGTTGTGCTGCAGGCCTCTCTGACCATGTTCATGGCATCGCTGTTCTCGGTGTTGGATGGGGCCCTGGATCATCTGCTCGTGATGCTGCCGGGGGGTGTGGCCAGCGGGATCTTGCCGGCCCTCTATCTGTTGGGCTGGCTCGTCAATCTCCTCTGCGTCGGTCTGGGCCTCGCCTCGATGGAGGTGTTTCTGCGCTTCCTGGATCGCTACAAGGCCTTGCCCTGAGGGGGCGCTTCTGCGCTGCGCCATCGGGCTTTCGGCTCCGGGTCCTGGCTCCAGTCCTGGGCCGGCAACGATGCGGCTGCTGGGAACTGCTGCCGCAGCCAGGCCGCCATCGCCGTGTTGATCGTGAGCAGATCGGCCACCGGCTGGTCGGTAAAGGGCAGGGTCGGCAGGTAGCCATCGGGCCCGAACTCCGGCGTGAAGGTCAGCCGGCTCGCTCCCCGTTGGTCCTGGCTGGCCGCAAACAGGTGCCAGCAGCGGCGGTGGGCCTCAAGCGCTGCGGCGTGTTCCGGCGCGAACGGATGGCTCACCTGGGGGCCCTGGGCGTGGCCCACGCGGGCATGGATGTGGTCCACCCGGGGGGACATGGCCACGATCGGTTGCAGGTGTGGTTCCATCAGCGCAGCGGCACCAGGCCAGCACCGCGTTCCCCTGGATCAGCAGCTCTCGCTGCCAGAGGCCGCCGAGTGTGTCGCGCAGGGTGGAGAAAGGAAACCCCTGTTTCACCAGGCGATAGGTCATCGCTTTGCCGTACTGCCACAGGATCCACACCGTGCCATCGGGGCTGTGGCTGTCGCGGCCGCCGATCGTCCACGCGTTGAAGCTGCAGGTCTTCCAGCCGGCGGCCACGGCGGCGGCTGCGGCCGAGCTCTGCTGGCAGGTCACCGCTAGCAGGACGGGCAGCAGGGGAGCCAGCAGACCTGCCAGCAGGTGGGGCCCCCGGCGGCGGGTCGCAGCGGCAGGGCGGTGGTGCTGCACAACCTCCATGGCCTGCCGGCGGCGTCTGTTGCAGTATCGCCACGGCGCCGCCGGCTGGTTCAGGCCGCTCGCCGCTGGCCGCGCAGGAACACCAGGCTCACCATCACCGACATCCCACAGACCCCGATCGGGTAGTAAAGACCCGCAAAGATGTTGCCGGTTTTCACCACGAGGGCGGCGGCGATCAGGGGCAGCAGTCCACCGAACCAGCCATTGCCCAGATGGAAGGGCAGTGAGATGGAGGTGTAGCGAATTTCGGTGGGGAAAAGCTCCACCAACCGGGCGGTGATCGGGCCATAGACCATCGCCGCCAGGATCATCATCAGGGTCAGGATCAACACCACCAGGGGGCCATTCAGCAATGCAGGGTTGAAGGGTTGGGGATAGAGAGGGTTGACCGCCCTGGTCAGGGCCATGAACATGGGTACGTAGCCGATCGCCGCCAGGCCCATGCCGGTAACCATGATCGGCTGGGCTCCGATCCGATCAGAAAGCGCCCCGAACACGACAATCAGGGGTGTGCCGATCAGCATGCCGCTGCCGACCAGCTGATAGGCGGTCACCGCCTCCACGTTCAGGGTGTGCTGCAGAAAGAACAAGGCGTAGAAATAGATGGTGAAGGTCACCACCCCCTGGCCTGCCGTGATCCCGAACAGGGAGAGCAGCAGCAGCCGGCGATTGCGGCGGTTGCCGAAGGCATCACGCAGCGGTGTGGCCGAGATCCTTTTGGCGTTTTTCAGGTGGCTGAAGGCCGGCGATTCCTCCAGCCGCAGGCGCAGCTGCAGCGTCACCGCCAGCAGCAGGCCGGAGACGAGGAAGGGAAGCCGCCAGCCCCAGGCCGTGAAGACGGCCTCCCCCACCAGCAGCCTGACGCTGAGGACCACCGCCAGGGACAGCAGGAATCCCAGGGGTGTAGTGATCTGGATCCAACTGGTGGCGAAGCCGCGTCGCCGGGGGGACGCATGCTCAGCTACGAAGGTGGCGGCACCGCCGTATTCACCCCCCAGGGCCAGACCCTGCATCAGCCGCAGGACCACGAGCAGGGCCGGGGCGGCCGGGCCGATCTGCCCATAGGTGGGCAGCAGGCCCACCAGCAGGGTGGAGCTCCCCATGATCAGGATCGTCAGCAGAAAGGTGGGCTTGCGGCCCAGCTGGTCCCCCAGCCGCCCGAACACCAGGGCTCCGAAGGGCCGCACCACAAAGCCCGCCCCGAAGGTTGCCAGGCTGGAGAGGAAGCCGGTGGTGGCATCGCCGGCGGGGAAGAAGAGCTTCCCCAGCAGCACCGCCAGGGAGCCATAGAGGAAGAAGTCGTACCACTCAAAGAGGGCGCCTAGGGCGCTGGCGACGATGCTGCGGCGGCGCGAGCTCGGCAGGGCCTGGTCGAGGGCCATCGGCAGGGGGCGGCATTCTGCGGTGCAGTCTTGACCAGCGCCCCGGGGCTGGGCCACCACGGAAGGTCAGTTCGCTCTCCCCGGCCCCTTCCTTCCGGTTGCCGATTCCGTAGTGATGGTCACCACAAGCCAGCCTTGATCCGGTGAAAGTCAGCCAGCGGAAAGATGTCTAGGGTTCCGGCTCCATTGAGTGTCTGGTCCGAGAGGCATCGGTCGGCATCGCCGGCAGCACGGAGGGACAAAAGCCCGGGAGGCCGCTCCAACCCAACCCCCCCCCTCCCCATGGCCATCACGTCTGGCGATTCCGGTGCCTTCGAGCGGGTTCACCCCAGCCAAGGACAGCGAGCTTTTGAAGACCAGCGCGGCTTGGAAGGCCAGCGGGCCCTAGAAAAAGAAAGCCGCCTGCCCCTCACCGGCTGGCAACAGGAAGTGGACCAGGGCCTGCGCTACGGCCTTGAGGCGGCGG
>JBAWXG010000142.1:0-3143 GCA_037144195.1 Synechococcus sp. ELA057
AGGTGATCAGTGGCTCCATGGCCGATGTGCGGCCGGTGGTGGACATCATTCTCGATTGCTGCAGCAGGCTGATCCCTGATATCCAGGCCATGTCCGTCAGCCTGGTCGAAGGCACAGACAAGCTTCGCACGCTGGGCGGAAAACTCCCAGGCCTCCAAGTCGCGCAGGCCGAAAACGACGAACGCCTGCTCGCATTCGCCGCCACGATCCGGCAGTTCATGGGATCGACCCGCCCCTTGGCCGGTGACGCCACCGAAGTCGCTT
Source organism: Synechococcus sp. ELA057 (assembly GCA_037144195.1). Classification (GTDB taxonomy): domain Bacteria; phylum Cyanobacteriota; class Cyanobacteriia; order PCC-6307; family Cyanobiaceae; genus Cyanobium. The sequence continues at coordinate 265 of JBAWXG010000142.1, forward strand.
TCAACGCGGGCGGCACGGTGGTTTTCCCTGACGTGCTGCATGGGCCCAACGTGCCGAATCACACTCGGGATACGGCGCGAAAGTATGGAATCGGCAACTACTCCCAGGCCACCGTCGCCCTGGTCAAGGAAGGGCTCTGTCTCGGCTCATTCACGATCACCCGCAGAGAGCTTGGTGGGTTCACCGACAAGGAGGTGTCCTTGCTGCGCATGTTCGCCAACCAAGCCGTGGTGGCCATTGAAAATGCGCGCCTGTTCAGGCAAACGCAGGAAGCCCAGGCTGAAGCCGAGGCAGCGCGCGCCGCGGCCGAGGCGGCCAACCAGCACAAGAGCGACTTTCTGGCCAACATGAGCCATGAGATCCGCACGCCGATGAACGCCATCATCGGCATGAGCTACCTGGCGCTGAACACGCCGATGACCCCCCAGCAGCGGGACTACTTGCAGAAGATCCAGCAGTCGGGCCAGCACCTGCTGGGCATCATCAACGACGTGCTCGACTTCAGCAAGGTCGAGGCCGGCATGTTGCAGATTGACCCCGGCCCGTTCGCGATGGAGAGTCTGCTTGACGACGCCGCCACACTGATCTCTGAAAAAGCAGCGCTCAAGCAGCTCGAACTGATCGTCGATGTGGCACCCGACGTACCCCTGCATCTGGTGGGTGATGCGCTGCGGCTGCGCCAGATATTGATCAACTACGCCAACAACGCCGTCAAGTTCACCGAGGCAGGCGAGATTGGCATCGTGGTGCGCGTGGCCGAGCGCAGCGATACGGACGTGCTGCTGCGCTTTGAGGTCAAGGACACCGGCATCGGCCTCACGCCTGAGCAGATCGGCCGGCTGTTCCAGAGCTTCCAGCAGGCCGATACCTCCACCACGCGCAAGTACGGTGGCACCGGTCTCGGGCTGGCGATCTCCAAGCAATTGGCCCAGCTGATGGGCGGCGCCGTGGGCGTGGAGAGCACCGTGGGCCAGGGCTCCACCTTCTGGTTCACCGCCCGGCTGGGCCTGGGGGTCGCACCGGCAGCGCTGCCCCTGCGCCGCTCCGATCTGCGCGGCCAGCGCGTGCTGGTGGTGGACGACAACGCCTACGCCCGCCAGGTGATGGTGGGCCTGCTCGAGCAGATGGACTTTGCGGTGAGCGAGGCGGCCTCGGGGCCAGCGGCGCTGGAGGCACTTCGACAGACCCAGGCGCAGACTCAGGCCGAGAACCAGGCCCCAGCGGCCGGTGACTCCACCGCCCGACCCTTCGATGTGGTGCTGCTGGACTGGAAGATGCCGGGCATGGACGGCCTGGAGACAGCGCGCCACATCCAGGAGATGGCGCTGCCCAGCACGCCCAAGCTGGCCTTTGTCTCGGCCTACTCGCGCGACGACCTGCTGAAGCGCTCGCGTGAGATCGGCATCCAGGAGGTGCTGAGCAAGCCGGTCAACGCCTCCACGCTGTTTGATGGGTTGACCCGCCTGGTGACGGGCGCCGCGACCTCAACCGCTTCAGCATCCCAGGGCAGCGCGCACACGGGCAAAACCACGCTCAACCTCCAGGCCCTGGCAGGCGTACGGGTGTTGCTGGCCGAGGACAACCTGCTGAACCAACAGGTGGCCACCGAGATCCTCGCCGAGGCGGGGGTGGCGGTGGTGGTGGCCGACAACGGCCGGGTGGCGCTGGCGCTGGCGCAGGCCGAATCGTTTGACGCCATCCTGATGGACATGCAGATGCCCGAGATGGACGGCGTGGAGGCCTCGTGCGCGCTGCTGGCGCTGCCCGACTGGCATCGCATCCCCATCATCGCGATGACGGCCAACGCCATGAACGCCGACCGCCAGCGCTGCCTGCAAGCGGGCATGGTGGACTTTGTCCCCAAGCCAGTGGAACCCGAGCACCTGTTCAAGACCCTGCTGCGCTGGTGCCGGCCGAACGCGCCGCTGCTGGCACCCGAGGGCACGGAACCGGCCACCCACCCAGCGCAAGCAGCGCCGGCCGATGATGCAGCGCCCCAGCAGGTCACCGCGCCCACCGAGCCGTCGCTGCTGCCCAGCCACATCGAAGGCCTGGACCTGCAGGCCGGGCTGCGCCGGGTGATGGGCAAGCAGGCCCGCTATGTGGCGCTGCTGCGCGAGTTTTCGACCACACAAGCCGATGCACCGGCTCGCGTCATGGCCGCGCTGGCGGGCCACGACAGCGCGGCAGCCGAGCGCATCGCGCACACCCTCAAGGGCCTGGCAGGCACCATCGGCGCCAACACCCTGCAGCAGCAGGCCCACACGCTGGAGGAAGCGGTGCGCACCGGTGGCGACGCCGCAGCAGCCTTGCCTGGCGTCCAGGCTGCACTGGGCGGCCTGCTGGCCACGCTGCAGGCGGTGTTGCCTGCGCCAGAGCAGGCTGCCCAGGCCGCAGGGGCAGCAGCGCACGCGGCGGCCACCGTGACCCCCGCCCAGCGCGCCGCGCTGATCACCGAGCTGCTCGCCCTGTTGCAGGCCGACGACCCCAAGGCGCAGAAGCTGCTCGCCGAGCACGGGGCCTTGTTCGCGGCGGCCTTTGGGGCTCGGTTTGAGGCCCTGCAAAGCGCCATTGCCGACTTCGCGCTGGATGAGGCGCTGGAGATCGCCCACCTCGCCCTGGGCGATTCACCCAATACAGAAAGCGCCACATGACCGAACACGCACCTGAAGCCGGCAGCCGGTCAGCCACCGTGCTGGTGGTGGACGACACGCCCACCAACCTGTCGCTCATGAGCGAACTGCTGGGCGACCTCTACACCGTCAAGGTGGCCACGGGCGGCGCGCGGGCCCTGAAGATCGCCCGCTCTGACTCCCACCCAACATGATCCTGCTCGACATCATGATGCCGGAGGTGGATGGCTACGAAGTCTGCCGCCA
>JBAWXG010000143.1:0-3105 GCA_037144195.1 Synechococcus sp. ELA057
CTGAAAAATCAAGGGAAATATGCCGCAGCCGAGCCACTCTACCGCCGAGCCCTGGTCATCAGAGAAAAAGTTCTCGGCCCGGCTCATCCCGCTGTTGCCCTCAGCCTCAATAACCTGGCTGTGCTCCTCAATGACCAAGGACAATACGCTGCGGCTGAGACCCTCTACCGCAGAGCCCTAGCCATCAGAGAAAAAACTCTCGGCCCGGATCATCCTGATGTTGCCCTCAGCCTCAATAACCTGGCTGGGCTCCTAATCAGCCAAGGGCAATACGCTGCTGCCGAGCCCCTCTGCCGCCGAGCTCTAGCTATCAGAGAGAAAGCTCTCGGCCCGGATCATCCTGATATTGCCAATAGCCTCGACAACCTGGCGTCACTCCTGAAAAATCAAGGGAAATATGCCGCAGCCGAGCCACTCTACCGCCGAGCCCTGGTCATCAGGGAAAGATCTCTCGGCCCGGATCATCCTGATGTTGCGCTCAGCCTCAATAACCTGGCGGAGCTCCTAAGCAGACAAGGGAAATACGCTGCTGCCGTGTCCCTCTACCGCCAATCACTGTCCATCAGTGAAAAAGCTCTTGGGCTGGATCATCCTTATGTTGCTATCAGCCTCAACAACCTGGCTGCGCTCCTGAAAAATCAAGGGCAATATGCTGCTGCTGAGTCACTGTACCGCCGAGCCCTACCCATAAGCGAAAAAGCTCTCGGACCGGATCATCCTGATATTGCCCTCATCCTCAACAACCTGGCGTCACTCCTGAAAAATCAAGGGCAATATGCCGCAGCCGAGCCACTCTACCGCCGAGCCCTGGCCATCAATGAAAAAGCTCTTGCCCCGGATCATCCTGATGTTTCCCTCAGCCTCAACAACCTGGCGCTGCTCCTAATCAGCCAAGGGCAATACGCTGCTGCCGAGCCCCTCTGCCGCCGAGCTCTAGCTATCAGAGAAAAAGCTCTCGGACCGGATCATCCTGATATTGCCAATAGCCTCGACAACCTGGCGGAGCTCTTAAGCGACCAAGGCAAATACGCTAAGGCTGAGCCCCTCTACCGCCGTTCCCTGGCCATCAAGGAAAAAGCTCTCGGCCCGGATCATCCTGGTGTTGCCCTCAGCCTTAATAACTTGGCGGCGCTCCTCAATGAACAAGGAAAATACGCTGCTACCGAGCCACTGTACCGTCGAGCTCTAGCCATCAGTAAAAAAGCCCTCGGCCCGGATCATCCTGATGTTGCCCGCAGCCTCAATAATCTGGTGGCCTTTCTAAGCCAAAAGGGTCAGTTCGTCAGCGCCTCCTCCCTTTTGCATGACTCCCTTGCGATTGAAACCAACTGGCTGATTCGCGAGCTGCCTCTGCTGCCTGATCAAGCCCGTTCTGCCCAGCTCCGTCAACTAGGCAATGCCTGGGAATTCACCTTTGGGCTGATTGTCCGCCACCCGCCCGCCGCCAAGCTGGCACTGGAGACCCGCCTCAACCGTCAGGGCCTACTGCCGGAGATTGAACAGCGGCAGGCCCTGCTGCTCAATGCATCGGGTGTTGATCGCGCCAAGGTGGAGCAGCTGCATGCCCTGACCCAGCAGCTGGCATCGGTGTCATTACAACCGAATCGCCGTGCCACTGTGCGTACACAACGGGACCAAGTGCAGGCCGAGATCTACCGCCAGATCCCAGAACTGCAGCTCCAACCTGTAACCATTGCTGCGGTGGCCAAAGCGCTGCCGGCCGATGGGGCGCTGGTGGAGTTCCAGCGCTACCGGCTTTTTGATGGTCACAAGGCCCGAGACCAGCGCTGGCGTGCGGCCCAGTACATCGCCCTGATCCTCAAGCCCGACGCCTCCATCCAGGCCGTGCAGCTCGGACCGGCAGCTCCGATCGACGCTGCGGTGCTGAAGGCCCTGGGGGCCACCGCCGAGAAACAGACCGATGCCAATGCTCTGTGGAGGCAGGTGAGCGACCTTGTGATCAACCCCCTGCTGCCCCAACTCAAGGGCAGACGCCAGTGGTTTTTCTCCCCTGATGGTGAGCTGAGCCGGGTTCCATTTGCGGCCCTGCGGCTCGTTCAGCCTGCTGGTAGTCTCCTGCCTGAGTACGTTCAGCTGCGCCAGCTCACCACGGGTCGGGATCTGCTGCGCTTGCAACAACCGGCTCCTAACGGACGGCCACCAGTGGTATTCGCCAATCCGCAGTACGACCGAAGTGGATTGATGGTGCGCCGCTCAGCCGCTATTGCGGAACAGGCGATCTCCCAGCAGCGCTCTTCCGATCTTGGCTCGCACATCTGGGCTCCCCTACCGGCCACCGCCCAGGAGGGCCAGCGGGTGGCCGCCCAGCTTTCTGCCCGTCTGCTAGCTGGCCCTGACGCCAGCTCAATGCGGCTGGAGCAGCTGCAGAGCCCCCGCGTGCTGCATATCGCCACCCATGGCTTCTTTGTGGCTGATGCCGAACGCAAACCCGAGGATCCCTTGCGGGTGATCCAGGACGATGCGTTCCCACTCAGAGGTCTACGCCAGGAGGATCCTCAACTGCGCAGCGGCCTGGTGCTTGCCGGTGCCAACCAGCCGGATGCCGATCCCAAAGATGACGGCTATCTCACAGCCCTTGAAGCTGTGACCCTCAATCTCAAGGGCACGGAACTGGTGGTGCTCTCGGCCTGCAACACCGCCCAGGGCGATGTGCGCACCGGCGAAGGGGTCTACGGCCTGCAGCGCTCCCTGGCCGTGGCCGGAGCACGCTCCACATTGCTGTCGTTGTGGAAGGTGGATGATGCCGCCACGCTCGAATTCATGACCCGCTTCTACAAGCGTCTGAAAGCTGGCGAAGGCCGCGCCGATGCCCTGGCCGCCACCCAGAAGGAGTTTCGTGATGGCATCCCCGGCAAGCCGGACTGGAAGGAGCCCTATTACTGGGCCGCCTGGCAGCTGGTGGGCGATTGGCGGCCGATCAAGGGGCTCTGAGGCCGGACCAGGCTGCTGCCCCGGGGCTGATGGGCCGCTGATCCATGACCTTGGTCGATCGCCACTCCCGTGGCTCACTCGTAATGCGTCCACATCCGCAGCACCTTCACGATCCGCTGCTCCTCAAGCACCTGGTACACCAGCCGGTGCTGA
>JBAWXG010000144.1:0-3064 GCA_037144195.1 Synechococcus sp. ELA057
CTTCCTCAACTATCTGGCCTTCGAGATCGAGGGCCTGGTGTCCCCGACGTGGTCCCTGGTGGGCCGGATTCACCATCGATCGGGCGCCTATGGGGTCTACAGCGGCGTCCGCGAGGGCAGCAACGGTTATCTGGTGGGTCTGCGTTATCGCTGGGGTCAGTCTCCGGCCATCCTTCCCAGTCTCAGCCTGCCGCCTGTCCAGGGCTGCCCCGGGGCTCCTCCCCCCGGCAAAGAGAGCTCCCAGAGTCTTGCCGGCCAGCTTGAGGCCACCGCGATGGGCCGTGGAGGCAGTGGCGTTGCCACCGCCGCTCAGGAGGGCCAGGCCGCCGCGGCGAAGCCGCCGGCCGCTGTGGCCGGCAATCCCTGGACCCTTGCCCGCGAGATGGAGCGGTTGCGCAGAGAGGCAATCAGCAGGATTGATCAGCGGGTCTCAGATGTGCGCTACCAACAGAGCCTCACGGTGGAGCGCCGCCGCGGCGTTCTGCCCAACACTGCCCAGCCGGACACCACCAATCAGTACGGGGGCATCGTTCCGAGCCAGCTGGAGAACCTCAACACCCAGTCCACCCAGCAGGCGGTGCGCGGCACGATCAGCCGCTGGCGGATGCAGGCCCGCCTGCTTCGCTTCACCCCCACCACGATCAGTGGCGACCGCATCAGCTTCACCAACGATCCGTTCACGCCTGCTCAGGTGTGGATGGATTCCACCAATGTGCTGATCACCTTCCGCCCCAAGGTGACGGTGATCAAGGCGGAACGCAATCGCCTGCGTTTCGAGGATCGTCTGCCGATCGCGGTGAGCCGTAGCACCAAGCTGAAGCAGGAGGAGATCGAAACCAAACCGGTGCTGGGCTATGACCAGACAGACCGTGATGGGGTGTTCGCCGGCTATCGCTTTCCCGTGCGTTTTGGCGAGCGCCTGAAGCTCAATCTTGAGCCCCAGTTCATGGCGGAAAGAGCGATCAATGGCACCACAAATGTCTATCCTCTCCCCGGACAACCGGTCGCCTCTCCACCGGTCGCCCAGCCCGCCACCACGAGCGATCTGTTCGGCCTCTCCGCGCGTCTGAGCGGCCCGCTGGCCGGATTTGAGTCGCAGGCCAATCTGGAGATGACCACCTTCAACCCGGAGAATATCCCCGATGGCACCCGCAGCTGGGGAGATCTGCGGCGAAGCGTCAAGCTCCCTTTGTTGGGACCAAGCACCTGGCGCCTGTTCGGCGCCTATCGCTTTCGGATCTGGAATGGCACCCTCGGTGAACAGGACGTGTATTCCGCGGTCGGGACCTCTCTGGAGAAGCAGGGCCTGATCGCCCGATGGGGGCGCCTGACCGGTTCCTATTACTGGCGTGTGGGTACCGGTAACTACCAATCCAATCCGGTCAACAGCGTCGAGCTGCTCAACATCACCCAGGGCACCGCCATCTCCTCGATCAACTTCAGCCTGCCGGTCTGGGATGGCAAGCCAGCGGCGCCAACCCTGCTGGATGGTTTACAGAACACCCCTGAACTGATCGTTCCCGGCCTAAAGCTCGATGCCAATGTTCTGGGAGCAATAGCCTATTACTCCAACAGCACCAATCAGAACACTGTCACCCTCTCCGGTGGTCCGACGCTGACGCTTGGTCATTTCGTCAAGCCGTTCCTGGATTACACCCGCCTGACGATCGTCGGCAGTGGAACCCTGCGCCAGGGTCTCAGCCCCCTGGGTTTTGAGCAGGCTGTCGATCTGGGCACGATCGGTGTCGGCCTCACCCAACAGATTGCTGGCCCCTTTCTCCTGAGCGGTGGCATCGGTTACAACATCGATCCCAACTCCCCCAACTACGGCTTGGTCACCGGTTCCTATCTCGAATTCCGCTGGCAGCGTCGCGCCTACGATATCGGCATTTACTACAGCCCCTATCAGGGCATCGGCGGCATCCGCATCCGCCTGAATGATTTCAACTTCAAGGGCACGGGCGTTCCCTTCGTGCCCTATGACCCGGCCAGGGCGGTTCTGCAGCGCCCCTTCTGAGCGGCGCTCTCTGATCCCCCATCCCTGGACCCATTCCTGGGAATCGTTGCGGCGGGCTCAGGCGCAGAATTGCTGCAGATAGGGGAGGCGCTCCGCGGTGGCACGCAGCCCTGAATCCTGCGCCAGCAGTTGTCCTGTGGCATCCCACTGCCCGCTGAGCAGCATGGTGTGCGGACCGGAATCCAGACAGAGATCCCAGCGGTTCGCGTTGCCCTGATCGTCAGCGACGGCGCTGATCCGCAGGGCCTCGATCTCGATCAGGAGCTCCTGAGCCGGGTGATGGTGGATCCACTCCTGAAGGCTCTGGGCTCCCCCATGGCTGATGCTCAGGCAGGGGATCCCCATGGCCAGGCAGTTGCCGAAGAAGATCTCCGAGAAGCTTTCGCCGATCAGGGCACGGATGCCCCAGCGCATCAGCGCCTGAGGGGCATGTTCACGACTGGAGCCGCAACCGAAATTGCGGTTCACCACCAGGATTGCGGCGCCCTGGTGCTGCTCGCGGTCGAAGGGATGGGATCCTGAGAGCTCCTGTCGGTCGTCGGCGAAGGCGCCCCGTGCCAGGCCCTCGAAGCTGACGCATTTGAGAAAGCGGGCCGGAATGATCCGGTCGGTGTCGATGTCATCGCCCGCGACGGCCACCCCTCGGCCATGCACCCGGTGGATCGGGCCCTGCGGAAAGGGAACGGTGGCTGGTCGGGCGTTGCTGGAGGAGGTCATCAAGAGGGCTGGCTGGCGCTGAAGGGAGGGTTCAGAGGGTTCGGGGTTGCCGGATCAACTCCCGCACATCGGTGACATGACCTGTCACCGCAGCCGCGGCCACCATGGCAGGGCTCATCAGCAAGGTGCGGCCGCTGGCGGAACCCTGCCGGCCCTTGAAGTTGCGGTTGGAGGAGCTGGCACTGATTTGTCGGCCTTCCAGCCGGTCTGGATTCATGGCCAGACACATCGAGCAGCCCGGCTGGCGCCACTCGAAACCGGCCTGTGTGAAGAGTCTGTCGAGCCCTTCGGCTTCCGCAGCCCTGGCCACCTGTTCGCTGCCAGGCACCA
>JBAWXG010000145.1:0-3054 GCA_037144195.1 Synechococcus sp. ELA057
TGAGACAGGCGAGGGTCGCGGTGGTCGCGGCTGGGGTGGGGATGCCTGCCAGGGCCCCGTGGGAGAGAACAGTTTCGCCGATCCGCTTCGATGGGCCCGCGTCTGGAGCTGCGGCTTCCGGCAACCTGGGGATCGCGGGAAGCCCCGGGGGGCGGAGGGAGGAAGCCTGCAGGGCCTGGGTGGGAACGACGGGATTCGACGCTGGATTCACCATGCGGTATCCCAACCAGCCCATCGCAAAGGAAGCCAGCCCAACGAGGCCGATCGCGGCAAGCCTGGACGGGGATAGGGATCGAGGTGACGTCAATCCTGGGAGTCTCGGATGTGTCCTGGAATCCAGGACTGCGCACCGTCCTGATGATTGATCACGATGATGTCTGAGCCCAGATGGGTGTCGTTCTGCCATCGCATGGGATAGGTGCTCCCGTTGGTACCCACCACGTTTCCGGTTCCGCCTTTGGCAAAGGTGTAGGTGGTCTGTTTCCCGTCAGCCCAAACCACGCTGTAGCCCCGATCCGGATCTCCGCCGACGTCACGGCAAGCCCAGTACTCCATGGAGGTCTTGTCGGTCGCGATCTTTCCGTCGCTGTCCGTCTGGGAAAAAGCACAACTGTTCGGGTAATCCCCTCCTGGAAGCCTGCCGAATTTGTATGTGGAGGCGTCGCCCCAGGCTCCGCCACTGGTGCTGCTGGAGCTGGTGGCGGTGTCCGTACTCGGCGATGGTTCCGTCTGGGAGGCCTTGTTGGTGGCGGTGCTGGCGGCCGTGGTGTTGTTCGCGCCTGAGGCGGCCGGTGTGCGGGCGGTGGTGCTCCGTGGTGAGAGAAGCCCCTGGTTCGAATGCAGCAGCCATCCCAGTCCCATCATCAGCCCGCCGGCCAACAGGGAAACCAGCACGATCAGCAGAGCCGTCAGCGGATTGCCGTTTCTGCCGGTGCTGGCGGGGGGGTAGTGACCAGCAGGCTGGCCATAGGGCCCTGGACCTGGCGGCGGTATGGATCCCGGCGCGGGTGTGTAGCCCTGGGACCAACCGGCGCTGTGGGCAGCCGCGTAGGCGCTCTGCTGGCCGTAGCCGGGAGGGGCGTAGGCGGCATGGCTGTAGGCCGAGGGGGATGGACTGGAAGATCCTGGGTCCGCCTGCTGGCTGAAGGCGGGGTGCTGGCCGGGGGGCAATCCCAGGCAACCATCGATGACTGCCGTCAGACGGGCCACCATGGCTGGGTTATACGTCGCGTTGAGATCCTGCAGCAGGGCGTCACGGCCCCCGAGCAGCACCGAGCGCTGCTGAGCGGCAACCAGTTGCCGGAACGCCGGGCGCACCAGCAGATCCCTGAGCGGTCCGAGCAACGCGGTGTCCTCCCCGAGCAAGTCCTGGATCTGGCCGAGAATCGGGGCAGGCGTGAACTCCCCTGCACCCTGGCTGGCGATCAGGGAACCGATGCGTTGTCCAAGCGCGTGATCGCTGAGGTGGTGAGGATCAATCGTGCCGCCAGGGGTCAATGCATGCATCAAATCTGCAGCAAAGATTAGGCCGCTTCAGGCGCGAGCCACGGGTGGCCGTCTGGGCTTCAGCCGCATCGATTCTGGAGGCAGGCTCGATGGTTGCCGTCGGATCAGGCGTCGGTGCTGGAAGAGATTCAACGCCTTGGCATCAGCACGCGGCCGAATTCGCTGCCGGAGATCACGGCTGGACTTTCGCTGGTGTCGACACTGAAGCTGCGGGTCTCGCTCTGCAGCGAACCATCGGGCCAGACGAAGGTGACCACACCCTCGAGATTGAGGGTGGAGCCCACCTGCCCGGTGGCGCGCAAATCCTGCACGCTGACCCGCTCGAACTGGCGGAAGAAGCTCGGCGTGAACTGATCGGCCGCAGCATGTCCATAGAGAGCTTCGGCACGGCTGAAGTCCTTGGCTGACAGGGCGCCATAGAGCTCCTGGATGCTGGCCACGGCCCGATCCATCGGGGCGTTGGCGTCGGTGGGATCCGGCAGGGACTTGGAGGGCTGTCGGGCCTGAGGTTCGGGCGCGGGTGTCGTCTGCGGCAGGCCATTCCCGCTTTGCTGCGGCACCTGGGCGCCTGGCGTTCCGGTCCCGGCAGCATCTGTTCCCGATCCCGTCTGCCAGGGGAGGATGCCCCCCTGCCGCTGCCAGAGCAGCAGACCGACGCCAGCCACTGCCAGCAGCAGCGCCCCGCTAAGCAGCGCCAGAAGCGCAATCAGCAGAGAGGCACCGGCGCCGCTGCGGGGGGGAGCCGATCCATGCGTCCCCCCTGGCGAGGTGGTCGGACCTTGGGCGACAGCGCTCTGAGGCAGCCCCAGCAGCCCTTCGAGCAGCGGCTGCAGCCGGGCGCAGAGGCCATCGGCATACATCTGGGCCAGTTCGCTCTGCAGACGGGGCAGGTGTCGCCCATCTGCCAGGGGTGGATCCATACCTGCAGCGCTGGCGAAGGCTCCTGACAGCACCAGGTAGCGCAGGGGGGCCACCAGATCCACGTTCCCGTCGGCGCAGAGATCCCCGATCAGGGCCTGCAGCCGGCGTGGGTCGAGGGGGCGGCCGTCCTGCCGCTCCCGCAGCACCACGGCACGCAGCTGCTGGCCGATCCGATGGGCATCCATGCCGGGTGGAAGTGCTTCGCTCCAGGGCATCCTGGCTTCTGGTCGGGGGATATTGATCGTCGCCGGCTCAGCGTTGCGAGGGGGGTTCCTCAGCTGCGTTCCGGGTGCGGTCCCATTGCATCCGCAGGGACGCTTCCAGCGGAGCGCAGAGCTTCAGCTCAGTTGCCCCATGCAGCTCTGTGGAGGGATCAGGGGAGCCTGGGGAGGGCGCGGCTGGGTTCAGCCACGGCTGCAGATAACTCCAGGCGATCAGGGTGCCCAGGGGATCTGGATCTGGTTCGGTCAGAAACCTCTGGCGCGACTGCGTGCTCTTAAGCAGTTCGGGAAAGAGACTCTTGCGCTGGATCAGCGTGCTGTCGATCCGTTCGCGATGCTCCGGGCCTGGGGTGCAGAGTTCAGAGGCTTTCGTCTGGACGACCGCGAGCAGCTTCTGGTGGGGCGA
>JBAWXG010000146.1:0-3052 GCA_037144195.1 Synechococcus sp. ELA057
TTGCGGACCAGGAAGCCATCAAAGGCCTTGGCACCGAGCTGGTCGAGATGGTCCATCTCGCCGGAGGAAGCTGGTGTGGTGGTCATGGCAACACCTCCAGCTGGAGGAGCTGGGCGGCCAGATTCAGTCGACGGTCGTAGCAGGCGAAGAGAACGCTCTGTTCAGCGTTGACATGGAGTTCATGGGCCGCGGCGAGCTGCACGCTGTCGGTTCCGCGAAGGGCAAAGACGTCGGCAAAGCGCCCAGCCGTTTCCACCAGTGGCTGGCTGACCTCAACAATGGTGAAGGTCTTCCAAGATTGGATCAGGTGCTGCCGAGCCTGTTCGAGATCTTCGTTGCAGACCGGGTCTTCCCGCTGGAGGCGAGCAAGGGCAGCCATTGTTTCGGCCCAGCTGATCCGGCAGACCCCGATGGCATCAACAGTGGCGCTGATCTGCCGCATCTGATCGGATTGGGTTTCGTCAACCAGCAACTTCATCAGGGCGCTGGTGTCACAAAAGAGGATCACCAGCTCAACCCCGATCCTCAATCACGATGTCGCTGAGCAACTTCGCTTGCCCCCGCAACTTCACGGGAGGGGGCAAGTTGGGCTTCTGACCGTTCCAGCTGATCAGGCCCGCATCAATCGCTTTTTGCAGCGGGCTGGATATCCCTGAGTCCGCTGGCTTCACAGCGGTGATGCGGGCGATGGGTTTGCGATGGGAGGTGACTTCCACCACCTCACCGGACTGGGCACGGGCCAGCCATTCGGAGAGATGGGTCTTGAGATCCCGCACCGACACCTGACTTGCGACCACATCTGCCATGCCTGACTCCGCCGATGCGACCACAATAGGCCGGATTTTGCTCTTCACGCCTCTCCTCCCACCACGGTGCCGCGCTGGGCGATCACCCGGCCCTCAGGGCTGAGCAGCACGGCCATCACCGCTGCACCTTCGAGGTCGTCATCCTCGACGATCAGCCAGGGGGAAGATCCATGCCCTACGCTCCCACGGCTCAGCTGGCTTTGCCTGAAGCTTCAAGCCTCTCCCGCAAGTAGGACTGCAGCCCTGGATCGCAGGCAAACACCCAGCAGCTCTTCATGCCACGGCTCATCAGGGTGCGGTAGGTGTTGCGGATCAGGCGGCTGACCCGTTCCTCGGTGCCCACCGGGTCGGTGGCCATGGATGCCCGCCAGCCGCTGAGGCTCTTGTCGCTGCGGGCACGGGCAGTGGGATTCGCCAGCAGCTGACCACCTCGGAATACCAGATCCGTCCCGATGATCACACCGATCGTGTCCACCTCCAGGCCCTGGCAGGTGTGCACGCAGCCCACCTCCTCCACGCCGGTGGGGCTGATGATCCAGGTGTTGCCCTCCGAGGCCAGGTTCCAGCGGGCGGCATAGCCGTGCTCAGGGATCACGATGTCGCTCAGACCCGGGTTGTTCTTCGAGGACCAGTTCCAGCAGTAGCCGGCCACCAGCCGAGCGCGGTTGTTGCCGTTGGCCTCGCGGATCGCGGCATGCAGGCTTTGAGGTTCATCGAACAGACGGAAGTCGAACACCTCCCGGTCGAGCTCCGGGTTGGCGGTGGAGCGGATGCCGAGCAGATCATCCAGCCAGGCCAGGTAGCCATCGGAGCCAGCGCAGCGGAACTGGGAGGGCAGCTCATCGCACACCACCTCAGCGCCCAGTTGGGCGGCGTGCTCACGGATCTCGGCTTCCGTGCCGATGTCCTTCCAGGCCACCTGCTGGTCTTCATCGAGGAAGAACACGCTCAGGTGGCTGGCATTGATGATCTCCTTGACCTGGTTCTCCCCCTGGTTGCCATACAGGCCGCTGAAACGGTTCAGGCGATGGGCCTCGTCAACTACCAGCGCGTCGTAATGGCCGGGAGGGCAGTCCACAAAGGCACCGGAGCCGCAGAAGAGGTTGTCGAAACGGCTGCGGCGCAGCTGACCGGTCAGCTTGGCCTTGAACACCGTGCGCGGCGCGGCGTTCTTGCTCACGTAGCGGATGTTCAGACCCTTCTGCAGCAGAGCCGCCATCAGGTGGATCGCCACCACCGACTTACCGGTTCCTGGGCCGCCCCGTACCAGCAACACCGTGCGCTTGCCGGGCCGCAGTTTCCGGGCGAACTGCAGGGCCCGCTCATAGACGACCTTCTGCTCCTCGATCAGAGTGAATTCGCTGTTGCCGAGCACCATCTGCTCAAACACCTCCGCCAGTTGCCGTGAAGGCCGAGCCTGTCCATCGCGGATCCGCTTGATTGTCTCGCCGCCGTCGCCCTGCTGGAGGCAGCGGGTCAGAAAGCCAACCAACTCATCGGTGTGGTGCCTAAGGAACACTGGTGCCCGCTCCAGGTAGTCCTGGTAGCAGTCCGCGAGCACACCGCTGCCGTCACTGCAGTTGTGGAGATAGGCGCAAGGGTTGATGGCAATGGCGTGCTCTTGCACGGCGGTGTTGAAGTCTTCCAGCAGGCAGCTGTAGCTCCAGGCCTGATACGAGGGATGAGTCAGTTCTCGCGGACCGCCGCCCACCACGGAGCACACCACGCCATCCATGGCTGTGGCATCCACGGTTTCCCACTGCTTGAGCTCGACGATTACCGCCGCGTGGTGGTCGTCCGGCGAGCGACCGGAAAGCAACAGGTCGATCCGGCGGGCGGTGTTGTGGATCTGGTATTCGATCGCCACCCCCAGCGCCGAAGGGATCTTGGGGTCCTGCAGGAACTGGCTGACGTACTGAAAAGAGTTACGCCAGGCTCGCACCTCAGATGGGCTGACCCGCCGGCCGGCGATGGCCTTGAGCCGCTCACCCACCTCATCCTCGATGCGGTTGCGGCGCACATGCTCAAGGAAAACCTCGCGGGTTTCCAGGTAGACGATCATTACGGCCGCCGGTGATGGCGTTCTGATACTAATGGCTGAAGCTGCAACACCCTTCTTGCAAAGATTATGCATTTACTTCATGGTTAGATCTGACGCTCCTGCTTTCAGGTGTGAGCCTGGCCAGGGTGGTTGGCTCCGCACCCGGCTTGCTCGCCCAGCCATTCAGCAAAAGCCCCTCGAAGTG
>JBAWXG010000147.1:0-2994 GCA_037144195.1 Synechococcus sp. ELA057
AGGTTGTCGCCCCCGACCTCATCGGCTGCCTGCTGGTGAAACGCCAATCCTCAGGCGAGCTTCTCTGGGGCGTGATTGTGGAAACGGAGGCGTATTGCCAGAGCGAGCCCGCCTGCCACGGGCATCGGCGCCGCACTCCCAGCAACGAAACCCTGTTTGGGGAGCCAGGGCGGTTTTATGTGTATGTGAGCTATGGCATTCACCACTGCGTGAATGTGGTGACGCACCGCTCTGACTGGGCCAATGGTGTGTTGCTGCGTGCGCTGGCGTTGCCGGGGGAGCCTGATCGGGTGGCCTCCGGGCCGGCGCTGTTGGCGCGGAGGTTCGGGATCGATCGCGGCTTCGATGCGATGCCGGCTCTGCCGGAGCATGGGCTCTGGCTGGCCCCCCGCGATCCCGCGCTGCTGCCCCATCTCGACGGCCTGCAGCCTCTCCCTGTGATTCAGACCGGCCGCATCGGCATCAGCCAGGCTCAGGATCTGCCTTGGCGCTGGTATCTGCGTTCCAGTCGCTGCGTCAGCCGCCGCGCGCCGGCAGATCGCACCCCGCCTCCGGGGCAGGCCTGGCATCCCACGTCTCTCTGATCGGACGGCTCCAGCCATCGGCGCTAGCTTGCAGCCATGGACTGCGGCAAGCCTTGAGCACCTGGAGCCACCGCCATGTGATCGATCTGGCGGCCTTCAGCCTTGAGGATTTCGCCACCGTGCTGGAGCTTGCCCAGCGCTTCCGGGCCATGCCGGTCTCCGGTGCCCGCAAGCTGCCTGCCCTGCAGGGGCGGTTGATGACCACCCTGTTCTTCGAACCGAGCACCCGCACCCGCAGCAGCTTCGAGCTGGCCGCTCGGCGCCTGTCCGCCGATGTTCAGTCCTTCTCCCCCGCCTCCAGTGCCCTGAGCAAGGGCGAAAGCCTGCTCGACACCGCCCGCACCTATGTGGCCATGGGGGCTGACATCCTGGTGGTGCGTCACAGCTGCGCAGGAGTCCCCCACGGCCTGGCCCTCTCCTTGGAGGCCATCGGTGCCCCGGTGTCGGTGCTCAATGCCGGCGATGGTCTCCACAGCCACCCCAGTCAGGGCCTGTTGGATCTGTTCACCCTGGCCCGCCATTTCCAGCCCGAGAACCCGACCCCGGCGAGCCTGAAGGGCAGGCGCATCGTGATCGTGGGGGACATCCTTCATTCGCGCGTGGCCCGCTCCAATCTCTGGGCCCTCACCGCCTGTGGAGCCGACGTGGTGCTCTGCGGGCCCCCCACGCTGCTCCCCGACGATTTCGCGGACTTCCTTGATGCTCCACCCCCCGCCCAGGCGCAGGATCCGGTGGCGGATCGCGGACGCCTGTTCCTCTGCCGTCATCTGGAGGATGCGCTCCCCGGCGCCGACGCGGTGATGACCCTGCGGCTGCAGAAGGAGCGGATGCAGCAGCAGCTGCTCACCAGCCTCGATGCCTACCACCGCCTCTATGGCCTGAGCCATGAACGGTTGGCGCTCTGCGGCAGGCCTGTTCCTGTGCTGCATCCGGGTCCCGTCAACAGGGGGGTGGAACTGACGGGTTCCCTGCTCGACGATCCCTCCATCAGCCTGGTGGAGGAACAGGTCAGCAATGGGATCCCCGTCCGGATGGCCTTGCTGTACCTGCTCTCCACGTTCGAGCAGAGCCGCGGCGACGAGCCCTGAGGCCTACCAGAGCAGCTTGAATCCCTCCATCACCAGGCCGTAGAGAACCCCAAGCCGCACCATGTCCAGCAGTTGCAGCCCGAGGCGATCCCCGCCCCGGCGCAACAGCGGGCGTCGCAGCCGCACAGCCGCCTCCATCAGCAGCACGCAGATCAGGGCCGCAACGGGATCCATCTCCCCCCTGGCTCCGGCGATCACTCCGAGGCTGCTGCCGAGGCTGAAGGATCCCAGCAGCACGATCAGCAGCAGGGACAACCGTCTCCAGGGATTTGTGGCCCAGCGCTGCAACGCCAGGCCAACGTCGGCAATGCGACGCTGAAAGCGGGTCTGCTGCAGGAAGGCCATGGGCCCCATGGTGAGGGGTGGCTCCTACGCCGGCAACCTGGGAACCACAAGAGGGGCAGGGCGGCCCGTGGGCCGCGTCCCGGCGATCGGTGGACGATGCCCACCGACGGCCGGGATGTCAGGCGGTGATCCCCATCACCCAGCCCGCGTCCTGCTTCTCCTGTCTACACCATCTCTGGGGTATTGGTCGAGCATCCACCCCCACCGATAGGGGATGGCAATAAAAAAGCCCTGGCCTTGGGCCGGGGCAGGGTGATGGGGACGCCCTCAAAGGAACCAGTCCGTGGACGCTTCCGCAAGGGGGGCAGGCCGCTGAGCGGATCGGCATCAGCATCCCTTGACGCGCCTGAGGCCAGTCTCAACGGGACGCCCCCAGGCACCGGGGCGCTCAGGCCTCGCCGTCCTTCTTGCGGCTGCCTTTGCCCTCGAGCAACTCAAGCAGCGCCTCCATCTGCGCCATCACGCCGCGAACCTCTCCGGCCTCGGGAAGCAGCCCGTCCTCCATCACGCCCTGATGCATCTCCCGCAGTTCCTGACGGATGTAGCGCAGGTGGCTCACTACCTGCTCACGTTTGGATTGCGACATCGAACAGGCAGCGATCAGGCCAAGACGTTCACCCTTTTACATCATCGCCGGTCCCTTTCCTCCCGAAGCTCTCCTTCGCCTGGCGGTAGAAGTCCGCACCGACAGCCTCAACGCCCGCTTCGCTGGCCAGGCTCTCGATGCGCCGGCGCACGGCGGGGCGCACAAAGAAGGGCACCTCCTTCAGCAGCTTCTCAGCCTCATCGCTCCAGTTCATCGATCGGTTCCGGGATCAGCTTGGGGCAAGGAAGGATTCCGGCTTGCCATGGCTGGGCCTTGGCCGAACACACCGGAGGCCGGAGCTTCGATCCGGAGCTGCGATGGAGAATAGGGGACTCGAACCCCTGACCTCTGCGGTGCGATCGCAGCGCTCTACCAGCTGAGCTAATTCCCC
>JBAWXG010000148.1:0-2871 GCA_037144195.1 Synechococcus sp. ELA057
CCGCCCCAGCTTCAGAAGCTGCCCTGCTGGCGCACCGGACCGGGATAGCGGGCCAGCAGCCCATCGGCGGTGAGCAACAACAAGCCTTCGCGCTCGGCTTGGGCCAGCAGCAGGCGATCAAAGGGATCGCGGTGCAGGGGCGGCAGCTGGGCCACCGCCAGCACATGGGCGGCCTTGATCACCAGCTCCCAGAGGGAGGCCACGCTGAAGCAGAGGGTGTGCTGCGGATCCTCCAGCAGCTCCCGCAGAGCAGGCCCCAGCCGGGCCGGTTCGCCCATGGCCCAGACCAGGAGGTGCGTGTCGAGCAGGAGCTTCACAGCCCGCCCGAGCTGGGTGCAGAAGCGGACAGTCCGTCGAACAGATCGGCGATCTCCTCGGCGGCGATCTGGTCGAAGTCGTCGGGCACCGAGCACTGACCCGCCAGCAGACCCAGGCGGCGCCGGGGGGGAGTGGATGCGTCCTCGTCCCCGGTCAGCCGGGTGACCTGCACCAGTGGCTTGCCCGCCTTGCAGATGACAAATCCTTGGCCCGCCACCGCCTCTGCCACCAGCCGGGAGAGGTGGGTCTTGGCTTCGTGCAGGTTGACCTGGCGCACGGAAGCGATGGCAAAGTGGACTTAGTTTAACCAAGTCAATGGGTTCGCCGCGCACGGCCCCACTGGGCCATCGTCTCGCTGACTCCAAGCTCGCCAAGGCTCAGCCACAACAATGCTTCCGTGACAACGCTCTTGCCGCCAGGGCGAAGAACGGCCCCCGACCAAGCCTCAGCCGGGTTTCTCGCAAGGCCATGAAGGAAGAAGGAGAAATCATCCTTTCGGCGCTGGCCGCCGGCGGCGAAGGCGACCGCAACAGCCACGGCCGAGAGCGGCAGATGCACGGCGTCCGGAAGGATCACCCAGAGCTGCTGGGGGGAAGGCCCGCGCCAGCCCAGGGGGATCCGGCGTGGCCGCGGAGAACAGCCCCGCCTGCCAGGAGCATCAGGGATCTCTGGATTCAATCTCCCTGAGATAACGACCCGGATCGTTGGGAGTGCTTCTGGCGGGGCCCAGCTTCAGGGGCATTAAGCGTTTCCAACGCCCGAAAGCCCGCGACCATTCCAACAACAGCGGCTCAGGGCTGAGCCGGCGCTGGCCGCCGGCCGCGAAGGCGAGGGCGAAGGCCATCGAGGAAACGGCAAGGCGCACGCCATCACTCAGGATCATCCAGACCTGGTTGGGCGAAGGGCCGGAGACGCGATCCAGCAGCTGACGCCGGGCGGCCAGCAGATTGGCCTCCAGCTGGCGCCGCAGCTGGGGAAGCGGCAGGGCGCGATCGGCGGGGGTGAGCGTGGGACCTCGAAGGCGCTGCATGCGGGCCTGCAGGTCGTCGACACTGGAGGCCGCCTGGATGGCCTGCAGCATCGCCCCTGAACGCCGCTCCGCATCGGCACGGCGGGCAGAATCCTGCTGAATGGCCTGGCTGAGGCCACGCCAGGTGGCGAACCCCTGCAGCGGCAGCAGCAGCGCAAAGCCCAGGGTTGCTGCCACCGCCAGGCCGCGCCAACGCTTGCGCGCAGAAGCCAGGCGGCCGTCGGCGGAATGCAGAGCCGATGCAGCGTGCAGCAGCACCAGGGCCAGCAGGGGCAGCGCCGCCTGATTGAGCAGAGCTGAGCAGATAGTCATCTGCCAGGCGGGATCGAGCGGCTGAACAGGAAACAACCGAACCGCGACCGCGACAACAAAAACGAAGACCAGGGCACGGGCAGCGACAGCCAGCAACAGCGCCAGAGCGCGACGCTCCTCCTCAGGCACGAGGGCGGGCGGCGGCGATGCGGGAACGCAGGCGACGACTGAAGCCAAAAGCGGTGGCTGCACCGATCAGCGGCAAGGGGCCAGGCACCGATGCCGGCGCAGCTTGACCGAGCACCAGATCATCCACAGTTGCGTAGGTGACGGGAATTCCAACGCCAGGCTCGATCACAAGCGAGGTGAAGGGCGTGCCGCTGTCATCAAGCCAACCAAAGAAGTTGGTGGCTGAGCCGGTCACGACTGACTGGGCGGATGCGCCGGGATTGGCCGTGACCGTGATGACGCGATTGAAAACATTGAGGCTGAAATCGGTATTATAGAAATATCCACCCACGGCAGTAGGAGCTCCCGCCGTGAAAGCAAGTGTAAGGGGGACTGAACTATTGGTAGATAATGCCTTTGATCCATTCACGTTGTCAATATATAGACCGCCTGTAGCCGCGGCATCGTAGGTGTACCCAGTAATCGTTCGACTAAGCGGCGAAGCATAAAACCCATTTAAATCATTATAGTCGTCAGGGGACGAACTGGACAAAGCGGCAAGAAAAGCAGCGCGATCGGTGTACGTAACAATCGCTGCGCGAGCTGGAAGCGAAGCCGCCACAATCGAAGCACTAATGACGGCGGAATGGATAATAGATTTGCTCAGCTTCATGGCTTTGCTGAATTTAAAAACAACTTTATCGGGGGGGGGGGGATTGTCAAGCACTCGCCCAATCGAATCGGCATTTGGCAACAAGCGTCATGCCGGCGCCCCTCAGGGCACCAGCCGCCGCCCCACCCGGGCCACGTGCTGAGCCAGGGATTCGGGCAGCTCGTGCCGCAGGGAGAGGTCGATGCTCCAGGGCAGCAGCAGGTCATCAAGGGCTCCCATCAGGCGCAGGCGTCCCTGGTGGCTCAGGCCCGGCGCCACCAGGGTGAGGTCGATGTCGGAGCCGGCGTGATGGCGGCCCATGGCCCTGGAGCCGTAGAGCCAAACCTCCTCCACGGCGGGCTCGGCACTGAGCAGGGCCAGCAGGCGGGCCGAGGCCTCCAGCGGCATCAGGCGGGCCCAGGGTTTGCCGGCCTTGGCCAGCAGGATCGTC
>JBAWXG010000149.1:0-2781 GCA_037144195.1 Synechococcus sp. ELA057
AGGAATTCCGGTATCCATAGACAACCCGGTTTGTGAAGAGAACCGGTTGTTCCTGCTAATTGTGTCGCCCTTGGCCAAGTCTGACCCCAGAGGTGTTTACCCCTTCAACAACAGCGCAGCAGATCACGATGGCTGACCACGACTCCCTGCCGACGCTGGGCGATCCGCCGCCGGAGCAGCTCGGCAAGACGAAAAAGCACAAGAAGCACAAGAAGCCCAAGCCGACGGGGAAGGACGGCAAGCAGGCCCGGAATCGCAAGGCCGGCGGCAAGGATCGCGATGGCATTCAGGCGTATGCCACAACCGCTGGCGATCATGTTGATCACAACGTCTGTCTGCAGGGAGGTGATACAGGGGAGGATCGCTACCATCCGTCGAAGAGCCTTGATGATCTGCGCTCCGATACGGAAGGGCGGGCACCGAAGCTGACCCGCAAGCTCTACGAGGAGGAGCTGGAGCGCCTCCAGGTGGAGCTGGTGAAGATGCAGTACTGGATCAAGCACGTGGGCTATCGGCTGATCCTGGTGTTCGAGGGGCGTGATGCCGCGGGCAAAGGCGGCACGATCAAGCGCATCACCGAGCCGCTTAATCCCAGGGGCTGCAGGGTGGTGGCCCTGGGAACACCCTCCGATCAGCAGAAGACCCAGTGGTACTTCCAGCGCTATGTGGAGAACTTCCCCTCCGCCGGGGAGATCGTGGTGTTTGATCGGAGCTGGTACAACCGCGCAGGGGTGGAGCGGGTAATGGGCTTCTGCACCCCCGAACAGGTCAGTGAATTCATGCTGTCCTGTCCGGAATTCGAGCGCATGTTGGTGCGCTGCGGCATCAGCCTGATCAAGTATTGGTTCTCCGTCAGTGATGAGGAGCAGGAAGCGCGTTTCCAGTCACGGCTCGATGATCCCGCCCGGCGTTGGAAGCTCAGTCCGATGGATCTGGAGTCACGGGATCGCTGGGTGGAGTTCTCCAGGGCCAAGGATGAGATGTTCGCCCACACCAACATCCCGGAGGCCCCGTGGTTCACGGTGGAGGCTGACGACAAGCGCCGTGCACGTCTCAATTGCATCCACCACCTGCTCAGCAAGGTGCCCTACGAGGACATGACACCGGAGCCTGTGGTTCTGCCGCCGCGCAAGACCGGTGGCAAGTACCGCAGACCGCCGCGCAACGAGCAGTATTTTGTGCCCAACGTCTACCCCTGAGATGCTGATCGCCCGACTCGCCATGCCTCGCTGCCTGTTTCCCCTCCTGGTTCTGGTGCTCGCTGCGTCGATCGGCGCGCCGGCGAAGGCCCAGAACAAGGTGCCGAAGCTGCAGTCGCTCTGCCCGATGGGGTACGTGGACAACTTCAGCGGCAGCTGTGTCTCCCCCATCCGCTACACCCTCCAGCCCACCGATGGCCGGCCTTGTCCCAGTGGCTGGATGAATGTGGGCGGTGGCTACTGCAAGAAGAAGGAGCTCGGGATCTTCTGAGCGCGCGGCTGGCGGTCGTCTGCCGATCAGGCTCCTGGTCGCTGTGGTGTGCGCCATCGGGTCGAGCGCAGGCCGATCACGATTCCGGCGACCATCGTTGCCACGGCCACCAGGCCATGGGGTGATCCGCCGGGCAGATAGCGCAGCAGCTGGCTGTCATTGCCGCCCATGGCCAGCACGGCTCCCGCCGCCATCGCCATTCCAAGCGGCAGACGCACCAGATCGCCCAGGCGCGGCAGGGTGATCTGGGTGCGGCGACGCAGAAGGGATTCCGTCGCCATTCCTGCCAGCAGCATCAGACCCAGCAACGGAGCCGTGGTCTGTCCTCTGAGATGGTTGGCGACGGCCAGAGCCAGGGAGGACGGATCCCAGCGCCAGAGGTCGTTGTCCACCAGAGCGAGCAATGCGCCGCAGGCGAGCGACGCCGGCCAGGCCACCCTGTCGCGGGGAGTCAGAGGGGGCTCTGGTGAATCCTGGCGGTTGGCCAGTTGCATCAGTCCCAGCAGGATCAGGCATCCGGCCAGGGCAACGGCGGTGCGCTGCGACATGCCTGCAAGGGCGCTCAGCGCCATGGGCTTGCCGGCGATCAGGAAGCCCAGGACCCATCCCCCCATGGTCAGCAGCACCCTGAGATCCCCTGCAGCCAGTTGAAGGCTGGATCCGATGAAGCAGCCCCGGTTCCAGGCTGCAGCGATGCCGAACAGCAAGCCTCCGGCCGCGACCTGCCAGTCCGGCGCCAGTTGGTGCGGGACACGGCCCTGCGCCGCTTCCAGCGCCATCAGCACGGCGCTGATGCTCAAGCAGATCAGTGCAATCGCCTGGGCGATGTCCCACTGGCCCTGGCCTGCCCTGGCAACGGCGTTGACCATGCAGAAGCGGACCTGGCTGATCAGCAGGCCGCTGAGGAACAGCAAGGCCACCACAACGCCGATGGACAGTTGCATCGATGCGTTGCACCTCGGTCAGATCCCATCGTCAGGCCGGCGAGCGCAGCAGGCAGGTGACGCTGATCACATGCGCGATGCGCAGCGGACAAGCCATCGCTTGGCCCGCTCCAGCAGGGGCATCGCCATTGCCGGCAATGGCGAGCCGGTGCCCTGGCGCATCGCAGAGCTGAAGGCTGGCATCACGCAGCGGCCTAGTTGCCGATTCCTCCGGTCTGCTGAACCAGACACCTGCCTTGCTGCGGTTCCAGCGCTGGATGGCCACAGCCAGAGCACTGCGCGAAGCCTGCAGATCCCGTTGGGCGATCAGCACCTCGGTCACGGGCGCCGCCCTGACCACACGCCGCCAGCAGCGACTGCAGCCCAG
>JBAWXG010000150.1:0-2741 GCA_037144195.1 Synechococcus sp. ELA057
GGAGCGGGATCAGGTGGCAGCGGAGCGTGATGCGCTGGTGGTGGAGCGTGATGGGCTGAGCACGGAGCGAGAAGGATTGGTGGTGCAGGTACAGACGCTGGAGGGGGAGAAGGGCGTGTTGGTGGCGGAGCGGGATCAGGTGGCAGCGGAACGTGATGCGCTGGTGGTGCAGGTGCAGACGCTGGAGGGAGAGAAGGGCGTGTTGGTGGCTGAGCGGGATCAGGCGGCGGCGGAGCGTGATGCGCTGGTAGTGGAGCGGGATGGGTTACGGAGCAATCAGCAGGAGATTGAAGGGCAGTTGAGTGCTCTGCAGGCAACCAATAGTCAGTTGCAATCTGATCGAGAGGTTCTGGTTCAAGAAAGGGATGAATGGCGTGGCAAAGCCGAAGCGCAGGAAGGGAGACTGCAGGCCATCAATCAGGAACTGGATGAGATACTTGCTCTGCTGGATGCTGGCTCAACTGACTCTCCAGCTGCTGAGGTCGAATCAATTGGCCAAGCCGATTGAGGGTTGTATCCCTTCTGATGGATAACTTCAAGACGTCGCTGCGGCTGTAAGAGCCTGTTGCTGCAACCGGAAGTCCAAGTACCCGCTATTTCGAGCAGTCTGCGTCGGCAGGCGGCAGTCGCCCCCGTGGCGGCGGAAGTGGTGCCGTTGATTCCGGCTATCTTGATCGCACGCTTTTGCGATCGCACCGGCTGCACACGGCCAGTGTGGTGATGCATGAACTGCGCCATGGGGCGCAGCGCCTCCTCAAGATGCGCAGGCGAGCACGGCTCGAGAGCTATGTGCACGGTGTGTAGGCGGGTGGTCTCACCGTGCTGGCTTACGACACCAAAGCGCTGAATTGGTTTGCCGCGCCATGACCCAACCATGCATCCCCTGATCCCTCCCCAGAAACAGATGGATGCGAGCCATCCGGCACGCCTGGGTTGAGCCGCAACCACAGACAGCACCAAGCACGTAGCATTCTGCTACATTCGGATGATGGTTTTTAGAGGGGGTAACAGATGCCGAAGGCCTCTTCGCCGGTGCGGCTGCAGCGCCAGCTCATGGAGAGTGCTGCGCGCGTGGGAAGCAGGCACCACCGCAGCGCAGCCGAACAGATCGAATACTGGGCCGCGCTTGGGCGCCAGGTTGCTCATCTGCTCGACCCCGACAGCATCCTCGATGTCGCGGCAGGCTTGACCAAACTGACGCTGCAACCCGTTGCGGTGGCAAGCGTTTCACCCGTGGAGGTGTTTGCTGCCGTGGATGTCGATCGATCATCCCCACAGCTGGCCCAGGCCGTGACTACGGCTGGCTGCCGCTACCAGGCCTGCCCAGACCATCCTGGCTACCTCGAGCAGATTCGTGCCGATGGCGGTCGCAGCGTGGGCTTGTTTCGTGACGGATCCTTCCATCCCATCGCCACAACCTCTGGGCAGCCTTGAGCGACTCCCCGCAGCTGTGGATGCTGGTGGGTGGCAATGGGGCTGGTAAGTCCACTTTCTACCGCCTGTACCTCCAGCCCCTGGGCCTGCCCTTTGTGAATGCAGATCTGCTGGCCCGGATCGCCTATCCCGATGCGCCGGAAGCTCACAGCATTGAGGCCGCCCAGCTGGCAGAAGAACAACGCCAGAGGCTGCTGCTGCTGGGTGTGAGCTTTTGTTTTGAAACGGTGTATTCCCACCCCACCAAGATCGACTTTGTCGCTCAGGCCAGAGCTCTTGGTTATCAGGTGATCATGGTGTTCATCCACCTGGAGTGTGCAGCTTTGAACCAGGCGCGCATCAGCCAGCGTGTTGAGGAGGGTGGCCATGCCGTTCCTGCAGACAAGGTGATCAGCGGCATCCCTAGGCTGCTTCGCCATGTGCGGGCTTCACTGCCGCTTTGCGATCAGTTCAGGGCCTTTGACAACAGCTCGTTTGAACAGCCATTCATGCCGGTCTTCAGCCTGGTGAACGCAAGGCTGGAGGTTCAGCGCAACCCCTTGCCGGCCTGGGCGGCGGATCTGCTGTCCGGCTAAGACTGAGGCGCCCAGACGCCAATGGCAGCGGCCTTGTGGTCGAGGCGATGGGCCGGCATCAGTAGCGCAGGCAGAGGATGAGCTTGCTGCTCCAGCCCGAAAGCCAGGTGCGCAGCGTGAGCGATGCCCTGCGCGAGCAGGCACGCAGCGACATACGAGCCGCTGAGGCGTTGCCGCTGATTCCGACAATCGTGCTGGCAAGGTTCAGCGATCGGCCTGTATCGGAGATCTGCGAGATGGTTGGCATCACTCTTGACAACGTCAAGCAGAGCCGGGCCTACCAGGAGATCTTTGGCCTTGGCGAAGCCCGCGGCAATGCTCTCGGCGAAGCGCGCGGTAAAGCTCTTGGCGAAGCCGCGATGACCCTGCGCCTCCTAGCCCGCCGCTGCTACCCCCTCGCGACCGTCGCCATCAGGCGCCGCACGATCTGCAGCCCCACGACCGGCGATTTCCCCATGCAAAACCCGCATATCCCAGACCCATCCTGGCTTTGGTGCCAGCGGACACGCCGAGGATCTGCCCCCGATCTGCTGGAATACCAGTACGTCAAAGAACACGTGGTGCCACCAACGCAGCCACGCCAGGAACCTCAGAGTCTCTGCCCCCCACGGGTCACCCCGGTGATCCTCTGCGGCGGCACCGGCACGCGCCTGTGGCCGCTGTCGCGGGCCACCTATCCCAAGCAGTACTGGCCCCTGGCCGGCAGCGGCGAGGAGACGCTGCTGCAGCAGA
>JBAWXG010000151.1:0-2646 GCA_037144195.1 Synechococcus sp. ELA057
CCAGCGGCCTGATCTGGGCCTGGCAGCGGCTGCACGGAGGCGCAGCGGAGCGATTGCGCCAGGAGCTGGCTCAGGGCTGCAGCTGATCCAGCAGGTTGTCCACCAGCCGCCGACCACGGCGCTGGAGCTGCGGCAGCCAGCGCTCCGCATCAGCCGCGATCCGCGCCGGGCCCTCGGCGCCAAGCGCGCCGATCACGTAGTCGCGGTCCTGCTCGAGCCAGAGAGCCAGTTGCGGGGCGTCGACTTCCAGATGGAACTGCAATCCGATGGCCCGGGGGCCCATGCGGAAAGCCTGCTCGCGGCAATGCAGGCTGGAGGCCAGCAGCTCGGCCTGCGGCGGCAGCAGACAACGATCGCCGTGCCAGTGCAGCACCAGCTCACTGGGCTGCAAGCCCACCAGCAGCGGATCCGAGGCGGGATCCGGCAACCAGCTGATCGCGCCGAAGCCCACCTCCCTAAGGGGGCGCGGCGGCTCACCCACCCGCATCGCTGTGGCGCCACCACCGCCCGCCAGGGCCAGCAACTGAGCACCGAGGCAGATTCCGATCACGGGCAGGCCCTGCCTGAGCACCGTTCGCAGCAGGGCCACCTCCGGCTCCAGCCAGGGATAGACGGGATTCCCGAGATCCTCCACGCCCATCGGCCCGCCCAGCACCAGCAGCAGGTCCTCAGGCCCTGGGGCGGGCAGCGGATCGCCGCGATCCAGACGGCACAGCAACACCGACCAGCCCCTGGCGATCGCCGCCTCGGCGAACAGCCCGGGACCCTCCCGCTCAAGATGCTGCAGCACTACCAGGCGTGGCATCGGCAATTCGCCTATCGGTCAGCCAAGGCTATCGCTGTCATCAGCCATCAATGCCATCAGAGACACCAATCCTTCAACGATTGACCGATGTGCAAAGCACCCGTAATTTCACAGGCCAGTCATGAAAACAGAGCACGATTGCAATGACCGCCTCTCCCTTGATCACAGCGCCAGACGCCGGCGCCTCCAGCGTCAATCACGAGCCCATACGGCTGCAGACCCCCGGTGCTGCGGGAATCCCCTGGCACCAGCAATTCCGCCGGTCCCAGATCGTCCAGGCCCTGGAGGCGGTGCAGGATCTGATCATCGTTTCCCTCTGCCTGGGCCTGTTCTGCGTCATGGCGCTGCAGCTCAGGGCGATCTTCGCCTCACTGCTGACAACACCTCAGTTTCATGCCATCACAGCGGATATTCTGTTCATTCTGATTCTCGTTGAACTGTTCAGGTTGATGATCATCTACCTGCAGGAACAACGCGTTTCGATTGGCGTTTCCGTGGAGATTGCGATCGTTTCGGTGTTGCGCGAAGTGATTGTCAATGGCGTTCTCGAGACCCAATGGCAGCAGATCGTGGCGGTGTGCGTGTTTCTCGCCACGGCCGCCCTGCTGATGGTGGTGCGTGTGTGGCTGCCGCCCACCTTCGCCGGGGTCGATCCGGAGGCGCAGGTCTCCGCCCGAGTTCGGAAACACAGCGACCACGACTGAGGCAGGGCCGCACCCTCCTGCTTCAGCCAGCCAGACTGCTTCGTATGGAGGACTCCCTGCAGGCGCCTGCCCACTCCCCCGCAGCACCGGTGCTCGTGTTTGACGGGGGCTGTCTGTTCTGCAGACACTTCGCAGAGCTAAGCGAGCTTCGCGGCGGCATCCCCGGGCTGCTGATCCACGATGGCCGCGCCGAACCCGCGCTGCGACGCTCGCTGGAGCGGCAGGGCCTGAAGCTGCGGGACGGCGCCGTGCTGATGGCCGGCGATCAGCTGCTCCATGGAGCTGCGGCGATCCAATGGCTCTGCCACCGGATGCAGCCCAGCGCCGCTCTGCTGCGATTGCTTGCACCGCTTCTGGCCTCTCCGGCCCGGGCCCATCGCCTCTATCCGCTGCTGCTGCTGGCCCGGCGAGCTGCCCTGGCGGTGCGCGGTCTGCCTCTGGATCCGGACAGCCACGCCCTGAGTTGATCGTCAGGCCCGCAGGCCCCCCGGCCAGGCGAACGATGATGATGACAGCAATCAGCTGCATCGGTGATGCGCGCGAACGCTCTCAACACCAAAGAGGGGCAACCGATCCCCGGCCCGTTGCTGCTCACCCCCCGGGTGTTCGGCGACGACCGCGGCTTCTTCTTTGAGAGTTGGAACGAGCGGGTGTTCAACGAGGTCCTGGATGCGGATGGCCAGCAGGCCGTGAGCTTCGTGCAGGACAACCACTCCCGCTCCAGTCGAGGGGTGCTGCGCGGTCTGCATTACCAGCTGGCGCCCCAGCCCCAGGGCAAGCTCGTGCGTTGCGTGGTGGGCGAGATCTTCGATGTGGCCGTGGATCTGCGCCGCAGCTCGCCCAGCTTCGGGCAGTGGGTGGGAGCGCGGCTGAGCGCGGAGAACCACCAGCAGCTGTGGGTGCCGGTGGGTTTTGCCCATGGCTTCCTCACCCTGAGCAAAACCGCCGAGGTGCTCTACAAGACCACCGACTTCTGGAGCCAACCCTGCGAGCGCGCCATCCGCTGGGATGACCCCGAGCTGGCGATCAGCTGGCCGGATGAGGGTCTGCCGGAGGGCAAACCGCTGCTGGCCGGTAAGGATGCTGTCGCCCCCACGCTGGCCGGCGCCCTGGCGGCGGGAGAGGTGTTCCCGTGAA
>JBAWXG010000152.1:0-2634 GCA_037144195.1 Synechococcus sp. ELA057
CGATCCAGTTGCCGGGATCACCGCCGGGCAGGCCGCTGCCGTCGCCGGCCAGCAGCTCCAGCTCCTTCTGCTGGGCCAGCAGGGCCAGCACCAGCTCATGGATGCGCTGGCGGCGGTCGCGCATGAAGGCGGGGGGAATGGCGCCCAGGCATCATGGCCCCAGTGGCGGCGATCGATCTGGCCCAGCCGGAGCTGCTGCATGTGATCGGCACCGATGCCGGCGGCATCGCGGCCCTGGGGCCACCGCTGGTGGCGTTGCTGCGCCGGGCGGAGCTGGTGGCCGGCGGCCGGCGCCTGCTGCTCGATTTCGAGCAGTGGTGGCTGGAGCAGCAGCGCCTGGGGATGCTCCCGCCCGGTTGTCCACCGCCCGAGAGGGTCTGCATCGATCAGCCCGAACTGGCCTGGCTTCCCCTGGAGCAGGCCCTGGCCGGCGGACGATCGGCGGTGGTGCTGGCCAGCGGTGACCCGCTCTGGTACGGCATCGGCCGGCTGCTGCTGCAGCGTTTCGGGGCTGAACGCCTGCGGTTTCATCCCGCCCCCACCGCGCTGCAGCTGGCCTTCGCCCGCCTCGGCCGCCCCTGGCAGGACGCCGGCTGGATCAGCCTGCATGGCCGAGACCCCAGGCCCCTGGCAGCCGCGCTGCAGAAGCGGCCGCCGGCGTTGGCGGTGCTCACGGATCCCGGCCGCGGCGGGGTCGAGGAGGTGCGGGCCATGCTGCGGGCCTCCGGCTTGCAGGCGGCCTATGCCCTGTGGCTGTGCGAGCGCCTGGGCCATCCGCAGGAGCGGCTGCAGCGCCTCGGGCCGGATGCTCCCCTGCCCGCTGCCATCGATCCGCTGCATCTGGTGCTGCTGATCGCCGAGCCGCCGCAATCCCCCGCCGATCCCGCTGCCCTGCCCCTGTTCGGCCTCGAAGACGGCCTCTTTCTCCAGCACGACGACCGCCCCGGGCTGATGACCAAGCGGGAGGTGCGGGTGCAGCTGCTGGCGGATCTAGACCTGCCGGCCCGGGGGGTGCTGTGGGACATCGGCGCCGGCGTGGGCTCGGTGGGCCTGGAGGCGCTGCGGTTGCGGCCGGATCTGTCTGGTTGGTTCCTGGAGCAGCGCGGTGGATCCGCGGCCTTGATCCGCGCCAATGCGGAACGGCTCGGAGTGAGGCTGGCTGGCGTGATCGAGGGGCGTGCCCCCGAGGCTCTGGAAGGGTTGCCGGATCCGGATCGGGTGCTGCTCGGTGGCGGTGGCCGCGAACGCCGCAGCGTGCTGGCTGCGGTGCTGCAGCGGTTGCGACCCGGCGGCGTGGTGGTGATCCCGCTGGCCACCGTGGAGGCCCTGGCCGAGCTGAGGCCTGTGCTGGAGACTGCGGGACTGACGGTGGGAGTCAGTCAGCATCAGGCCTGGCGCGGGGCGGCATTGGCCGATGGCACCCGCCTGGCGCCCCTCAACCCGGTGCTGGTGCTCAGGGGGGCCAGGGATTGACGCGGGCACAGATCAGCGGCGTGGGGCCTGGATTTCGCGGCAGACACCCACCATGCCGATCACGACCCCTGCCCCATCGCGCAGGGGACATTTCCGCGTCTCCAGCAGGGCCTCACGACCATCCGGATACGTCACCCACTCCTCATTCATGGCCGCGGCGCCACTGGCCAGCATCGCGGCATCGTGTGCGAGGAAGCCAGCGGCCACCTCGGCAGGGAAGAGGTCCCCGTCGCTGAGGCCGATCAGCTCGCCGAGATCGCGGCCCAGCAACTGAGCCCAGGCTGCGTTGCCGGCGATGTAGCGGCCCTCGAGATCCTTGGCGAACGCGATGTCGTCAATGGATTGCAGAACCGCGGCTTCAAGGCTGATCATCAGGACCTCATGGACAGGAATGAATTCGGACCGATCTAGACAGGGGCAAGGGAGGAATCAAGTCACTGGGTCTGCACATTGAATGCAACAGCTGTGCGCTCTTCTGGCTGGCCCTCGAAGCCCCCGGCTTCACGAACATTGGGCATCAGAACTTCGGCAACAAAACGATCACTGGATTCCTTGGAATCCCAGATAGCCACAATCAACACCCCATCACCTGTCTGACCAGCGGCGTGATAGATCTGTCCCTTGGGGAGGCCGCCATCAGGATGCACGGAGGCAAGCTCGGCCCTGTATTGCTCCTCGGTCGCTCCAGGCCAGAAATGGGTGAGGATATACGTCATTGGAGGTTGTTAATAAAGCTCTAATAATTTAGTTGCATTCTTTCTGTATCGGTCTGCAGAGAATCCGCAAATCTGCACCGATCGTGCCCTGGCCTCATGGCATTCCATCCCTGTGCCTGGATCGTTCTGCCCCAGAACGCATCTCCCATTGATCAGCGGCATTGAGCGCCATCCAGTCCACTGCCCAACGCGCCCGTGTTCGCCCCTGGGCTGGGGCGAGCGTGGTGGCGGCAGGCGGTTATCACCGTTCAGTGCAACGGGGGCCTGTTCGGGACCGCTGGGACCGATCGTGTGGCGGGCAGCGCCGTGATCCGCGCCGGCGAGCCCACCTGCAGGCCGAGACGAGCCGCTTCGCCGGCTGCCAGCTCCACCACCCCGTCGGCGGGTTCGTCCGGGCCGTAGCTGCGGCAGGGCAGGTTGGGGCAGGGTTTGGCTCCGGCCTCGA
>JBAWXG010000153.1:0-2626 GCA_037144195.1 Synechococcus sp. ELA057
GTCCTGCAGATCCACCCAGTTGCGGATGGCCCCCAGCCAGTTGCCCAGATGCAGGGCGCCGGTGGGCTGCACCCCGGAGAGCACCCTCGGCCGCGCGGCGCTCATGGCGGATCAGCCGGCGATGGTGTCAGCAGCCTCTGAGGCCGGGACAGCTGCGGCGGCGCCATCCGACTCCGGTGCGCTCTCAACGATCGCCTCGGGGACCCCGCCGGTCTCGAGCTCGGCAGCATCGGGCTGAAGCGGCGGCACCTGGTCCTCGACGGTGGGTTCGGCTGCAGATTCCTCGGAAGACGCAACAGAGGCCTCAGCGGTTGGGCTCGCTGCTGCGGGAGCCGGCCTGGAGGGCCTGGCAAAGGGGTTGGGGCGTGCCTGCCGGGATTCGCCTCCCCTCTCACCGGGCCGCTCGCCACGACGCTGGGAGCGTTCACCGTCGGGGGAGGATCCACGCTCGGGGAGCGGGCCTGGGGGCCGGCCACCGCCCTGCTGCCGGAGCTGCTCCACCAGGGCATCAAGCTGGCCCTCCTCGAGCATCTGGGCCAGGGTGCGCACGGAGAAACCCAGCACCGCCACGGTGGAGCGCAGCTGGAAGGCCTCCTGCAGAGCACGGGCGGCCTGCAGCTCGTTATCGCTCAGCCGGATACGGAAACCGCCGAGATCGCGCCCGCCGGCGTTGCGGTTGCCCCTGGGTGCCCCATCCGGACGCCCCTGGCCGCTGGAAAAGTTGGTGTCGTCGGCCATGCCGCTGCCCGCCATCAGCGGCCAGTGTTGCGCATCGCCCGCAGGCCTGGGTGTGGTGAGCGATCGCTGCAGGGGATGCAACCGGCGGTGAGCTGCGCCGAACCTGAGCTAAAGATGCTGTGATCTGGCAAGCGTGCGTGACCCATTCGGATCCGACGATGCACATCGGCGCGGGGCCGCTGCCATGGCGCCGCCCAGCCCTGTTGCTGGCCGGAACCGTGGTGGTCACGGAAGGCCTCGGCCACTGGCTGCATCTGGGTGGAGGCTCGCTGCTTGGGCTCGGCGCCCTGGCCGGCGGCTGGCTGCTGCTCTCGCGGCGGCAGGCGATCACGCCGCGTCTGCCCGTGGATCCGGAAGGTTGGAGCGCCCGTTGCCGCAGCCTGCTGCCCCAGTTCACCGCCCTGATGGGCGAGGGGGACCCCATCCCCAGCCAGCGGCGCCAGCAGCTCGATGGCCTGCTGCTTGCCCTGGAGCAGCCGCAGCTGAGCGCCGGGCTGGTGAGCCGCACCCCCCCGCCGCTGGAGCAGCAGGGTCCTGTCCTCGAAGCCCTTCGCAGCCGCAGGCCGCTTCTGCTGCACTGGGGTGAGCCGCTGCCCGCCAGCCAACAGGGCTGGACCTGGCCTGAGGCGTTCCAGCAGGCCGATCTGTTGCTGTATCACCTGCGCTGGCCCCTGAGCGCAGCCGACCTGCGCTGGCTGGAGGCGCTGCCCGGCAGCCTGCCGCTGTGGCTGCTGGTGGAGGGGGTCAGTGATGACCCGGCGGAGACCTGGAAGCAGGAACTGGCCTGCCAATGGCCCGCTGCCGATCGCCAGCGCGCTCTGGCCTGGGATGGCCAGGCCACGAGCCTGCCATCGGTCCTCAGCCCCTTGAGCGACTGGCTGCGTCAGCAGGGTGAGACCCTCCGCCGCGGCACGACGGTGCGGGTGCTGGAGCTGCTGCACCGCAGCTGGCAGGCGGAGCTGGAGGGCCACAGGCGCCGCCGGCTGCAGAGCCTGCTGCAGCGCACCCAGTGGACCGTGGCCGCCGGCGTGATCGCCGCCCCACTGCCCAGCATGGATCTGCTGGTGCTCGCCATCGCCAACGGACTGATGCTGCAGGAGATGGCCCGTCTGTGGGATTGCCCCTGGGATCAGGACACCCTCAAGGCCGCCGCCGCCGAGCTGGCCAAAGCAGCCCTGGGACTGGGCCTGGTGGAGTGGAGCAGCCAGGCGCTGCTGTCGGCCTCACGCCTGCATGGGGCCACCTGGCTGGTGGGCGGAGCCCTCCAGGCCCTGAGCGCCGCGTATCTCACTCGGGTGGTGGGTCGTGCCATGGCCGATGTGCTGGCGCTCTCCAGCGGCGTGGCCGAGGCGGATCTGGAAGCGCTGCGGCAGCAGGCGCCGATGCTCGTGAGCCGGGCGGCGGAGCTGGAACGCATCGACTGGAGCGGCTTTCTCAACCAGGCGCGCCAGTGGCTGCAGCAGCGCCAGATGACCAGCGCCGGAGCCTGAGCGTTACTCAGCTTCATAAACATTCTTCTCGATTTGGCACATCGCCACAGGGCGCGTTGTGGTTTCTGAGAGTGGCCGTAGCATCCCTTTACCTCCAGCTCTGATGCGGACCGGATCGCCTCTCAACGCGATTCCAGGAGCGCAACGGCAGCCCGGAGGCATACCTCCATCCACGATCGCTCTCTTTCCATGGCAACCGCTATTCGCAGCGGCAGGCAGGGAAGCTGGGAAAGCTTCTGTCAGTGGGTCGCCTCCACCAACAACCGCATCTACATCGGTTGGTTCGGTGTGCTGATGATCCCCTGCCTGCTGGCCGCCACCATCTGCTACATCGTCGCCTTCATCGCTGCTCCCCCCGTGGACATCGATGGCATCCGCGAGCCCGTCGCCGGCTCCCT
>JBAWXG010000154.1:0-2614 GCA_037144195.1 Synechococcus sp. ELA057
CGCGGGCGATCAGGCTCAGGGCCCAGCGCTGCAGATGGGTCCACCAGCGCAGATCCTCCGCCAGGTCGGGATGATCGCCGGAGAGGGGCAGACCGCTGAGCCACTCGGCCGCAGCGCCAGGCTCCAGCGCCAGACCATCGACGCGCCAGGGCCACCACAGCGGCTCCTTGGGTACGGGCTCACCCGCCTGCAGCGGCAGACCGGTCCAATCGCTCTCCGCCCCCCGTTTGCGGCCCTTCAGCGGCTGGCCGCGGCTCGGCAGGGTGAGCGAGGCCCGGGCGGGCCTGAGCGCCTCCGACCAGAGCCCATGGTCATCCAGCCAGGTGGCCAGGTCGTCTTCCCCCAGGCTGAAGGGATGGGGAGGCGCCTGGCCCTCCTCGGGCTGGATCGGATCGACGGCGCGCCAGGTGTCGGCCCACAGCAGCAGGCGCCCTCCGGATCCCTCTGGAGGAAACAGCCAGGTGGCGTGCAGCAGGCTCATGGGTGCGTGTAGGGGCCTGGCGGGGTCCTGCGGCCGATGGTCAGGAGGCTCCCCCCGGATTCAGGACCGGAAGGGCAGCCAGCGTTGAACCCCATGCAGCATCAGAGCGCTGCCGATGATCGGCAGCCACAGCGGCAACCACAGGGGCAGCCAGATGCCGAGCACCTCCATCATTGCTGAGAGCAGGCCCAACGGCACGGGGTCGCTGGAAACCGGGATCGCGGCCAGCAGCTGATCGATCCCCGGCTGCGTCGATGCGCCGAGGCTGCGCAGGCCACACACCGCCCCCACCAGACCGGCCTGCAGGTGGCCGTCATCGGGATCCACCCGCTGCAGATGGAAGCTGAGCAGGCCGTAGAACAGGCCGCTGATCGCCGCCCGCAGGCAGGGATCAAGGGGATCCGCACCCCGGGGCAGGACCAGGCCGGCCGCGATCCCGGCGGCGGCCACGGCGGCCACCAGCGCCCAGCTCAGGGAGGCCAGGCGCAGGCGGGCACGGGCTTCAGGGGCGACCGGGCGGAGGGGCACGGAGGCAGGCGGGCTCTGGCGAGCGATCATGGACGATCGCCCAGGCCAGCCCCACCCCATGACCGCCGCTCCCCCGGAGATCCCCGCCACCGGCACGGTCCGGCCCTGCAGCGGCGCCGAAATCCGCCAGGCCTTTCTGCAGTTCTACGAGCAGCGGGGGCACCGGCTGATGCCCAGTGCCTCCCTGATCCCCCAGGACCCCACGGTGCTGCTGACGATCGCCGGGATGCTGCCGTTCAAGCCGGTGTTCCTGGGCCAGCAGGAGCGCCCGGCGGCGCGGGCCACCAGCAGCCAGAAGTGCATCCGCACCAACGACATCGAGAACGTGGGCCGCACGGCGCGGCATCACACCTTCTTCGAGATGCTCGGCAACTTCTCCTTCGGCGATTACTTCAAGCAGCAGGCGATCGAATGGGCCTGGGAGTTGAGCACCGAGGTGTTCGGGCTCTCCCCGCAGAACCTGGTGGTGAGCGTCTTCCGGGAGGACGACGAGGCCGAGGCGATCTGGCGCGACGTGGTGGGTGTGAACCCCAGGCGCATCATCCGCATGGATGAGGCCGACAACTTCTGGGCCTCCGGCCCCACAGGCCCCTGCGGCCCCTGCTCGGAGATCTATTACGACTTCAAGCCCGACCTGGGCGATGAGGGCATCGATCTGGAGGACGACAGCCGCTTCATCGAGTTCTACAACCTGGTGTTCATGCAGTACAACCGCGACGCGGAGGGCAGCCTCACGCCGCTGGCAGCCCGCTGCATCGACACCGGCATGGGCCTCGAGCGCATGGCCCAGATCCTGCAGCAGGTGCCCAACAACTACGAAACCGATCTGATCTTCCCGCTGATCGAAACGGCCGCCGCCCTCGCCGGCACCGAGTACCAAGCCCTCGATGCCAAAGGGAAGACCAGCCTCAAGGTGATCGGCGACCACAGCCGCGCCATCACCCAGCTGATCGGCGACGGCGTCACCGCCAGCAATCTGGGCCGTGGCTACATCCTCAGGCGCCTCCTGCGCCGCGTCGTCCGTCACGGACGGCTCCTGGGCATCGACAGACCCTTCCTGACGGCGATGGGGGAGGCATCGATCACCCTGATGCAGAACGCCTATCCCCAGCTGATCGAGCGGCGCGAGCCGATCCTGGCGGAGCTGGCCCGTGAGGAGGCCCGCTTTCTGGAGACCCTCGAGCGCGGCGAGAAGCTGCTGGCGGAGGTGCTGGAGGCCAGGCCGCAGCAGATCTCCGGCGAGCAGGCCTTCGAGCTGTACGACACCTACGGCTTCCCGCTGGAGCTCACCGAGGAGATCGCCGAGGAGCATGGGCTCACGGTGGACCTGGCGGGCTTCGAGGCGGCGATGGAGGCCCAGCGGCAGCGGGCCAAGGCGGCGGCGGTGAGCATCGACCTGACGCTCCAGGATGCGATCGAGCAGGTGGCATCAGAGCTGGACGCCACCGCGTTCAAGGGATACGAGGCCCTGGAGCATCCCTGCTGCGTGCTGGCGCTGGTGGCCAACGGCGAACCGGCAACGCGCGCCACGACCGGTGATGCGGTGCAGATCGTGCTCGACACCACGCCGTTCTATGGCGAGGGCGGCGGCCAGGTGGGCGATCG
>JBAWXG010000155.1:0-2554 GCA_037144195.1 Synechococcus sp. ELA057
GATGTGGCGGCTCCGGCGACGCTGCCGGCGGCATTGCTGGCCGTGTCCGCCACCGATCCGGCGATCGAGGCGGTGGCACCGGCCGTGGCGTTGGCGGTGTCCACCAGCGCGCTGGCCGTCCCCACCAGGGTGTTGACGGTGGGATTGCGCCGATACCAGACCACCAGCCGGCGGATGACCCGGCTCGGTTTGCTGCGGTCGCCCCGGCCCCGGGAGGGGCGGAGGTCGCTGTTGTCAGGCTCCTTCGGTGGCAACGGGAGTGGTGCGGGGTTCGGCTGGGAGGCGAGGATCCGGTAGGCGTTGGTCGACCAGGGGAGTCTCGGTGATCCGCTGGAAGAGGTATCCGGTTCCCCGGGCCGTGAGGATCAGCTCGGGGTTGGTTGGATCTTGCTCCAGTTTGGAACGCAGCCGGGAGATGTGAACGTCGACCACCCGCGTGTCGACGTGGCGCTCCGGGGTGTAGCCCCACACATCCTTGAGAATCTCTCCGCGGCTGAAGGGTTCGCCCGAGCGGCTGACCAGCAGCTCCAGCAGGCTGAATTCCATCCCGGTCAGGCGGATGCGCTGCTCGCCCTGGAACACCTGGCGCTTGTTGGTGTCGATGCGCAGATCGCCGACCTGGATGATGCCGGAGTTGGGGATGCCGCTGATCTGCTCCTTGTCCACGCGGCGCAGCACACAGCGGATGCGGGCTTCGAGCTCCTTGGGGCTGAAGGGCTTGACCACGTAGTCATCGGCGCCCAGTTCGAGGCCGGTGATCCGGTCGGCCACATCGCCGAGCGCCGTGAGCATCACGATCGGCACATCGGATTCGCGCCGCAGTTCCTGGCAGACGCCGTAGCCGTCCAGCTTTGGCATCATCACGTCGAGCACCACCAGATCGGGCATGGTGCTGCGGAAGGCTGTGATCGCTTCCTCGCCATCGCAGGCGGTGACGACCTGATAGCCGATCATCGACAACCGGGTTTCCAGGATTCTGCGGATGCTGGCCTCGTCATCCACGACGAGAATGGTCTCCTTGGCAGCAGGGGTCGCGGTCATGCAGGAGGGTGATGGCGGTGCGGCAGTCCGCCACGGATGGGCGTCGGAGCGCTGCGCTCAGGCAGCCGCTGATGCCTTCTATCCACTGAAAAGCGAAGCGGTGAAATCCATTACGAAACGCCATCTTTCTTCATAGTTCCGTGCCCCGCACCCTTGCTGTCTACGTCTGTCAGGCCTGTGGCGCGCGCACGCGCCAGTACTTCGGCCGCTGCAGTTCCTGCGGCGAGTGGAACACCCTCGTGGAGCAGCGGGAGAGTGCCGCAGCCTCGGCAGCAGGACGCCGGCGCCGGGCTCCCCAGGAGGACGGCGCTGCCGAGGCGCCGGGGATGCCTCAGCGGTCCGAGCCGATCGAAGCCGTGGGCGATCGCCCGCTGCGGCGTCTGTCCAGCGGCTACGGCGAGCTTGATCGGGTGCTCGGTGGCGGTCTGGTGCCCGGCTCCCTGGTGCTGGTGGGAGGAGATCCCGGCATCGGCAAGAGCACGTTGTTGCTGCAGTGCGCCCAGGCCATGGCCGGCCGGACCTCGGTTCTGTATGTGAGTGCGGAGGAATCGGCCCAGCAGGTGAAACTGCGCTGGCGCCGGCTGCAGGCTGCACCCGAGCAGCCCCAGATGGCTTCGACCTCCGGTCGGGATGGTCTTCGCCCGGCTCCGAGCACCGCGGGCCGGGACGCGTCCGGCTCGGTCCCGGCTGGGGACGCCGCCGGCGAGCCCGAGGCCGCGCCCAGCGCGGCCGATCACCCCCGTCTGCAGCTGCTGGCCGAGACCGACCTGGAGCCTGTGCTGCAGGAGCTCGAGAGCCTGCGGCCGGCCGTGGCGATCATCGACAGCATTCAGGCCCTGCATGACGGCGAGCTGACCAGCGCTCCAGGGTCCGTGGCCCAGGTGCGTGAGTGCGCCGCGGCTCTGGCCCGCATCGCCAAGCGCCAGCACACCGCTGTGGTGCTGGTGGGTCACGTGACCAAGGAGGGCGTTCTGGCCGGCCCCAAGGTGCTCGAGCACCTCGTCGATGCGGTGCTCACCTTCGAGGGCGATCGCTTCGCCAGCCACCGCCTGCTGCGCGCCGTCAAGAACCGTTTCGGTGCCACCCATGAGCTGGGGGTGTTCGAGATGCGCGACCGGGGGCTGTGCGAGGTGCTCAATCCCAGTGAGCTGTTTCTCGGCGGGGAGGAGCCCAGCTCCGGCACCGCCACGATCGTGGCCTGCGAAGGCACCAGGCCGCTGGTGGTGGAGCTGCAGGCCCTGGTGAGCACCACCAGTTATGCCAGCCCCCGGCGCACCGCCACCGGCATCGCCGTCAACCGGCTGCATCAGATTCTGGCGGTGCTGGAGAAGCACCTGGGCCTGCCCCTGTCACGCTTCGACTGCTATCTGGCGGTGGCGGGCGGACTGCAGGTGGAGGAGCCCGCGGCGGATCTGGGGGTAGCGGCGGCCGTGGTGGCCAGCTTCCGCGACCTGATCCTGCCGCCGGGCACCGCCCTGATCGGGGAGCTGGGGCTCGGCGGACAGCTGCGGCC
>JBAWXG010000156.1:0-2554 GCA_037144195.1 Synechococcus sp. ELA057
TCGGCGACACGGTGAATTGCGCCTCGCGCCTGGAGAGCCTGGCCAAGGAGCGTCACGACAACCCCTGTCGGATCCTGGTGTCCTCCACCACCCATACCCTGCTCGATCGCCCGGAGCTGCAGTGGCTCTCGTGGGGGCCGATGCATGTGAAGGGCCGCGAGGAGCCGCTGGAGATCTGGGAGCTGCGGGGCCAGGAGTCTCTCTGAAGGCAGCGGGTGGGTGCTCTGACCCTTGAGACTCTGGATTCACCGTCATAAGGAGCTAGTTCTTCGGCGCAAAATCCCAGAGAATTCGTCGGATTTGTCACGAGGGATCTGGTAACCGTGTTTCTGCTCCTCGCGCAACTTGTTGCCCCCCCCGTTCAGAACAGCCCGGTGCGTCTTCCCGGTGCTGATCTTCAGGAGCAGCGTCCCCGTCAGCCCGGATCGGGGCCGAAGACCCCCGCCGTGATCGTGGAGCCCCAGAACGGGTCCGGATCGCCATCCACGACGCCCAGCCCGAAACCCCAGGGCCCCGCCCCGGCCAAGCCCGGAGCGCCCACCTCGGCAGTTCCGCTGCAGCCGCCACCGAGCATCTCAGGCCCTGTGCCCCTGGATCCGGCCGAGCTGCAGAAGGTGCTGGCGCCCTGTCAGGCCATCGCTGCACCCCAGGAGCGGCTCAATGCCTGCGCCGCCGCCCTGACGGCCAGTCTGGTGGCGCAGGGGTATGTCAATACCCGCGTCTATGTGAGCGATACCGCCGGCGACGGTCGGCTCGAGGTCGTGCCTGGGCGGATCGTGGAGCTGCGGGTCAACAGCAGTGACCCCGCGCTCAACAGGCGCGTGCAGCGGCTGCTGCGTTCCCTGCGGGGACAGGTGCTGAACCTCCCCGATGTCGCACAGCAGATGCAGCTGCTGAGGCGGCAGCCCGGGGTGGCCAATGTGCGCGCCAACCTGTCGCGTCTGGGCAGCGATGTCAGCCAGGCGGTGTTGGTGATCAACATCACCCCTGGCCCCAGTCCCTGGCAGGGCGATATCTCCGTGCGTGATGACGGCACCAATGGTTCCGGTCAGTACCGGGCGGTGGCCACCTTCCTCAAGCCCTCGGTGGCAACCCGGGGAGACACCCTGCTCGTCTACGGGGAAGTGGACAGCTCCGCCGATCCGAACTTCGGTTCCCTGATCACCTCCATCAGTTACACGCTGCCGATCACGGATCAGATCAATTTCACCGGTGCCTTCGGTTTCAGCCGCCGCAATCTGGTTGAGCTCCAACCTCCGCTCAACGGTTTCTCCAGTTCGCAGTATCAGGGCTTCGGCCAGCTGGAATGGGTGTTTTCCGAGTCGCTGAAGCAGCGATGGAATCTGTTCCTGGCCTTCAGCGAGAACCGTACCAATACCTTTGTCAACGATCAGGCTTTGCCTGGAACGTTCCCGACCGTCATCAGCAGCCCCACCAATGGCTATCTGCGCTTCGGGGTGGCGGGCAGCGGCATCAACCGTTCCTCCGCCTGGAGCGGCAAT
Organism: Synechococcus sp. ELA057; assembly: GCA_037144195.1. Lineage (GTDB taxonomy): Bacteria > Cyanobacteriota > Cyanobacteriia > PCC-6307 > Cyanobiaceae > Cyanobium. The sequence continues at coordinate 1,503 of JBAWXG010000156.1, forward strand.
GCCTACGTGCTGCAGGGGGTGCCGGCAGCGATGCCGGCTGATCAACGCCAGGACATCCAAGCCTTCGGGATCAATCCAGGCCAGGCCACGGCGATCGGCACCTTGATTTCCGGCGCCTGGGCCTTCGCGCCCAGCTGGCAGCTCAATGCCCGGGTCGGCGGTCAGTACGCCTTCAATCCGTTGTTCAACTCGATGCAGTTCACCCTGGGTTCGGATGTGGGGATCCGCGGTCTGCCCGGTCAGCTCGTCAGCGGCGATACCGGTGTGCTCGGCACGGTCGAGACCGTGTGGACCTTCTGGCAGAAGAAGGGGCAGGCCCTGCAGCTGGTGCCCTTCATCGGCGCCGGCAGCGTCAGCACCTCACTCCTCGGGCTCAATTTCGAGGATTCCGTGGGCGCCGGTGGGGTGTTGGTGCGCTGGCTGGGCGGCGACAACTGGTCGGCGGAGCTCGGCTGGGTGGATCAGTTCTTCACCTCCGACAACCCCGGTTTCTGGCAGAACGCATCGCTTGGCAACGGGGTGTATTTCAAGCTCGGCTATCGCTTCTGAAGCCTTCCATGGCCCAGCGGAATCGCCATTTCACTGGGCACAGAAGCGCACCTGCAGCCCCAGACGATCCTTCGGAGGCTCCAGCTCCTGGGGGTTGAAGGGCGCGATGGCATCGGCCGCCATGGCCCGCATCGCGATCGGAGGCATGTCCACGCCATCGGCGCGGATCTCGAGCGGTTTCAGATCGCGGCTGCCGATCAGGGCAGCCAGGGGCCGGGCCTGGCGCAGGGCGTCCTGATAGGCCAGCTGCAGCAGCTCCTGGCGCACCCGTTCATCGTCGCTCGCGTCGGCCTCTGTGCGCACCGGTGCCAGCTGCACACCCGCCAGAGCACCCACACCGCGGATCAGCGGCTGCAGACGGCTGGGCTCCAGGCTGCCGCTCAGCTGGAGTGTGGCCTGCACGGCTGCCGGCTGGCCCCCTTGGGCCGGCCTCGGCCAGCTGGATGGCGAGCTCACCCGCAGCTGTTTCACCTCCAGGCTCTGCAGGCTCGCGCGCACCGCGG
>JBAWXG010000157.1:0-2537 GCA_037144195.1 Synechococcus sp. ELA057
TGCTCTGCAGGCAGTTTTTGCAGACGCCCCCAGAGACCGGGGAGGCCCTGTTCCCCTCAGCTCGCCCCATCGACGGCGACGATGCCCGAACTCCCCGAGGTGGAAACCGTGCGGCGGGGCTTGCAGGAACGCACCTGCGGCTTTCGCATCGACCGGGTGATCGTGCACCGTGCGCGGGCCATCGCGGCACCGCGCCTGGATCCAGTGGGATTCGCCGAGGGGCTGAGTGGTCGCAGCGTCGTGACCTGGACACGCCGCGGCAAATATCTGATCGCCCGGCTGGATCAGGGCCATTGGGGCGTGCATCTGCGCATGACCGGCCAGTTTCTGTGGCTGGAGGCGGAGCGCAGCCTTGCCCATCCTCCCTGCCCTCACACCCGCGTGCAGATCTGGAACCGGCAGGGGCAGGAACTGCGCTTCATCGACACCCGCAGCTTCGCGGAGATGTGGTGGGTGCCGGATCAGACGCCGATTGAGGCCGTGATCACCGGTCTGAAGCGTCTGGGGCCTGAACCTTTCGATCCCAGTTTTGACGCCAGCTATCTGAGCCAGCGATTGAAGGGATCCCGGCGACCGATCAAATCCGCCCTGCTGGATCAGGCCCTGGTGGCAGGAGCGGGCAACATCTACGCCGATGAGGCGCTGTTTGCTGCAGGGATCGCCCCCCAGACCCTGGCCGGCCGGCTGAAGCGCCCCCAGATCGAGCGGCTGCGGCAGTGCCTGGTCGACGTGCTCGAGCAGAGCATCGGTGCCGGCGGAACCACCTTCAGCGACTTCCGCGATCTCACCGGCACCAACGGCAACTATGGCGGCATGGCCTGGGTGTATCGCCGCAGCGGCCAGCCCTGCAGGCGCTGCGGCACCGTGATCCGGCGCGAGAAGCTCGCGGGACGCAGCAGCCACTGGTGCCCAAGCTGCCAGACCTGAAACACCTGCACCGGTCCGCAGGAACACCCCCCAGCGAGGAGCAGGCGCAAACGGCCTGCAGACTGGGCACAAGATTGAAACCCATGACTGCAGCCCCGATCCACAGCGCACCAGCCGACCCTCAGACGGCGGGGACCAGGAGTGAGCTGGCTGGCCGCTTGTGCCGTGCGATGGCGGCCATCCATCGGCGTGGCTGGTGCGACGGCACCGGAGGCAACTTCAGCTGCGTGCTGCAACGCGATCCACTGCAGCTGTTGATGGCCCCCAGCGGTGTTGACAAGGGAAGCGTGCGGCCACGGATGCTGATCGTGGTGGATGAGCAAGGCACGGTGCTCGATGGAGTCGGTCGAAGCAGTGCGGAAACACCCCTGCACCTGGAGATCGTCCAACAGACCGGGGCCGGGGCCGTGCTGCACACCCATTCCCAGGCGGGCACCCTGCTGTCGCGCTGGATCCTGAAGAAGCGATCCGTACAGGCCAGCGGCACCCTGAGGCTCGAGGGGCTTGAAATGCTGAAGGGCCTGGAGGGTATCCAGAGCCACGCGGTTGAGATCAGCATTCCCGTTCTTGCCAATGATCAGGATCTGATCCGGCTGAGCGCCGCTGCACGGCCCCATCTGAACAAGGCTCCCTACGGGCTGCTGATTGCAGGCCATGGCCTCTACGCCTGGGGCAAGGATCTTGTGCAAGCGCAGCGCCACCTCGAGATCCTGGAGTTCCTGCTGGAACAGCACTGGCGCGAGCTGCTGCTTGAGTCCCTGAGCGCACCGGCATGACCCACGCGATTCGCCACATCCTGCTGGATATCGAGGGCACCACCTGTCCGGTGAGCTTCGTGAGCCAGGTGCTGTTTCCCTATGCCCAGGCCCAGCTGCAGACCTATCTGGAACAGCACGACAAGGATGAGACGCTGCTGGCGCTGACGGCTGAGCTGCAACGCAGCTGGCAACAGGAAACCGAGCCCGAGGCCGTTGCGCTGCGTGATGAGCTGCACGCTTCATCGCCTGATCAACAAACCAAGCTGGCACCAGCGGCCGTGCTGCCCTATCTGCGCTGGCTCAACCGCCAGGACCGCAAACTGACGGCCTGGAAGGATCTGCAGGGCCTGATCTGGCAAGAGGGATACAACAGCGGTGCGATCAGAGCTGATCTCTATGCCGACGTGGGGCCCACCCTGCGCCAGTGGCATCGCGAGGGACTGACGCTTTCGGTGTATTCATCCGGATCGGTAGCGGCACAGAAACTTCTCTATGGACACACCCAGGATGGAGACCTGAGGCCACTATTCAGCCATTGGTTTGATACAAGGGTTGGCATCAAACAGGAGCCCGAAAGCTACAGAACAATCCTGCAGACACTCGATTGCGAGGGTGAAGAGGTGTTGTTTGTCAGCGATTCAGTTGACGAGCTACATGCTGCGCAGCAATGCGGCATCCACTGCCGCTTCAGCGAACGGCCCGGAAATCAGCCGCAGGATCCAGGCCGCTTCCAGAGCATTCAAAGCCTTGCTCAAATCAATCTCACAGCAGAGATCTGAGCCTGAATCCCCTTATAAGCAGCCATGAAAAAAGCCACCCCGCGGGGTGGCTTTTCACTGCCTTCACAACTCC
>JBAWXG010000158.1:0-2531 GCA_037144195.1 Synechococcus sp. ELA057
TCGGCGACACGGTGAATTGCGCCTCGCGCCTGGAGAGCCTGGCCAAGGAGCGTCATGACAACCCCTGTCGCATCCTGGTGTCCTCCACCACCCACGATCTGTTGCACCGCCAGGAGCTGCAGTGGCTCTCGTGGGGGCCCATGCATGTGAAGGGCCGCGAGGAGCCGCTGGAGATCTGGGAGCTGCGGGGCGTTGCCTGATTAACAGGGGGTGCCGAGCAGAGTGATGCCGCGGTGAATCGTGCGGGGAACACTGCTCACACCGGCATAGGCGAATAGCCATCCTGCGTATAAGGCTTCCAGAATGATTTAAATCATTCCAGGATTTCGCGGATCCATGTTTCTGCTCCTGGCTCAACTCGTAGCTCCCCCGGTCCAGGTCGGTCCTGTGCGCCTGCCTGGCCCCGATGCCCAGGAGCAGCGCCAGCCGAGACCCGGCAGCGGCCCCAAGCCCCCTGCGCTGATCGAGGCCCCTGCGCCGCCCCCGTCGGTCCAGCCGGCGGCGCCCGGGGCGGAACCACCCGTCAGCCCCACCGCGCCCGCCAGGCCGCAGCCACAGCCTGTCATTGAGGGTCAGGTTCCATTGGCGCCCGCTGAGCTGGAGACGCTGCTGGCGCCCTGTCTTGCCATCGTTTCCGCCCAGGAGCGGCTCAATGCCTGCGCCGCTGCCCTCTCGGCCCGCCTGGTGGCGCTGGGGTATGTGAACTCCCGCGTCTTTGTCACCAGCAGCGTTGGGGCCGGCCGTCTTGAGGTGGTGCCCGGGCGCATCGTGGAGCTTCGGGTCAACGGCAACGACGCCGTGCTCAACCTGCGGGTTCAGCGGCTGCTGCGTCCCCTGCGGGGCCAGGTGCTGAATCTGGGCGAGGTGGAGCAGCAGCTGCAGCTGCTGCGCCGCCAGCCCGGGGTGGGATCGGTGCGCGCCAACCTGTCGCGGCTCGGCAGCGATGTCAGCCAGGCCGTGCTGGTGATCAACATCACGTCTGGGTCCAGCCCTTGGCAGGGAGATCTGTCCGTGCGGGACGACGGCAGCAATGGGTCTGGTCAGTACCGCTCCGTGGCCACGTTCCTGAAGCCCTCTCTGGCGATGAGGGGTGACACATTTCTGATTTATGGAGAGGTTGATAACTCAGCCGATCCGAACTTTGGATCCCTGATCACGTCGCTCAGCTACACGTTGCCTGTGGCGGATCGGCTCAATTTCACTGGTGCTTTCGGTTTCAGCCGCCGAAATCTGGTTGAGCTTCCGGCCCCCGCCAGTAGCATTTCAAGTTCCCAGTACCAGGGTTTCGGTCAGCTGGAGTGGGTGTTCTCCGAAACCCTGAAACAGCGTTGGAATCTCTTCCTGGCCTTCAGCGAGAACCGCAGCAACACCTTCATCAATGATCAGGCTCTGCCCAGCACGGTGCCGACGGTGATCAGCAGTCCGACCTCCGGCTATCTGAAACTGGGGGTGGGGGGCAGCGGCATCAGCCGTTCCTCCGCCTGGAGCGGCAACGCCTATCTGCTGCAGGGCGTACCGGCGGCCATGCCAGCGGATCAACGCCAGGATCTGCAGGCCGCCGGGATCGACCCCGGCCAGGCCACCGCCATCGGCACACTGATCTCGGGTGCCTGGGCCTTCGCGCCCAGCTGGCAGGTCAACGCCCGGGTCGCCGGCCAGTACGCGTTCAATCCGTTGTTGAACGCGATGCAGTTCGCCCTTGGCTCCGATGTGGGCATCCGCGGTCTGCCGGGCCAGCTGATCAGCGGCGACACCGGCATTCTCGGGACCCTCGAGACCGTGTGGACCTTCTGGCAGAAGAAGGGGCAGGCCCTGCAGCTGGTGCCCTTCATCGGTGCGGGCCAGGTGACCACCACGGTGTCGGGATTCACCCTGGAGGACTCGGTGGGCTCTGGCGGTGTGCTGGTGCGCTGGCTGGGTGGCGACAACTGGTCGGCGGAGCTTGGCTGGGTGGAGCAGTTCTTCGATGCCGACAACCCCGGCCCCTGGCAGACCTCATCTCTAGGAAATGGGGTGTACTTCAAGCTCGGCTACCGCTTCTGATCAGCCGCTGCTGATTCAGAGGGCGCAGAAGCGCACCTGCAGCCCCAGACGATCCTTCGGAGGCTCCAGCTCCTGGGGGTTGAAGGGCGCGATGGCATCGGCCGCCATGGCCCGCATCGCGATCGGAGGCATGTCCACGCCATCGGCGCGGATCTCGAGCGGTTTCAGATCGCGGCTGCCGATCAGGGCAGCCAGCGGCCTGGCCTGGCGCAGGGCGTCCTGATAGGCCAGCCGAAGTAACTCCTGGCGCACCCGTTCATCGTCGCTCGCGTCGGCCTGCGTGCGCACCGGTGCCAGCTGCACACCCGCCAGAGCGCCCACACCGCGGATCAGCGGCTGCAGGCGGCTGGGCTCCAGGCTGCCGCTCAGCTGGAGTGTGGCCTGCACGGCCGCCGGCTGGCCCCCTTGGGCCGGCCTGGGCCAGCTGGATGGCGAGCTCACCCGCAGCTGTTTCACCTCCAGGCTCTGCAGGCTCGCGCGCACCGCGG
>JBAWXG010000159.1:0-2444 GCA_037144195.1 Synechococcus sp. ELA057
CGCCAGGTAGCGACGCAGCGTGCTGTTCAGCCTGGCCAGCTCCCGGCCCTGGCAGTTGATGATCTCCAGGGTGTTGCCCGCCAGATTGCAACGTGCACCGCTGGCCTCCATGGCAGGCGCGGCCCCGGCTGGCGTGTAAGGCAGCAGGGCTGTACTGATCCAGCCGGCAGCGATCAGCGGCAATGCCCCAGTCAGCAGGAGGCGCCGGGGGCCATGGCAAGGCTGAGCGAGGGTCAAGGCGTCTGCGCTTTGGAAGCCGGCGGGTTGATCAGGCGGTCAGCATCGGCCACGCGCGCCTTGCGGCTGGCCCCGTCATACAGGCAGAGCTCAAGGCCTGTCATCCCGGCCATGTGGGCCTGTGGATAGCGGCCCTTGAGCAGAAGAACGCATGGATGGGTCTGTAGCGCTCGGCGGAGGTTAGGCATCCGCCGCCGCTCTGGCCTTCGTTCAAGGCGGCAATCACAGCACGGGTGAGAATGGAGGCATCCACGGACCCGTCCATGGCCTCCGCTGACCCCTCCCAGGTTCCCCCCACCCCGTCGCAACCGGCCGGAGAGGACCATCCCCATGACTTCGAGGTGCAGAAGCGGGTCCACCAGACGATCCGCAACGACCCCGACTACGACGACTGGGAGTACGGCACCGAGCCCCTGCCCCATGAGGCCTGGCTGAGCCGTCAGGCCCGCTCGGCCGAGGCGGCTCCTCCCTCGGGCGAACAGCCCGCTGCCTGATCCCTAGCCCTTGGGGGATCCCTGCCGGGGCTGTTTCTCCTTGGGGCCCTTGCCGGCGGGTGGCTCAGCAAAGCGATAGAGAATCCGGCGCTCACCGCCGCTCTGGCGGCCCCCCTCTCCGGCCGGGCCGCTGCCGCTGAGCACCTGCAACAGGTTGCGGCGCTGGAAGCGCTCCAGCTGCCCCACCAGGGGAAGCCCCAGCAGGCACAGGGCTCCCATGCCCAGCCACAGCGCCACGCCGTTGCCCTGGCCATCCAGCAGCCAGCCCGCCACCAGCGGTGCGATCAGGGCGCTGATGGCGAAGCACTGGGAGAACAGGGCCATCGCCAGGCCCTGGCGGTGGCTGGGGCTCAGTTCCACCAGGGCCTCCGTCGCCGTGGGTAGGAAGGCGGCCTCCCCCAGGGCCAGGGGCAGCTGGGCCAGCAGCAGCACCACCAGCCCCTGGCGGCTGAACGCCGACAAGGCCAGCAGGGCGCAGCCCACCGCGAAGCTCACCAGGCTCAATCCCAGACCGCTGCCGACGGGCCGGCGCGCCAGGGCCTGGCCCACCGGCCACTGCAGCAGCAGCAGCAGAGCCAGCTGCAGGCCGATGATCAGGGCCCCCAGGCTTTCGGGCAGGGGCGGGCGCCGCAGGCCGCCGTTCACCAGGTCCAGGGGCAGGGCGCCCTGCATCAGCACCGGCAGGGCGGTGGCCAGCACCGTCACCAGCAGCAGCGGCAGCAGTGGCGGCAGCCAGCCACCCAGCGGCAGTCGCTCGCCATCCATCCGGGCCGCCGGCGGGGCACCCGGCAGGGGTCTCCCCTGCAGCAGGGCCAGCAGGGCGAGCAGGCAGCTGATGTCGATCAGATAAATCCCTCGCAGCCAGCCGCAGGCCGCCAGCAGCGCCCCCAGCAACGCTCCGCTGGCGACCCCGAGGGCATCGGCGCTGCGCACCAGAGCGAACCCCTGCGCTGAAGGGAGGCTGCCGGCGCACAGGGGCACCGCCAGCTCCACGGCCGGCCAGTAGAAGCCGGCGGCGATGCCCAGCAGCACCTGTCCGGCCGCATAGCCGACGAAGTCTTGTGAGAGCAGCAGCAGGCCATCGCCCAGCAGGGCAGAGGCCACTGCCAGCACCAGCGGAACGGAGGCCCTCAGGCCCCGATCCAGCAGCACGCCGCTGATCAGCCTGCCGATCGTGCCGGCCAGGGCGGCCAGGGCCAGGCCCGCCCCAACGCTGCTGGCGCTGAAGGCCTCGCGGTGAAACACCATCGGCGTGAGGTAGAGCACGCCGCCGGCCCCGACCATCGCCAGCAGCCTCAGGGCTGCCAGATGCCGCAGCGGCGCGGGAAACTGGAGCAACCAGGCCCTCGCTCCGGCCATCGCCACGGATCCAAGCCCGGACCAAGCCCTTGCCTGCCGCCCCTCCGATCGCCTGTCTTCCCGTTTCACGGCAGCGACTGTCCCCTCGAGCGCGATGGGGCCAGGCCTGGTTCGGCACCCTGCTGCTCAGTCTGCTGATCGATCGGCCCCTGGTCCTGAGTTTCTCTCTGGCCAGCGCGTTCTCCCTGGGCGCGGCGCTGTCCCTGGTGGCGCCTGTCGCGGCGGCCGAGTCGCTGCAGATCCAGCTGGAGGGTCTGGAGCTTCCCCTGAGCCTCGATCAGCTGGAGGCCTGGAGTCGACGCCCCATGCTCAGCGCGGGGCGCCCGGGCGCCGATCCGCTGCGGCCTGCACAGC
>JBAWXG010000160.1:0-2408 GCA_037144195.1 Synechococcus sp. ELA057
GCTGGAGACACTCCGCAGTCTGGGGCTCAAGCTCGCCATTGATGATTTCGGAACCGGTTATTCCTCGCTGCGCTACCTCAGGGAGTTTCCTGTCGGCTTTCTCAAGATCGATCAGTCCTTTGTCGCGGGGCTGGGTGAGGGCGGCCACGATGATGTGATCGTGGCCGCCGTGGTGGGCATGGCCTCCTCCCTCGGGCTGGATGTGATCGCTGAAGGCGTGGAGACCAGGGAGCAGGCCATCCTGCTCGACGCGCTGGGTTGCCGCTATGCGCAGGGGTATCTGTTCGGGCGCCCCGTGGATGGTGCCAGTGCTGAGGCGCTGCTGGGGGAGGAACCGCTGCGGCCCCTGATTCGGGACCGGCAGGGTTGAACACGGCTGGTGATCGCTCCTGCCAGCCTCTGTATCGAAGGAGACGTCGCTGCAGGCGGCCATCCAGCCACGATCGCCCCGCCAGAAGCCGCTCGAGATGCGCGAGATTGTGTTCCAGGTGCGTCCGGCCCTGGAGGGGCAGTGGATGGGGCGTTGTCTCGACCCTGCACTGCAGATCTGCGCGCCCACCCTGGAGGAGCTGCATCATGAGGCCCGCGACGCCTTGATCGAGCGCCTCGGACCATCCCATGTGGCCTGTCGCATCCGCCTGGACCGTCCCAGCCGTGATGCTGTGAACGCACCGGAGCCGCATTGGGGCATGGTGTTTGCCGGCCCGGCCTGTTGCTGAGTCCCGCCGCTGGGGCGTGCGCTCACGATCGCCTGGGCGTGAAGATCAGCAGGTTCTCCTCGCTGTCGTAGCGGAAGCTGCCGGGGGTTCCCTGCTGCCTGGCGGGCCCGCTTTTGCGCTTGACCTTCTTCTGTGCCTGCTCCAGCGCGGCGTAGACCCGGGTCATCGCCTTGATCCGATCGTCGTAGCCGGGATGGGTGGAATCGGGTTCCGTGGCGCTGCCATCTCCGGCCGACTTGTGCAGAAAGATCAGATTCGCCAGGCAGATCCGATCCCGCAGGCCGCTGTTGGCCAGCATCTGCGCCGAATCGCTGTCGGCCTCCAGTTCCTGATCGCGGCCTCGCTGATAACTCAGATCCGTGCGCTGCTTGTCGGCTTTGCCCTTGAGAGTGTTGTTGACGTAATAGCTGTGGCTGAAGATGTGATTGCGCCGGAGATGGGCCAGTTCATGGGCCACGGTGCAGCTCAGCCAGCCCTGGCGTGATCCGTAGGTGCGGAAACTGGCGCGCGACAGATTCACCGTTCCACTGGACGCGGACCAGGCTTCGATGTCACCGATGGCATAGGCCTGGCGCATCAGCTCATCCCAGCTGCGGTCGTAGTGGCGGAAGGGATCGAGCTGCGCGTAGAAATCACAGCGCTCCTCCTTGCATAGCCCCCTGTCCTGGGCCAGGTTGGCGGCATAACTGCCTGCGCTGATCGAAAAACTCAGCGGCTGTCTGCCCAGATCGTTGTGGGCGGCAAGGCGTTGCACCACCTGCTCGAGCTGTGTGTACTCCGCGGGCAACAAGGCGTCCTGGCGGCTGCGCTGCCAGAACACCCCTGCCACCAGCACTGCTGCGAGGGCCAGACTGCCGGCTGTGAGCAGCTGTGAGATGCGAAACCCTCTGGGCATGGGCGTGCCTGCAACCGCGTCCGAGATGGTGTCATTCTCTCCTGTCCCCTGAGGCCGATCCGCATCCGATCCGCAGCTTGATTCCTCTGGTTTTTGTCGATCGCTGGAGCCAATGTGGTGCCCAGGTCAAGTTGATTGGAGATGTCTGCGATTCCCCACTGGAGCATTGTCTTGGAGAGCGAGCATGGCTTAAGGCCACGCTGGCTGTGCAGCAACGGTCGTTTCAGCGCCAACGCCAGCCTGGCCCTGCGTCTGGTTTGTCCGGAGGTGGCCGCCCGCCGGGTGCAGCACTACATGGAGCTGCATGGTTGGCCGCCTGAGGTGATGGATCGCTTTCGCCTGGTGCCCGCTCCCTCGCTGGATCTGCAGCCAGCTGGGCAACGGCGGCAGCCCGTGAGCCAGGTGCAGGCTGCCTGAAGTTGCCATGAAAAAGCCCCCTCCGAAGAGGGGGCTCAGGGATCGTACGAATCGAGAATTCAGAATCTGAAACCTCTTCGTTGATCAGACAACGATTGTTGCTCAGCGGTTGGCTGTTGCTCAACCGATGGCTGTTGCTCAGCCGATCGCCGGAGCGGTGAGTGCCACCGGGGTGGCCTCAGCAGCAGCCAGGTCGAGGGGGAAGTTGTGAGCATTGCGCTCGTGCATCACTTCCATACCCAGACCAGCGCGGTTGAGGATGTCGGCCCAGGTGTTGAGCACACGACCCTGGGAATCGAGGATCGACTGGTTGAAGTTGAAGCCGTTGAGGTTGAAGGCCATGGTGCTGATGCCCATGGAGGTGAACCAGATGCCGA
>JBAWXG010000161.1:0-2378 GCA_037144195.1 Synechococcus sp. ELA057
GATAATAATCGGGTTTATTGAGACCATCGTGCTGGAGCATCTTGCGAATCTGAACAATTTCACGGCGCTGAGCAATGATGATCGCGCTTGCGAGGCGAAGAATCGTGGGATTCGTGCTCTTTCGAAGCGCATCATGCGCCATGATCAAGGCACCACCATGGTGCTGGAGCATTCCCTCCAAAAACCATGGCACGCGATTGCTGCTGGTGGGGATGGATTCCATCATTCGCATCCCAGCAATCTGCTCTGCCGTCATCCGAGTCACACCTGAGAGAGAATTTGGATCTCCACCAGGGAGGTAGGACACTGGATAGACAGGAGCATCGGGATACCACGCCTTGCGCCATTGCCCCATGGCCCTGATTTCCTGGGATTGATCGCTCCAGATCTCCTTGCCAAGAGACCCGACGCCAGGGGCACCGATGTCAAAGACAATCTCACTCATCAGGAGCGCACCTGTGTGGTGCTGAACCATCCCATCAATGAAGCGGAGATCGTAGGTCGCACCTGCAGGTCCGACGTCATGCAGATGGGCCGCATGGTCTGCCAGAGCACCTGGAGCAGAGCTCATGCCTCCGCCATGGTGCATGTGGTGGTCCATGCCAGACATGCCAGGCATCTGCTGAGCAAGACCGGCAAGAGGGGCGCTGATAGCAGCTGCGGCAAAGAAGGCGATCAGCGGTCGCATTGGCCATGAAGCAGCTTGGCCCCATTGTGGACTCTCCTCCAAGAGGAGAGTTAAGTGCCTACAGCAACGAGGTGCGGCAAGGAATTGATCAACCCTGCAGATCCGACGGAAGACAGATACAGATTGCTTGATGAAAGCCCTCGCCTTTGGTGGTCTGCAGGCCTGGTGGATCGGCAGCACCCTCCGCAGGCGCGGCCTGGCACAACCGCTGAGCGAAGGGGAGTTCAGGCGAGCACTGGAGCGGATCTGGGCCAGCAATTCCTATTGCCCTGCTGACGTCTACCGCGTTACGGCCTTCCAGATCCACCAGACGATCACGGCCAGCAGCACCCAAGGCAACAGTGAGCGGACAACCAGCAGCACGAACAGGACGACCAGGGCAGAGACAGCCGTGCGCTTGGTCAGCGTCTTGGCCTCATCGGTCATGTAGCGCCAACGGGGAATCAAGGACATGGCGGGCAGAGGGGAAGACCCTCAGGAAACCCCAGGGACCGGGACGAGCACAAGGGAAGCGTCAGGCTTACCCCTTGGTCTGTTGACGCGTTCTAGGAGTCATCGCGAACCAGCCCAAGCTCAGGCCAACGCCGCTGAGGCCGGCAGAGGCTGTCCGCTCAGCAGCATCTGGCCCAGTTCGCTCAGCAGGTTCGTCTGCTCAGGCCATGGCGCTCCCGAGGCGAGCACCACCAGCAGCTGGGGCTCCCGGCCTCCCGCTGACTCCACGTACACCGCCTCCTGCACGCCGGCTGCGCCACAGGCCGCCAGCCCCCAGCGCCGGGCTTCCGCCGGCAGCCTCTGGGCCAGCCATCCCCGGGGGGACGCCTCGTGCTGCAGCACCTCGCCCATCCGCCGGCAGGCGGGCGGAGACACCAGCGTCCCCTCAAGCACGGCCCACAGCAGCCGCGCCAGCCCCTCGCTGCTCAGGCGATTGCCCGGGGCGCCCGCGCCCTCGAGAAACTGCCGATCCTGGCCGTAGGGGCCCTCCCCCCAGGTCTTGTGGCAGGCACTCGCTCCCTTCAGCTCCGGCCAGGCCAGCTCCGCCAACCAGGCGTTCACCAGCAGTCGCTGTCTCTCCCAGGCCTGGCGCCGCGAGGGCAGCAGGGCCGGCCCGCTGGTGGTGCCGCTGAGCCGATCGAGCACATAGGAGAGGGCGTCGCCGCTGCCTTGACGCACCATCGCCCCGAGCGCCCGGCGCAGCTCCGGCTCCTCCAGCAGGCGGTCCTCCCGCAGCCACTGCTCCACCGCGATCAGATAGGGCAAGGCCACCAGCCCACCGGGCTCCTGCAGCTGCTCACCCCGCCAGGACACACCGCAGGGCCGCGCCCGCTCCTGGCCGCCGGCGATCAGGGGCCACTCCGCCGCAGCGGTTGCAGCGGGCTGGGGCGCCTGGGGAAAGCGCAGCCAGGTGAGACTCAGGGAGCTGCTCGCGGAATCGGGCCGCTGGCGCTGCAGCAGGCCCAGCACGGATTCGAGCCGCTGGCCCATGGGCGCATCCGGGCTGTAGAACGCCATCACCCCTGGCAGCGGGCATGGCGAGACTAGGCAGCCACCACGGCGATGGCCCGCTTCCGCCGGGTCAGGGCAGCGGCCCACCGGCCGCCGGCGCTGCACCCGTGGGGAGCCTCTGGCGCCTGCGCGGGCCCCTGGATGCCTACAGCCGGGCCATCGGCTCCGGCCTGGCCACCCAGGTGGC
>JBAWXG010000162.1:0-2358 GCA_037144195.1 Synechococcus sp. ELA057
CGTGGTGGAGTTTCTTCTAGGCCGTTACTGCGCCAGCACCGATCCCGCCGCGGGCGATCCAGAGCCCACTCAGGACACACCCTGGGCGCTGGCCGAGGCCGGCCCCCTGCGCGACTGCCTGCGCCGCTGGTTCGACAGCCTGGAGACGGTGGAGATTCAGGAGGCAGCGCCTCAGGAGGTGGACTGACGGAGCCTGGACGTGACACCAGCTGGACTGCTCTGCCTGGGCATGCCAGGAGGCACAGCCGCCTCTCGCGCCTGAAGGCTCGGATCGCGGCCAGCATCGGGCCGTTTCCCTATGGCGGGCAATCGGCTTACGGTAGACACGAGACCCTGATCCAGCGGGAGGTGCTTGATGGCTGAACGCAATCCCGTTGTTGAGGAATGGATCTCCAAAGCAGAAGGTGATTGGGACTGGACGGAGATCGACGTTGACAGCGTCACAGCCCGCATGCGCGACGGTTACGTCTATCACCTGCAACAATGTGTCGAGAAGCTTTTCAAGGCATGCCTGCTGCAGCAAGGGCAGACATTCCAGAGAACACATGATCTGGTGAAATTGTCTCAGTTGCTTCAGGGTGTTGACCCGGCATGGACCTGGGACGAGGACGAACTAGAGGATTTGACTGAATCGGGCGTGATGAATCGCTATCCAGGTTTTGATACCTCAAGCGAGGAACTCCTGGCCACTCCCATTCAGGCCATCGGCGCGGAGCTCGATCGCGACACCAACCGCCTCACCCTCACCCCCGGCCAGGCCGCCACCATCGGCCTGATGCTCCCCGCCGAAGTGAGCGCCAAGAAGCTGCACCTGGAGCTCCGCGATGCCGCCACCGACCTGGTGCTGCACCGCAGCCCCGATCTGCCCGTGGACCTGATCGGATGACGGCTCCTGTCAATTACCACTTGGGTGGCTTCCCCCCACCACATCTCGATTGGCAGCAGCTGATCCCTCTGTTGGGTCCAGCCAACGCCAGCCTGGCCCGCTACGACGGTCTTCTAGAGGGGATCCCTAATCCAGTCGTCCTGCTCAGCCCCCTCTCCAGCCAGGAAGCCGTGCTGTCCTCCCGGATTGAGGGCACCCAGGCCACCCTTGCTGAGGTGCTCGAGTTCGACGCTGACGCGGAGGCCAGCACGTTGCCGCAGGAGCGGCGCGATGACATCCGTGAAGTCCAGAACTACCGCCATGCCATGCGGCAGGCGGTGGAATTGCTCGACACCCTGCCGCTTTCACTGCGGGTGATCAAAACCCTGCACGCCACCTTGCTCTCAGGTGTGCGCGGCAATGACAAGGCGCGCGGGGAGTTCCGCAAAATTCCCAACTGGATCGGCCCCAAAGATCGCCCGATCGAAGAAGCCAGGTTTATTCCCATCAGTGCCGACAAGCTCGATGCCGCCATGGGCAGCTGGGAGTCTTTCATCCATGCCGACTACCCCGATCGGCTGGTGCAGCTCGCCATCGTCCATGCCGAGTTTGAGTCGTTGCACCCGTTCCTCGACGGCAATGGCCGTATCGGCCGCATGGTGCTGCCGCTGTTCCTCTGGCAGGCCGGCATCCTGCGCATGCCGTACTTCTATCTCAGCGCCTATTTCGAGGCCAATAAAGACAGCTACGTGGATCGCCTGCTCGCCATCTCCCGTGATGGCGACTGGACCGGTTGGTGCCGCTACTTTCTGGAGGCGGTTCAGGCCCAGGCCATCCAGAACCAGGAGAGGGCCAGCCAGATCCTGGCCCTGTACGAAAACCTCAAGCCCGCTGTCCAGGAAGCCACCCACTCCCAGTACGCCGTGGCGGCACTGGACTGGATCTTCTCCACCCCCACCTTCCGGGCTACCGATTTCGAAAAGCAGGCCGGCATTCCTGTGCCCACCGCCAAGCGGATCCTGCGCTGCCTTGAAAACGCCGAGATCCTTGCCGTGATCAGGGAAGCCAGCGGTCGGCGACCACGTGTTCTCTGCCTGGAGCAGCTGCTGGTCGCTGCGGAGGGGCGGTGATGAGATCTGGCTTGTGGATCACGAAACCCGGCTCCGTGATCCACAAAGTCGTTTGTCGTTCACCGGTGATCCACAAGCCCCCCTGCCCTGCCAAGCGCCCTGCCCCCGTCATCGAGCTGGGCCTCTCTGTGGTTCGCGATACCCTGGCCAACAACTACATCCGACCCGACGAGGCCACCAAGGCCCAGAGCAAGGTCAAGCAGAAGGGCCGCCATACCTTCATTGACAAAGTGAACGTGCGCCTAGTTAGGCAACGCTCACCTCAAAGGTGGTGAGCAGCCGCGGGGCCGGCACCGGCTGAGGACACTCCTCCAGAAAGAGCTCCGTGGCCTCCCGAAGGTTGGCCAGGGCCTCTTCCACGGT
>JBAWXG010000163.1:0-2328 GCA_037144195.1 Synechococcus sp. ELA057
GAGGGCCCTCGTGGTGATCGACGGCCCGGCGCTGGGCGTCGTTGAGGCCGGAGAGAAACGCGCTCATCGATCCATCCTGATGCCGCTGCGGCACCTCAGCTGACACCGGAGCGCTGCTCGAGAGCAGCAAGCTCGCGGAAGCTGGCGGACGACTCCTGCAGTTCGCTGAAGCTGCCGTAGGCCTTCACCTTCCCGCGGCAGAACTCATAGATCCGATCACAGCGCTGGACCGTGCTCAGACGATGGGCAATCACCACGGTGGTGCAGCGTCGACCGACCACCTCCAGCGCCTCGATCACCTCCGATTCGGTGCGGTTGTCGAGGGCGCTGGTGGCTTCATCCAGCACCAGGAAGCGTGCCTGGCGATAGAAGGCCCGCGCCAGAGCCAGGCGCTGACGCTGGCCGCCGGAGAGCCTCAGGCCGTTTTCACCGACCTGGGTCTGGAGGCCGTAGGGGAGCTCCGCCACGAAATCCTGCAGTTGTGCCGCTTCCAGTGCTTCCCAGATCCGGTCCTGATCCATCTCCTGGGGCATCACCCCGAAGGCCACGTTCTGCATCACGCTGCCATTGAGCAGGGTGATCGCCTGAGGCACCTGGGCGCAGTTGGCCTGCCAGGCGGGCACATCCAGGCCTTCGACAGGAATGCCATCAATCTCCAGGCAACCGCGCGCCGGATGCAGCAGCCCCAGCAGCAGATTGGCGGTGGTGGTCTTACCGCTGCCGGTGGTTCCCACCAGGGCGATGCGTGAACCCACAGGGATGTTCAGATTCACCCCTCTGAGCACCCACTCCTCTGCGCTCGGGTAGCGATACCAGACGTCCTGAAGACGGATGACATGGCGGGGCAGCAGGCTGGCTGGTGAGGCGACACCGGGGGTGCGCAGGGTCGGGCGCTCGATGGGCAGATCCAGCAGATCCAGGGCACTGGTGAGCAGGGGCAGGCTGCCGCGGAGCTGGGTGAGCGAGCGGAAGGCATCCTGCAGCGGTGGCGTCAGCCGCAGGGCAGCCACCGCGATCGTGGCGAGAAACGGCAGGATCGCGCGGACCTTGGCGGGATCTCCGCTGATCAGAGCGGGGAGGGCTCCCACCACAAAGATCATCGTGATCCCGAAGGGCTCGATCAGGGCGCGGGGCAGCTCCGGCAACCAGTCCGTCAACCAGATGGTGAACGTGCTGCGTTTGTTCACCTGACTGAATTCATGCTCAAAGTGAGCTTCCGATCCCATCAACTGAATGTCGCGGATGGAATGGAGCGACTCGAGCAGGATTTCAGCCGATTGACTCTGCAGCCGCAGGCGTTCGTCGTAGGCACGACGCAGCTTCGGGGTGACGCTGATCGAAGTCAGCCAATAGGCGATCACCAGGCCGCAGACCAGCAGCACCGACAACCAGCGCCCCACGAACAGGATGCCGATCGACAGCAACGCGATCGACACCGATGAGCTGAGGATCTGCAGGATGGGCGTGACCACCCCTGGGGCCACACGACTCATGTTGGTCAGGAACTGGGAGCTGAGATCCGCGGTGCTCCTGCCGAGGTGATATTCGAACGATTGATTGAGCAGGCGGGCATGGGCCTGATCGGTGAGGTCCTGCCAGATCTGCGCCGAGAGACGCTGCTGCAGGAAGCGCAGGGCAAGCTTCGAGATGGACGCCGACCAGGCCAGGGCGATGAAGATCAGGATCAACCAGATGCTCTGATCGATGCTGTTGCCGCCGAACATCCGGATCCCGGGCAGGCGATCCTCCAGATCAGAACCGACCAGGGCCCCGGTGAGGCGTGCGATCGCTGCCACAGACAGCAGATCGATCACCCCGGGGACCACCGAGAAGGGCAGCAGGAACTTCAGCGCCCGGATGCGACGCTTCGGTAGATGACTGAGCAGCCGTCTCAATTCCAGGAGCGTGCGGCTCTGCAACAACAGCTGACCTGGCGAGGCCGGGGAATTGGATGCTCACGCTATGGCGCCAGGACCGTGCTGCATCAGCGCCGTAGCCAGCGCCGCAGCCGCCCCAGCCGCTGATCGAGCCGCAACCGCCAGGGCGCCAGGGAAGCCAGCGGCCTCTCACCGGCCTGCAGCCGCTGCCAGTGGAGTCCGATCGCCGCCAGGGCCCTCTCCCAGCGGGCAAGGAGCACCTCCTCGCCGCAGCTCGCGAGCAGGGCCGCCAGGACCGTCGGCTCGGCACGCCAGGCCTGTGGTTCCCGCGCGGCCTCCTCCATCCTCTCCACATCGGCCTCAAGCGTCCCGCAGCCGATCTGGTGGCCGATCAGCCCGGGGTCGAGCGTGTCCGCCAGGGCGTGATTGAAGCTGCTGAACACGACGCAGC
>JBAWXG010000164.1:0-2316 GCA_037144195.1 Synechococcus sp. ELA057
AGGCCGAGCAGATCGACAGGGTCGACATCGCCGCGCATCTGACGCCGGCCGCCGGAGGCTGAGCGTTGCGCACGGAACCCTGGTCCGTCCGGCAGCCTGATCGGATCAACCCCGGAGCGCCGTGGCGTTGATCGATCCGCGCGTCCTGACGGGGCCAGCGGCGCTGGTGTTCAGCCGCCAGCTGTATTACACCGGCGTTCAATCCGCCGGCGTGGTGGTGCTGGCAGCGGCGCTGATTGGCTATGGCTTCGTCTATTCCTTTGACGCGGTTTTCTCGCTGAGCGGTTCTCGGGCCCTGGAGCTGCTGGCCGTGCTGGCGGTGCGCAGCCTTGGGGTCCTGATCACGGGCTTTGTCTTCGCTGCCCGATCGATCACGGCGATCAGCGCCGAGATGACCCTGCTGCAGGTCACCGGTGAGCGCACCACGCTGGAGCGGCTGGGCATCGACACCCGTCTCTATCTGGTGCTGCCGCGCGTGCTGGCCAGCGTGCTGGGTGTCGCGATCCTGGATCTCTATTTCGTCGCCACCACCCTGCTGTCCGCCACCGTTGCCCTCAACGGTCGCCTCGATGTGCTGGCGGTGGAGCGGGTGATCAGCGGCATCGATCCGGCTCTGGTGTTCAGCGGCGTGATCCGCGCCGGGATCTTCGCCGGGATCTCGGTGCTGTGGGTGCTGCGATTCGCCGTACGCGGCCGGCGCACGTTCCCGGAGGTGCCGGTGGCCGCCTCGGTGGCTGTGCTGCAGTCGATCGTGCTGATGCTGCTGCTGGAAACGGCCTATCAGCTGCTGTCCTCACAGTCTGGGCTGTCATGACGGGAAGCTCCCTGCCGCAACGGCTCTGGCTGCCCTGCCCTGACGACGCAGTGAATAGCGAACTCGACCGCCTCTGCGCCTGGCTGCGTCACCACGCGGTGGCCTACGGCTACCTCTCACTGCAGGCTCCGCTGATCGCCAACCTGACGGTGCTGGAAAACCTCTGGCTGCCTCAAGCCTGGCGGTCCGGCATCAGCCGACGGGCTGTGCTCAAACAGCTCGAAGAGCTGCAGGAACGCTGGGGGCCCACAGCCATCAACGAAGCAGCGGCGGATCCGGTGACCTGGCTGCAGCGCAGGCCCTCCCAGCTGTCACCAGCGGATCTGGAGCTGGCCGTGGTGCTGCGCGCCGCCCTGGGCAGACCAAAGGTGGTGGTGCTCGATCCAGGCTGGCCAGGCCGGAGCGGAAGGATGGCGCTGCTGGAACAGGCCAGCTGGTGGCTGCCTGCCCCGGCTCTCGAACCGTGGATGCAGGAACAGGACTGGATCACAATGAGCGCCGATGCGGCATGTGACCTGCTGGTGTGATGCGCACCCCCTCCCGTTTCGCCGCCTTTCACCGCTCCTCCTTGGTGTTCACCCTGAGCGGGGCCGTCCTGCTGGGCGGGATCCTGGCGCTCTACGGCAGGCAGTACGGCTGGTTTGAGCGCAGCCTGCGCATCCACCTGGTGGTGCCCAACAGTCAGGGGCTGCACATCGGTACACCGGTACAGCTGTCGGGGCTGCGCATCGGGGTGCTGGATCAGCTGACCCTGCTTCCCGATGGGAAGGTGCGCCTGGAGCTGCGGGTTCCGGATCGCTACCGTCCCTGGCTGAGCCCGCGCAGCACGGCGACCATCGGGCGCGATGGACTGCTCGGCGACAGCGTGGTGGAACTGACTGCCGCGCCCATGCCCGCCGCCTCGGTGCCCCGCAGCTTCTCGCTGTCGACCCAGGTCACCCCTGGTCTCGACTCGCTGCTCACGGGCTTGGAAGCCACCCGCGCCGACCTGCAGAAACTGCTGATCTCCAGCACTCGGGTCACCGACCGGGACATCCCCGCGTCCCTGTCCCAGCTGCGGACCTCACTGGCCTCGGGCACGGCGGTCTCGGCAACGATCAACCGGGAGCTGCCGCCGACCGCGGCCCAGCTGCGTGAGACCCTGGCCACCGCCAACCGCACAGCCCAGAGCGCCCAGAGGACATCCGAGCAGGTGCAGCAAGCCCTGCGCGAGATTCGGCCCGATCTGCGCCAGGCCCTCGCCGAATTCAGCAGCGCCATCCACCACACCAACGACCTGCTGGAGCAGTTCAACGGATTCCTGCAACCGGCCGGCCGTTCGGCTGAGCCCGCACGGGCCCCAGCAGGCGCCAACGCCGCGGCACCGGCCATGGCACCGAAGCCCGGCCAGCGGCCCTCAACGCCCCCGTAGCAGCGCCTGCACCTGAGCGGCCAGCCCATCGACGTTGCCGCGGTTGTCGATCAGATGGTCGGCAAGGGGGCGTTTTCTGGACAGGGGCCAC
>JBAWXG010000165.1:0-2311 GCA_037144195.1 Synechococcus sp. ELA057
TCGCCGTGCAGCCACTGGTCGGGATCGATCCCCAGCAGCCGCTGCAGCCCGGCGCGGATGGCATCTGCGGCCTGGCGCTTGCGCTGCTGGTACCCCGCCTCGTCGCATTCGAACCAGCCCTGGCTGGGGGTGAACACGCTGGCGATCACCGTGGCCTGGCCCGCAGGGGCCCGGCCGTCTCCCTCCTGACTCACCGAGACGAACAGCGAACCGGGATCGGGCCAGTCGAGCTGCAGGTGGCCGGGGCAATCCGCCGGCAGGTTCCGGCGCTGCACCGCTCCGTAGAACACCAGGGCGCCGCTGGGGGCAGGCAGCCCTGTGAGCCGCCGGTGGTAGCCGGCTGGCAGCTGCTCCCCCAGCAGATCCGGCAGGGTCTGGGGCGGCAGGCTCAGCACCACCTCCGCTGCCTCCAGCTGCCGATCCCCCGCCGCGGTGGCGGCCCTGATCCGCCAGAGGCCGCTGCCGGCGTGGTGTTCCAGCGCCGTCACCCGCTGTCGCAGCCGCAGGCGTCCGCCGCCGGCGGCCAGGGCCTGCTCCAGCCGCTCGCTCAGCTGCTGCATCGAGCCCTGCAGGTGCCAGAGCCCCAGGGGCGTCTGCACCATCTGCAGCACCGTGGCGCCGTAGAGGGCGGCGGTGCGATCGGCCGGTTCCTGGGAATAGAGCCGCAGCTGCAGATCGAGGAAGCGCCGCAGCCGCTTGTCGCCGCTGCAGCCGCACAGCCGCAGCAGATCGGCGATCGAGGCGGTGGTCAGCAGGCTGCTGGCCAGGGTGCCGCCATCGAGGGCGCCGAGCAGCTGGCCCAGATCCCACAGCGAGCGCGGCGGCAGCACCGGCTGGCGCCCCGCGAAGCGCCAGCTGGCCCGGTGGATCGCTTCGCACAGCCGCCAGAAGCGCTCGCTGCCCGGGAACTGCCGCTGCCGTTCCTCCCTCCAGGCCGCCGGATCGCGGTGGATCCGCACCGGACCCTGGCCATCGGCCAGATCCACCACGCAGCCGGGATCGAGCGGCTCGGCCTGCGGCGCCGCCACCCCCAGATGCTCGAACAGCCGCCGGTGGATGCCGCCCTCCTCCAGCCCCGCCACCTGGGTGGCGCCCACATCGAAGATCCAGGGCCCGCGGCGGAAGGTGCCGGCGCAGCCGCCGCTCTGGCGATGGGCCTCCAGCAGCTCCACCGACAGGCCGCTGCGGGCCAGCAGCGCCGCCGCCGTCAGCCCGGCGATCCCTGCCCCCACGACCACCACATCGAGGCCGCTCTCCCTGGCCCCGGCCATCGCCATCCGTCACAAGGGCGCCATGCTGGCAGCGATCCGCATCCACCGGAGGCTGTCGCCATGGCGGAGGATCCGCTGGTTCCGTGGCTGCAGCAGCATCTGGGGCTCAGCCTGCGGCGGCGCAGCACCGTCTCCGGCGGCTGCATCCACACCGCCTGGCGGCTGGAGTGTGGCGATGGCACCCTCCTGTTCGCCAAGGGGGGTGAGGCCTCAGCCCTGCCGCTGCTGGCCCTGGAGGCCGATGGCCTGGCTGCCCTGGCCCAGGCCGCCGCTGGCAGCGGCCTCACCATTCCGGCGGTGCTGGCGCTGGAGCGCATCGGCGATCAGGCCCTGCTGCTGCTCGAATGGCTCGACCTGGCTGCTGGCGGCACCACGGCGGACTGGTGGCAGCTGGGGGCCTCTCTGGCCCGGTTGCATCGCGCCAGCCTCGAGCGGCCCTGTGCACCGGGTGATCGCCTCGATGGTGTCTACGGCTGGCATCGGGACAACGCGATCGGTCGCACCCCCCAGGCCAATGGCTGGCTGGGGGACTGGGCCGAATTCGTCCTGCAGCGCCGGCTTGAGCCCCAGCTCCGGATGCTGCAGCAGAAGGGAACGCCCCTGAGACGCGGCGAGCAGCTGCTGGAGCGCGCCCGCCAGCTGCTGGCGGGCCACCAGCCCGAGCCGGTGCTGGTGCACGGCGATCTCTGGGCCGGAAATGCGTCCCTCACCAGCGCCGGTGGAGCCGTCTTTGATCCGGCGGTGTACAGGGGCGACCGGGAGGTGGATCTGGCCATGGCCCAGCTGTTCGGTGGCTTCCCGCCGGCTTTTTTCAGCGGCTATCAGCAGAGCTGGCCCCTGCCGGCGGATCACGGCTCCCGGGTGAGCCTCTACAACCTCTATCACCTGCTCAACCACGCCAATCTCTTCGGCGGCGGTTACCACGCCCAGGCCCAGGCCTGTGCCGATTCCCTGCTGTCGGCAGGAGGCCTGCACGGTCCCTGAGGCCTGCATCGATCAATCCTGAACCCAACAAAAAACCGCCCCCGGGAGGGCGGTTT
>JBAWXG010000166.1:0-2308 GCA_037144195.1 Synechococcus sp. ELA057
AGCCCACCGCCGGCAGGGCCCAGAGGTAGGCCTGGGTGGCCCGCTGCAGATCGAGGGCGTCGTAGAGCTTCTGGGCGGTGGGGGCTGTCGGGTAGCCGTTCTCCAGCTCAAGGCGACCCAGCGACGGAATGGCGACGCTGGAGGCGCGGGCCGCGGCAGAACTCTGCGCCATGGCCGGATCTGGCCGAACAGTGCACACAGCCAGAAGGCTCAGGGCGAGGGCGACGGGACGGACGATGGGCATGGAGGCCTGGGCAGGCGTGGCGA
This sequence comes from Synechococcus sp. ELA057, assembly GCA_037144195.1. Classification (GTDB taxonomy): domain Bacteria; phylum Cyanobacteriota; class Cyanobacteriia; order PCC-6307; family Cyanobiaceae; genus Cyanobium. The sequence continues at coordinate 268 of JBAWXG010000166.1, forward strand.
ACAGCTCCGTTACTAACGCCATGTCGAATCGATGTCTGAAACAAAACCGGGGTTGTTGTGATTCAGCACCCGCTCGCAGTCCTCAGGACGGCTCTACCCGTTGCGGCTGATCGGGGCCTCCCTCCAGGCTGGTACCGCGCAGATCCGCTCCCGCGAGCTGGATACCGCCGGTGTGGGCGCCCCGCAGATCGGCATCGCGCAGATCGGCTCCGCGAAGATCGGCTTGGCTCAGATCGCAGCCCTGCATCTTCGCGCCGCGCAGATCGGCGTGCTGCAGGTCGGCATGGCTCAGATCCGCCCCGCTGAGGTCACTGTGCTGCAGGTCAGCATCGGCAAGACGGACCCTCTGCAGGCTGGCACCGCTCAGGTTCACCTGACGCCAGCGGGCGTGGGGCGCCTGCAGGTGGTCGAGATGGGCTCCGGAGAGATCGAGGCCATCGAGCCACAGACCGCGCGCACTGAGCCGCTCCACCGCCTCATTGCGGGCATGGCTGAGGCGGGCACCGGCCTGCTGGCAATCGAGGATCACGCCCATGGCGTCCAGGTTCTCGCGGCGGCGGCGCTGTCCACCTTCCAGCAGATAGAGGAAGGCGGCCGTCACGATGCTGAGGGCCTCGACGTTGCCCACCGTGACGATGCCCCCCGGATCGCGCTGCAGGCAGCCCCGCTGGAACTGATGGCTGCGGCAATTCTCCCAGCGGTTGACGGCAGCGAGCAGCAGTGAGGCAGCCAGCAGAGCAAGGGCCAGCCGCAGCCCGAAGGCGTGTTCAATCAGGCGACTCAGTCGCGAGGGGCGGCCCTCCTGCCGAGCCCAGGGTGGGCGACGCCGCGGCCGAGGCCCAGCCGGTGGCAGACGGCTGGCGAGGGGCTGGCTCATGCCGATTCGCCGCGCCGGGAGCGCCGCACCAGCGGGATGCTCAGCACAAGGGTGACCAGCACGTACCCCAGGATCAGCAGTTTCAACCCCTCCAGACCCTTGCCGTGGGCGCCGGCGAAGAACAGGGCCAGGCCGGGATTGCGCATGGCGCTGACCAGGGCGGTGGTGCGCCGTTCGCTGCCATCATCTGCGGCCATGGCCGCTCCGATCAACAGGGAGGCCGCCACGATCAGAGCCATCGCCGGCAGCGCCAACAGGTTGGTGGCCAGCAGGAAGACCAGCTGCGGGCCCGCCTTGATCAGCACCACCACCACCAGCACCAGCAACAGGCCGTTGGCCAGTTGATTGAGGCGAGGGGCGATCCGTTCGGCCAGCAGGGGCCAGCGCCACCGCAGCCCCATCCCCAGCAGCAGGGGCAGCACCTGCACCCGCCCCACCTGCAGCGCCACATCGACGGGCCGCACATCCCAGCCCTCCAGCTGGAAGGTGTGGCGAAACGCCAGGCCCAGTATCGGGATCGTGACGATCGCCGCCAGGGCGGCACTGATCTGCAGCAGGGCCGCCAGCTGGCGATCACCGCCCGCCTTGTCCGCCTTGTGCAGGGCAAGGGGGGCGCTCGGGCAGAGGGCCATCAGGGCGATGGCGTGGCGGGCCGGGCGGGAGAGGGCCTCACTCCAGGGCGTCTGCAGCAGCAGCCAGGCCAGCAGCGGCACCAGCAGGCAGGATCCCAGCAGAACCCGCAGCGGCAGGCCCGGCCGAGTGCGCCAGTGGTGCATGGCCTCGGGCCGCAGGTTCAATCCCAGGGCCAGCATGACGCTGAACAGGGCTGGGGTGACGATCTGGGGAGGGGTGAGCGTCATGTCCCCGCCCCCAGCAGCAGCAGCGCCACGGCGGCCAGACCGATCAGGGTGAGCAGCAGCGCCGTGGCAGTGGCGATCGAGGGCTCCTCCCGGTAGGTGAAGTCATCACGAAGAAGCCGCCGCAGGTTGCGCCGGTGGGCCGCGGTGGCGGCCACCATGGCGCCCACGCCGGTGAGCACGAAGGCGATCGAAATCAGCCGTACCCCCCAGCCCCCATGGACCGCCGAGGCGGGGCCCTGGCTGCGGATGGCCGCCACGATCTTGTCGAGGCCGAAACCGAAGCTGATCAGCGACAGGCAGGTGC
>JBAWXG010000167.1:0-2273 GCA_037144195.1 Synechococcus sp. ELA057
CCCCAAGAAAAAACGGGCCCGTGGGGGCCCGTTTCCTCGGTGTGAGGAGGGGTGTGGTTGACCTGGGATCAGGCCGAACCCACACCCACATAGGCGCCGTAGAAGAACAGGCCGACGACGAAGATCACAGCCATGCCGCCAGCGGTGGCCACCAGCCACAGGGGCAGCACGCCTTCGGTCCAGCGGCTCTTCCAGGCCACGGCTGGACGGCCATCGGGCAGGCGATCGGGGATCCGACCGTCGGGCAGGTTTGATTTCTTGCCGCTCATGGCAATGCCTCCGAATCAGTTGAAGAAGTAGCTGGAGAACAGCACGCCGATGGTGAACACGAACAGCAGGCCCAGATAGAGGCTGGTGCGGTTCAGTTCAACCGGCAGGTTGTTGGGGTTCTGGTTGCGTTGCATGGCCTCGGTGTTGTCGGCGTTCAGCGGCGGATGAACTGCATGGCGGCCAGGGCACCCAGGAAGAAGACCGTGGGAATGCCGAGGGCGTGAACGGCGAGCCAGCGCACCGTGAAGATCGGGTAATTGCGCGGCGCGGTGGGGGCGGAGGACTGGGTCATGGCGTCAGTTCACGCGCAGGTCGAGCTGGCTCTTGGCGTCGTAGCGCTGACTGACCACGGGAGCCTTGGTCTCCTGGCCCTGGAAGTAGGCATCCGGGCGGGGCGTGCCGAAGGCGTCATAGGCCAGGCCCGTGGAGACGAACAGAAAACCGGCCAGGAAGATGGCGGGCAGGGTCACCGCATGGATGACCCAGTAACGGATGCTCGTGATGATTTCGAAGAACGGGCGTTCTCCGGTTGAGCCGGCTGCCATGGCGTCAAGCGTTCAGCCTGAAGATCCTAGGGGTCGGCCCCGGGCGGGCGGGAGCGGCCCGCCGGGTTGGTTACAGAGGGACGCAGTTGGCTGGGATGCCGTTGAAACGGGAGCCAGCGCTCAGCCCACCCAGCGCAGCAGTGAACCCCGCTCGCCCAGCACGAAGCCCTTGCCGTCGCCGCTGAACAGGATGCGGGTGAAATTGGTGGGCTGCTGGGCCCCCACCGGATCCTTCTGCCAGCTGCTGCCGCCATCGCGGCTCACCAGCAGGGTGCCGCTGCCGCCGCCGGTCCAGATGGCGCCCTGGGGATCCCAGGCCATGTCGAGGTAGCCGTAGCCGTTGGTGATCGGGATGATCGGCTTGCTCCAGCCCTTGTCATCGGCCGGTTCGTTGTTGAAGCGCAGCTGGGCGCCGCGGGCGAGCATCCACAGGCCCCCGTCGGGCTGGAAGCCCATCGATTGCAGCCGCTGGCTGCTGATCCGCTGGTGCGGCTGCCAGGTGGCATCGCCGGGATTCCAGGTGGCGTAGAAATTGCCCAGGCCGCTGACGCTCACGTAGCTCCCGTCCGGTGAGCGGCGCAGGTCGCGCACGGCGCCGGCGGCATCGCTCACCAGGGCCTGCCAGCTGGAGCCTGCATCGCCGGTCTGATAGATGGCTCCCACATTGGTGGCCAGCTCGGCGCGCTGGGGCCCCAGCGCCCGGATCGTGTAGGGCTCGCCGGGCAGCTTGGTGTCGAGCAGCAGGCGGCTCCAGCTCTGGCCCCCATCACTGCTGTGGAGCAGCAGGCCGGGCTGGCCCACGATCCAGCCCTCGGAGCCCTGGAAGTCGATGCTGATCAGGCGGAAGTTCTCGTCTTCCGGCAGATCGAGGCTGCGGGCCTGCCAGCTGGCGCCGCCGTCGTCCGTTTCCATGATCAGGCGGTTGGAGCCCACCAGGAAGCCGTGGCTGGCATCGCTGAAGGCCACCGCCAGGGGGTTGGAGCTGGTCTCCAGCGGCACGGGCAGCCAGGGGCTGGCGGCCGCCAGCGGCAGACCGGTGGTGACGCAGCCGGAGAGCCCAAGGCCGAGGCCGACCACGAGCAGCAGGCTGAGCAGGGGGGCGATCAGGCGTTTCACGGAATCAGCGCAGGGAGTAGAGCGACAGGAAGAAGGCGATCGCCAGGGCGAAGCCCCCGAAGATCAGCACGTTCTTCTGGCCGGGGGTGAGGCGGTTGACGCCCAGGCCGAAGTCGAGGTTCTCCTCGAAGCCACTGGGCTTGGAGCGGGGGCCGATGTCGCGGAAGGCGGCCATGCGGCTGCGGCACACCGGGCAGCGGAAGCTCGCCGGATCGAGGGCCAGGAAGGGGGTGCCGGGGCTGATCTGCTGCTTGCGGATGCCTTCGCCCGGGTCATAGACGAAACCGCAGCTGCGGCATTCCCAGCGATGGCTGTCGAGGTCATCACTGTCGGGATCCACCT
>JBAWXG010000168.1:0-2117 GCA_037144195.1 Synechococcus sp. ELA057
GGCTCCAGGGTCTCAGCAGAGGAGAAGCTGGCTGCCCCCTCTGATTGAGCTACTGGAGGCGGGCACCACGTGAACCTTCTCTCGGGCCGGCCCCATGAGCACAGGAATGCAAATCGTCATCAGGTGATGCCTAAAATGATGTGGCCCCTGGACTGAGCCATGCGCACCACCGTGACGCTCGACGATGAACTGCTGGCCAGGGCCGAGCAGCTGTGCGGGGATCTGGAACGCAGTGCCCTGCTCAAGGAGGCCCTGAAAGCCCTGGTGCAACGCGAGAGCGCCATCCGCCTGGCAGCGCTCGGGGGCAGTGAGCCCGCACTGGAGCCGATTCCCCGTCGCCGAACCGTGGCGTGATCCTCGTCGACAGCTCCGTCTGGGTGGAGCATCTGCGCCGTGGCCTGCCCCGTCTTGCCACGCAGCTGCAGGAGGGGAAGGTGCTGATCCATCCCTGGGTGATCGGCGAACTCGCCTGCGGCAAACTGCGCAACCGGGGGGAGGTGCTGGAGCTGTTGCAGGGTCTGCCTGCAGCGATCGTGGCCAGCGACAGCGAGGTGTTGCTGCTGATCGAGCGCGAGCAGCTGATGGGCCGGGGAATCGGGTATGTCGATGCCCACCTGCTGGCGTCCGCCAAGTTGAGCCACGCCAGGCTGTGGACCCAGGACCGGCGCCTGGCAGCCCTGGCCGAGGAGCGAGGACTGGCAATACCAGGAACAAAGGAGGAGTAAGCCGAGCCTGCCGGCGGCCGATCAGTTGGAACAAGGCCCTGGGCGTCATGGCAGAGCCCCTTGAGGCGACGGAGCACCCGCTCCATCGCCGCCGGACACGGGATCAGCCAGGCCTGGACCTCCTCCCAGCGGCTCTCGTCCTCAATCCAAGCGCCTCCTCGATCCCGTCCTGGGCATTGTTGTCGCAAGGCCTGCTGCAGCCATGGCCTTCACTGCAATCACGCTTGACAGTGGTTCTTCAGGCTCCTGCAACAACCCTGTCGATTGGCAACATCAGGAGCGACGTTGGCTTACAGGAGACGTTGAAGGCACCAGCAACGTCGTGACATCCCTGATCGGGTCATTGGCAGTCCCCCAGGACTGGGGCTTGAGCAGTGGAGAGGCCCCGGGGCGTGGGCGAACTGCTGGCCCTGCAGCGAAGGCGGCATTGGTCCAAGCCAGCAGCAGAGGTCCCAGCAAGCCTCCATCAGCATTGTCGCCAGGACGAAGATTGAAATGATCACCACCCTTGACAAGAACGAGCTGATTTCCGGACAGCCGTGCCCTGCGCATCGGTGCAATGGCCTCGGGATCAGGTGGCACGACCCAGTCGCGATTGCCACTCACCAGCAGCACGCGCCCGGTGAGGTTCGCAATCGATCCGCGGGGAAACACAAGCGACACGGGTGGACTCACCGCTGCTACAGCAATGACACGAGGATCGGAGACCATTGAGTTGTGGATAGCCTTTAACCAACTGCATTGAAGAATCCAACTCAGATTTCGAGCCGGCTCATTCAGTTTCGAGCAGAGTTTCAACAACTTTTTATCGCCGGGCTTCACACCGGCAAATTGCAAGGCGGTTGTGGCTCCCCACGAATGGCCGAATACGACCACGCGGTCGGAGGCGACCGGGTGGGCCAATGGCAACAGATCGGATGCTGCTGCATTGAGAACAGCCAATAGGTCTCTGGGGCGCAGAGCCAGCTCCTCTGGTCTCGGAGGCACCGCCTTACCGGCAAGCACAAGGAATTGATGACGGGTGTCGCTTCCAGGATGGCGAGGCAGGAGCACCGTGTAGCCCCGTGAAGCCAGAAGAGTCGCCCATCCCCGGAAATAAGTGGGGGTATCCCAAAGGCCATGGGATACCAGCACCAGGCGCCCGTTGGAGCGGTTGGCAGGCTCAACCAAAGTGACCGCCAGTGGTACCGACCGATGGGCGACCTTCAGGGAAACCACGCGGGTCACAACGGCCCGTGGTTCAGGCGTCGGTATAGGAGTGGTGGCCCCAGAAGGGATCTTCAGGGCAGCGGCAAGAAGAGCATCAGCCTGTTGATGCTGACTCAGCATCCGTCTCGTGATCTGATGCACCCGCCCAAGGCTGAGGGTGACCCGCTGACCGGGTATGGCACG
>JBAWXG010000169.1:0-2110 GCA_037144195.1 Synechococcus sp. ELA057
GTGCGGTAAGAGCGCACCAGCGGCATCGAGAGGTGCCGGCTCGGTAAACCCCGGCCGGGAGCAAGGCCAAGGGACAACGGTTGGCCGACTTCCCCGTCCCGACTGCATGAGCCGCTCGAGGCCGCCGGTAACGGCGGTCCCAGACAGATGATCACCCCCCTTCGGGCCCTCGGGCCTGTCTGGGGAACAGAACCCGGCTTACGTCCTGCTTTCACCCTCCGGATCCATGCCGCTCGACCGCCAGGACCAGTTGCGCGCCTTCCTGCAGGGGCTGGGGTTCGAGCAGGCCAAGGATCAGCAACTGGCACGTGTCGATGAGGCCCTCAGCCACACCTCCGCCGGTCTGGAGCGCAACCACGAACGGCTTGAATTTCTCGGCGACGCGGTCCTGCGCCTGGCCTGCGCCGGCTTTCTCCAGATCGAGCACCCCGAGCTGAGCGTGGGGCGCTGCTCCTCGTTGCGGGCCCAGCTGGTGAGCGATCGCTGGCTGGCCGAGCTCGCCCTGCGCCTCGACCTGGAAACCGTGCTGATCCTCGGCCCCATGGCCGCCGGCGACCAGGCCGGGCGGGCGACGGTGCGGGCCGAATGCTGCGAAGCTCTGGTGGGGGCGATCTTCGAGAGCTGGGGCGGCTCCCAGGGCGGCCTGGATGCCGTGCACGCCTGGCTGGATCCCCATTGGCGCCAGGCGAGTGCCGAGCTGCTGGCCGATCCCCTGCGCCACAACTGGAAATCAGCGCTGCAGGAATGGAGCCAGGGGCAGGGGCTGGGTCTGCCCGCCTACAGCAGCCAGGAGATCAGCCGCGCCCACGGTGATCCCCGCCGTTTCCAATGCACGGTGCAGGTGGATGGTCTGGACCCGGCCCAGGGATGGGGTGGTTCGCGCCGCGAAGCCGAACAGCAGGCTGCCCGATCGGCGCTGGAGGCCCTCAAGCAGCCGGCCGCAGCAGCCATGGAGCAGGCCCCTCAACAGCGGTTCAGGCCGCCTCGATCGAAGCCAGAGGCAGGGTGATCAGCTTGTCCCAGTTGCCGCCTTCGAACAGCACGGCCGCCCGCGATCCGCTGATGCGCTGCACGAAGCCGCGATAGCCGTTGTAGATCGAGCGGCCATCGCGCACCACCACGGTGGAGCCGGGCAGGATCGGGGCGCTGGCCATGGCGGCGGCAAGACAACGATGGCCATTATCGGGACTCCAGGCCGGGTTGGGGGGGTCCAGCCCCGGGGCAACCGGGCGGGAGACTGAGCTCCGGATTGTCACGCCGCCCCCCTGCCGCATGCCCGAGTCCCTGCCCACTGGCCCCTCTGCGACCACGGCCACCCCGTCCGGGGCCACCCCGGAATTGCTGGAGGTGGGCCGGCTGGTGGCCGCCCAGGGATTGCGCGGCGAGCTGCGGGTGCTGCCCCTGAGCGACTTTCCTGAACGCTTCACCATCCCAGGCCAGCGCTGGCTGCGCTCCCGGCACGGGGAGACCCGCCAAGTGGAGCTGCTCAGCGGACGCCCCCTGCCGGGCAAGGAGCTGTTCGTGCTGCGCTTCGCGGGGATCGACGACCGCACCGCAGCTGAGGGCCTGGTGGGTCATGTCCTGCTGGTGGATGCCCAGGACCGTCCGCCACTGGCGCCCGGAGAATTCCACCTGCTGGATCTGGTGGGGCTGCGCGTGCGCCTGTTGCCCGGCGACGCCGTGATCGGCCGCGTCACCGATCTGCTCCATGCGGGCAACGACCTGCTGGAGATCGCTCTCGAAAACGAGCAGAGGACGGTGCTGATCCCCTTCGTCGAGGCGATCGTGCCGGAGGTGCATCTCGACCAGGGCTGGATCGGGCTCACCCCGCCGCCGGGACTGCTGGAGCTGAACCTGGCGCCGGAGAAGCAGCCGCAGGGACCATCGGCCGGGCAGAACGAGCAGGACTGACCCAGCATCCAGGCGCTGCTCCGGTTGAATGGAGCCGATGTCCTACAGGCACAGCCGCCTGCCATGGCCCCCTCCTCCCTGGTTCCGGTGATCCTCTGCGGCGGCACCGGCACCCGCCTGTGGCCGCTGTCGCGGGCCACCTACCCCAAGCAGTACTGGCCCCTGGCCGGCAGCGGCGAGGAGACGCTGCTGCAGCAGA
>JBAWXG010000170.1:0-2095 GCA_037144195.1 Synechococcus sp. ELA057
GCTTCACACAATGAAGCGATCGATAGGATGGCTCCAACGGGTCCATGGGCCCGATCGGCAGGTTCGGCCCTGTTGCGCCACCTGCTCACAACCCTCTCCAGTCTTCCCCTTTCCCCTCCCCATGGCACACACGCTGCCCGCGCTGCCCTACGGCCTCGATGCGCTCGAGCCCCACATCTCCCGCAACACCCTGGAGTTCCACCACGGCAAGCACCACAACGCCTACGTCACCAACCTGAACAACCTGGTGGCCGGCACCGACCTGGAGGGCCAGAGCCTGGAGGACACGATCACCGCCGTCGCCGGTGATGCCGCCAAGGCCGGCGTGTTCAACAACGCCGCCCAGGTGTGGAACCACAGCTTCTACTGGCAGTGCATCAAGCCCGGCGGAGGCGGCACCCCGACCGGCGCCCTGCTGGAGAAGATCACTGCCGATTTCGGCAGCTTTGACGCCTTCGTGGAGCAGTTCAAGGCTGCCGGCGCCACCCAGTTCGGCAGCGGCTGGGCCTGGCTCGTGCTCGATGACGGCACCCTCAAGGTGACCAAGACGGCCAACGCCGACCTGCCCCTGGCCCATGGCCAGAAGGCGCTGCTCACCATGGATGTGTGGGAGCACGCCTATTACCTCGATTACCAGAATCGCCGTCCCGATTACATCACCACCTTCCTCGACAAGTTAGTGAACTGGGATTTCGTCGCCGCCAATCTGGCCGCTGCCTGATTCAGCGCCGCTCCGTTGGTTGCGGCAGGCGTCGAATGCCGCTGCATGGCCCCCGCGCTGCGGGGGCTTTTTTCTGCCCATGCCCCTGGAGCGCCTGATCCGGCGGAGCATCTAGTGTGACGTGGATCCGAGGGCCAGCACCCAAGCGATGGATCTTGTGGTCGACATCCTGCTGCTTCTGGCGGCTGTGATGCTGGTGCGACGCAGCAACAGCGATCGCGATGATGTCTGGCGGCTGTGCCTTCGCATCCTGGCCGTGGGAGCCCTGCTGGCGGTGATCACCAGCGAGCGCGGAAGGCTGCTGGCCGTGCTGCTGCTGCTCGTGGCCCTCTGGCTGCCGGGGGTGGCCAGGATCGAGAAGAGCCTCGATGAGGTGCCTCCCCGGGTCGGAATCGAGGGATCGCCGCTGCCGCCGCCATGAACCACGACGGGCCCGATCTGCTGGAGCTGATCTTCGTGGCCTTCGTGCTGGCGGGCATCTCCTACAGCCTCACCCACTGACGCTCAGGATCTGCGTTTCTGTCTCAACCCAGGTCGAGCGTCAGCTGCTGGGGGTAGCCGACCGATCGAGCCGATGGCCTGCGGCGGCTGACACCGGAGCGCGGTGTCTTCATCCCGGAGCGGCGTGATCCGTGGCGCGCCTGGATCGCATCAGCGGTGCGGCGAAAGCCATCGCCCCGGCGCACCGCCCACACCCTCTCGCGCGCCTCTCGGGCCGCCTGCAGATGGTCGAGCAAGGGCAACGGGTAATCGACCCCCAGCAGGCAACCGGCGCTCTGTTGCTCCGCCAGGCTCATGGTCCAGGGGGTGTGCCGATGCACCGCCGGGACCCGATCCAGCTCCGGCAGCCAGCGGCGGATGAACACCGCCTCAGGATCGTGATCCAGACCCTGCTTGATCGGGTTGTACAGCCGCACGATGTTGATCCCCGTGGTGCCGGCCTGCATCTGGCACTGGTTCCAGTGGATCCCGGGCTCGTAATCCACGAACAGGCGCGCCAGCACCAGGCCGCTGTCGCGCCAATGGATCCACAAGTGCTGGCTGGCCACCGCCATCAGCATCGCCCGCATGCGGAAGTTGATCCAGCCACCGGCGATCAGCGCCCGCATGCAGGCATCCACGAACGGCCAGCCGGTGCGCCCCAGGCTCCAGGCGGCCAGACGCTGCGGATCGGTCTGCCGCAGACCGGCATAGGCCGGATGGGCATCGCGGAACTCCAGCTCCGGTTCGCTCTCCAGCTTCTGAATGAAGTGGCAATGCCAGTGCAGCCGCTCCTCGAAGGCCCGCGGTCCACCGCCACGCCGGCTGGCCCGCACCACCTCCCGCAGCGACAGGGTGCCCCAGGCCAGGTGGGGAGAGAGCCGCGAGCAGGCC
>JBAWXG010000171.1:0-1920 GCA_037144195.1 Synechococcus sp. ELA057
CCGCCGCCTCAAGGCCGTAGCGCAGGCCCTGGTCCACTTCCTGTTGCCAGCCGGTCAACGGCAGGGATCGCTCCTTTTCCAGGGCGGCTTGGCCCTCGGAGGGGTGGCGACGCTCAAAGGCGCCGGACGCATCACTCATGGCAACGGATGGGGAACGGGTGGATGGGGCGGTCTCCCGGGCTTTTGTCCCTCCGTGCCGCCGGCTCCCCGTGGAACCGGCGCGTTTCTCTCGGACCAGACACCTGCAGCATCCGCAGATGCCTGAGGCCGGAACCCTAGAAACGTTGTCCGCGCCGTGATCGTCTCGCCAGAGCGCTGGCCCTGTTGTCACGATCGCTACCGATGCCCGCACAGCAATCGAGGAACAGTGAGCCCGATACGGGGCCGATCGGCTGCGGAGGAAGGGCCCATGGAACTGGTGCTGCTGCAGAGCCTCTGGGGGTTCACGGGAGACCTACCAGCCGCGATCGAACGCGCCCAGCAGGGTGGCTTCGATGGCCTGGAGGCCAACCTGCGCCATCCCGCCCTGGCACGACTGGAGCCGGAAAACCTGCGGCAACAACTGAAGGCCTCAGCCCAGGAGCTGGTGCTGGAACTGGTGAGCGGCGGCGACTACGTCCCCGATCTGAACTGCAGCCCCGCCCAGCACCTGGCGGAACTGGAGGTCCAGCTGGAGGCGTCCCGGGCCCTGCAACCCCTCAAGGTCACGGTGATCACCGGCAGCGACAGCTGGCCCTGGGAGCAACAACTGGCCTTCTGGCAGCGGGCGCTGAACCTGGCGGAGACCAGCGATCTGGCGGTGAGCTTCGAGACCCACCGCTCCCGCAGCTTCGCCAATCCCTGGGCCATCGGCTCCTACCTGGAGGCCTTCCCCAAACTACGGCTCACCGCCGACCTCAGCCACTGGTGCGTGGTGGCCGAGCGGCTGATGGAACCGCAGCTGGAGCCGATCAGGGCCATCGCCCCCCGGGTGGACCACATCCACGCCCGCGTGGGCCACGCCCAGGGCCCCCAGGTGAGCCATCCGTTCGCGCCGGAACACGCCGCAGCGCTTGAGGCCCACCGCCGCTGCTGGCACCTGTTTGCGGCCAGCCAGGACCAACGGGGAGCGAGCCGGCTGACCTTCACGCCGGAGTTCGGGCCCGATGGCTACCTGCCGACCCTGCCCTTTACCGACCAGCCGGTGGCCGATCTGCTCACGATCAACACGGCGATGGCGGCCTGGCTGCGGCAGCAGTTCCCAGCAGCCGCATCGTTGCCGGCCCAGGACTGGAGCCAGGACCCGGAGCCGAAAGCCCGATGGCGCAGCGCAGAAGCGCCCCCTCAGGGCAAGGCCTTGTAGCGATCCAGGAAGCGCAGAAACACCTCCATCGAGGCGAGGCCCAGACCGACGCAGAGGAGATTGACGAGCCAGCCCAACAGATAGAGGGCCGGCAAGATCCCGCTGGCCACACCCCCCGGCAGCATCACGAGCAGATGATCCAGGGCCCCATCCAACACCGAGAACAGCGATGCCATGAACATGGTCAGAGAGGCCTGCAGCACAACCCTGCTCTCGGCTGGATCGACACCGGCGCTCAGAAAGCGAGCCAGGCTCATCTGGAAGCTGGCCACCAGAAACAGCACGGCGAAGACGGTGATCTGCGTCAGCTGCCGCTGCTGGGCCACCTCGCGGGCCTCCAGCAGCAGATAGGCCACCGCCACGATCCAGACCAGCAGCCGCAGAAGGCGATAGATCCAGCGCTGCAGCCTCCCCATCGCGAGGGTCATGGCGTCACAGCCGGGGGATCTCGGCCACCGGCAGCGGCGCCTTCTGCGGATGGAGGGGGGCCCGCTGACCACCGGCCACCAGGCGGTTGAGGGCGTTGAGGAAGGCGTGGGCCGCCGCCACGACGATGTCGGTGTCGGCGGAGTGGCCGG
>JBAWXG010000172.1:0-1903 GCA_037144195.1 Synechococcus sp. ELA057
CCTGAACCGACGCGGCGTCAGCGCCCTGGGCCTGATCGCCATCCGGGGATGGATTCGGGTCGGAGCTGAGGGGATCCGGGCTCATCCCGCGACCGTCTGAGGGCGCCGGAACTCTATCGGGATGGCCTCTCTCCCTGGCCTGATGCCGCCGATACCAGCGTGAGCCGTCAGCTCCAGGCTATGGGTGCCAGACTGCGCCCCACCTTGGGATGGCCCATGTTCGTCCTTTCCGGTTACGACGCCTTCCTGGGCTTTCTGCTGATTTCGGCGGCGGTCCCGGTGCTGGCCCTGGTGGCCAACAAGCTGCTCTCCCCGACCAGCCGGGCCGGTGAACGGCAGCTCACCTATGAGTCGGGCATGGAGCCCATCGGCGGTGCCTGGATTCAGTTCAACATCCGCTACTACATGTTCGCCCTGGTCTTCGTCGTCTTCGACGTGGAGACCGTGTTCCTCTATCCCTGGGCGGTCGCCTTCCATCGCCTCGGGCTGCTCGCCTTCATCGAGGCCCTGATCTTCATCGCCATCCTGGTCGTCGCCCTCGCCTACGCCTGGCGCAAGGGCGCCCTGGAGTGGAGCTGAACCCTGCCGCCATTACCCCCATGACCACCACACCGTCCGCTGCTGCGCTGCGTGATCTGCGGGCCGCCAGCTGCGCCCCCGTCGGAGCCCCCGGCGTCACCTCCTCCCTGTCGGAGAACGTCATCCTCACCAGCCTGGATGACCTCTACAACTGGGCCCGTCTGAGCAGCCTCTGGCCGCTGCTGTACGGCACCGCCTGCTGCTTCATCGAATTCGCCGCCCTGATCGGTTCGCGCTTCGACTTCGACCGCTTCGGTCTGGTGCCCCGCTCCAGCCCCCGCCAGGCCGATCTGCTGATCGTGGCCGGCACGGTGACGATGAAGATGGGTCCGGCCCTGGTGCGGCTCTATGAGCAGATGCCCGAGCCCAAGTACGTGATCGCCATGGGGGCCTGCACGATCACCGGTGGCATGTTCTCCGCCGATTCCACCACCGCCGTGCGCGGCGTGGACAAGCTGATCCCAGTCGATCTGTACCTGCCCGGCTGCCCGCCCAGGCCGGAGGCGATCTTCGATGCCGTGATCAAGCTGCGCAAGAAGGTGGGCAATGAGGCCCTGGCCGAGCGGGGCAACCTGCAGCAGACCCACCGCTACTGCACGATCCCCCACCAGCTGAAGCCGGTGGAGCCGATCGTCGATGGCCGCTATCTGCGCGCCGAGACCCAGCAGGCGGCTCTGGCCGCCGCCAGCGGTCTGCCCGTGGCCGCACCCCAGCTCGAATCCGTTCCCGTTTCGACCGATGCCTGAGGAGTCCCCCATCACGCCCGCCGCAAGCGCTCCTGCGGAAGCTCCCATCGCGGCGACGGCCGCCGCACCCGGCCCGATCAGCACCTGGCTGAGCGGCCAGGGCTTTGATCACACCTGTCTTCCGGCTGATCACCTCGGCATCGAGGTGCTGGGCGTTGAGCCCGCTGCCCTGCCGCTGGTGGTCACGGCCCTGCGGGCAGCCGGCTACGACTATCTCCAGTGCCAGGGCGGCTACGACGAGGGCCCCGGCGGCAACCTGGTGAGCTTCTACAACCTGATCAAGCTGGCTCCTCTCGCCTCCAAGCTTGAGGTGGGCACCCTCGCGGCCGAGGACCGCATCGAGGAGGTGCGTCTCAAGGTGTTCCTGCCCCGCGACGGCTCTCTCAGCGTGCCCAGCCTGTATGGGCTGTTCCGCGGTGCCGACTGGCAGGAGCGCGAGACCTACGACATGTATGGCATCACCTACGAAGGCCATCCCCATCCCAAGCGCCTGCTGATGCCGGAGGACTGGAAGGGTTTCCCGCTGCGCAAGGACTACGTGCAGCCCGACTTCTACGAGATGCAGGACGCCTACTGAG
>JBAWXG010000173.1:0-1892 GCA_037144195.1 Synechococcus sp. ELA057
CTCTCCGGCCTCAACGACGCCCAGCGCCGGGCCGTCGATCACCACGAGGGCCCTCTGCTGGTGGTGGCGGGTGCCGGCAGCGGTAAGACCCGCGCCCTCACCCACCGCATCGCCCATCTGGTGGGCCACCACGGGGTGGATCCGGCCGAGCTGCTGGCCGTCACCTTCACCAACAAGGCGGCCCGGGAGATGAAGGAGCGGCTGGAGCTCCTGCTGGCCCAGAAATTGGCCCAGAGCCGCTTCGGCCAGCCCTGGAGCACCCTGCCGCCGGTGGAGCAGCGCCAGCTGCGTAGCCAGATCTACCGGGATGTGATCAAGGATCTGTGGATCGGCACCTTCCACGCCCTGTTCGCGCGGCTGCTGCGCTTCGACATCGACAAGTTCAAGGATCCCGAGGGCCTCAGCTGGACCCGCCAGTTCTCGATCTACGACGAAGGCGACACCCAGAGCCTGGTCAAGGAGATCGTGACCCAGGAACTCGGCCTCGATCCCAAGCGCTTCGAGCCCAAGAAGGTGCGCTGGGCGATCAGCAATGCCAAGAATCAGGGCTGGATGCCCGAGCAGCTCGAGGCCGATGCCGGCGGCCAGCGCGGCAAGCTGATGGCGGAGACCTACCGGCGCTACCGCCGCGCCCTGGCGGCCAACAACGCCCTCGATTTCGATGATCTGCTGCTGCTGCCGGTGCAGCTGCTGCGGCAGAACGATCAGGTGCGCCACTACTGGCACCGCCGCTTCCGCCATGTGCTGGTGGATGAATATCAGGACACCAACCGCACCCAGTACGACCTGATCAAGCTGCTGGTCACCGATGGGCGCGATCCGGAGGCCTTCGACGACTGGAGCGGCCGCTCGGTGTTTGTGGTGGGCGATGCCGATCAGAGCATCTACAGCTTCCGTGCCGCCGATTTCACGATCCTGATGGGTTTCCAGGATGACTTCGGCGATGGGGCCAAGGACGAGCAGACCCGCACGATGGTGAAGCTCGAAGAGAACTACCGCTCCACCGCCACGATCCTCGAGGCGGCCAATGCCCTGATTTCCAACAACACCGAACGGATCGACAAAGTGCTTCGCCCCACGCGAGGGGAAGGGGAGCTGATCACACTCACCCGTTGCGATGACGAGATCGCAGAAGCCGAGGCGGTGGTGCATCGCATGCGCATGCTGGAGGCGGCCCACCCCGAGTTGCACTGGGGCGACATGGCGGCGCTCTACCGCACCAATGCCCAGAGCCGGGCGCTGGAAGAATCGCTGGTGCGCTGGGGAATCCCCTACATCGTGGTGGGGGGCCTGCGCTTCTACGACCGGCGCGAGATCAAGGATGTGCTGGCCTACCTGCGCCTGCTGATCAATCCGGCGGATACGGTGAGCCTGCTGCGGGTGCTCAATGTGCCCCGGCGCGGCATCGGCAAGACCACGATCGAGCGGCTCACCGATGCGGCCAACCAGCTGGGATTGCCCCTGTGGGAGGTAGTGTGCGATGCGGAGGCGGTGCGCTCCCTCGGCGGGCGCTCGGCCCGGGGCTTGCTGCAGTTCTGTGAGCTGATCTCGGATCTGCAGCGCCGCAGCCAGGACGCCGCGCCTTCGGAGCTGGTGCAGCTGGTGATGGAGCAGAGCGGCTATCTGGCCGAACTGATCGCCGATGGCAGCGATGAGGCGGAGGACCGGCGCCGCAATCTCAACGAGCTGGTGAATGCCGCCCTGCAGTATCAGGAGGAGAACGAGGAGGGCTCACTGGAGGATTTCCTGGCCTCCGCTGCCCTGGCCAGCGATGCCGACAGCAAGGACACCCAGCAGGACCGGGTCACCCTGATGACCCTGCATGCCAGCAAGGGGCTGGAGTTTCCGGTGGTGTTCCTGGTGGGCCTGGAGCAGGGATTGTTCCCCAGCTA
>JBAWXG010000174.1:0-1874 GCA_037144195.1 Synechococcus sp. ELA057
AGGCTTTCACGGTGCTGGCCATCGCCGATCGTTTCCACTGGGAGGTGCCGGCCTCCGGGCTCCTGCTGGCCGGTTGGCTCACCCTCGCGCCGATCTGCGGTGCCCTGCGCTGGAGGCCCCACATTTGGCTGAGCGGCCCGGCTGGCTCGGGCAAATCGCACGTCTTTGAGCGGTTCTGCGGTGTCCTGCTCGCCGATATGGCCCGGGTGTTCGTCGGCAGCGTCACCGAGGCCGGCATCCGCCAGACCCTGCATTCCGATGCCCTGCCGGTGCTGATCGATGAGGCCGAGGGGAATGAGCGGGAGGACCAGCAACGCATCCAGGCGATCCTTTCCCTGACGCGGGTATCCAGCTCCGAATCCCGCGCCGCGATCGTCAAGGGCTCACCCACAGGTGAAGTGGCGCGCTACTCGGTGCGCTCGATGTTTCTGCTCGCCTCGATCGCCACGGGCCTCAAGCAGGGAGCCGATCGCCGCCGCTTTGCCCTGCTCAACCTGCGCAACCCCAGCGAGATCCCCCAGCAGGAGCGCGAGGCCCACTGGCAGGGGCTGGATCGCGACCTCCAGCAACTGATCACACCGGTCTTTGCGAACCGGTTGCTGGCGCGTACGGTCTCCCTGATTCCGGTGATCCGCCGCTCGATCGCCGTCTGCTCCCGCGTCGCGGCAGCGCACTTTGATTCCCAGGCCCTCGGGGACCAGTACGGCACCCTGCTGGCCGGGGCCTGGTCACTGCAGTCCTCCCGCGTGCCGACAGAAGCGGAGGTGCAGGGGCTGATCCAGGGCACCGACTGGAGCAGCTACCGCGAGAGCACCGAAATCGCCGATGAGCGCCGCTGCCTCAACCGGATCCTGCAGCACCAGCTGCGGGTGGAGTCCGAGGAGCGCACAGGCCTGGTCCGCACGGTGCTGGAGCTGGTGGAGCTCGTCGCGACAGGCATGCCCTCCCCCCTGGAGCCGGTGCGGGTGGCCGATGCCGCCGACCTGCTCGCCCGCCATGGCCTGCGGGTGCGGGAGGGTGAGCTGCTGATCAGCAACACCGCTGAGGCGATCGCCCGCATGCTGGCGAATACCGCTTGGTCCACCAACTGGTCCACCATCCTTGGCCGGCTGCCGGGCGCCACGCGCTCCTTGCTCGTGCACTTTCGCGGCGTCGGCACATCACGCGCCGTTGCGATCCCCTTGGCCTCCTCAGCGTTTGAGATCAAGGGCTAAACGGCACGTCCGACACCTGCTGTTAGGCCGAGATCGGCTGCAGCAGAGAGGATCTAACGGTCTAACGCTCAAACAGGGGGGAGGGACTCTCTCTCTTATAGATCCCCCCCTATCCCTCTCCAAAGGCAAATCCCCTCTCCTCCCCTCTGCCTTTGCTCTCTCTTCTTCTATCTATCTTTCTCTGTAAGAAGGTTAGAAAGAAGAAAGAGCTGGCCAGAGCCCTTTTCGTGACTGGGGACTTGGCTCGAACAGACGCTGTTGGAATGCTGTTTGAGCGGAAGGAGCCTGTGAGAAGGGATCTGCCTCAGGCCTCCGGCTCGCTCCTGGGTCCAATCCCCCCGACCTGAGCAGCCAACTGGTGCAGGCATTCCAGGGGGGAGGAAGCCTCGGCAGTGGGCAGTTGACGCCATGGCTATGCTTTCGGGAACCCGAAAACAACTCCCCTCCCGCTTCCCCTCCGCCGCAGGGCTCCTCGCTGCATGACTGCCGCTCGTTTCTCCACCGCTGATCGCCCCACCCAGGCGGCCTCGCCCGAGCAGCCGCCGGATGCGATCGAGGATCTCCGCGCCGCCGCGCCCATCGAGGACGAGAACGGCCAGCCCCTACTGGCACCCGAGGGCACCGATCCCTCCCGCCCGATCGGCAAGGGCAACCCACCCC
>JBAWXG010000175.1:0-1855 GCA_037144195.1 Synechococcus sp. ELA057
TCGGCCCAGGGGAGGAAGAGCTCAAGGGTTTCCGGGCAGTCGGCCACCAGCACGGGAAAATCGCTGTGGGAAAGATCCATACCCGGTGCCAGCTGCTCCGGTGCGTGGACAAGCCAGCGCAGCGGACAGCGCAGCTCGCTGAGGACCAGCCAGGAGGCAGCCAGGTCCCAGATCTTGGGGGAGGCTTCCAGGGCGGCGATGGTCTGCCCCATCGCCACACTGACCAGATTGAGACTGGCCACACCAAGGAGGCGGATCTTTCCCGGGAAGCGTTGCTGCGGCAGCCGCTGCAGCACATGAATCGAGCGGCTGCAGAGGGAAGCACAACCACCGACAAGCCTCACGGGCTGACTGGATGGCGGCGACAACGGCTTGCCATTGCGCCAGGCACCCCGGCCGCGAATGGCCACGATCCGTTGCCTCAGCGGCGGGACTTCCAGGATGGCCAGCACCGGCACACCCTGCTCAAACCGGGCCATGGAGATCGCCCAGTAGGGAATCCCTGACGCGAAATTGGTGGTGCCATCCAGGGGATCCACCACCCAATAGGCCGAACTGGTGGGAACAGCCTGCTGACCCTCCTCACTGAGGACGCCCTCTCCGGGAAACAGCTGGTCCAGCCCTGCGACCAGGGTCTGATCACTCCAGCGGTCGCAGGCGGTGATCAACGTGCCATCCGCCTTGAGATCGGAGACCATGTGCCCGAAATCGGAGCGCTGACGCTCTGCAACCCCATCGATCAGGGCATCCAATTGCGGATCGATGAGCGAGACCGACTGACTCATTCCGGCTCCATGGCAGGCGTCGAGGGCATCTCAGCTCCCTATCCTGCCTGAACCGCGGCGCCCAACAGTGGCGTGTCTGCCAGCCCTCAGGGACTGGTCCGGGCTGACGCCACTGGCCGGAACTTGGCCTGACAGGCAGGCTGCAGGGGCTGGGGCTCGATCGGCACATCCGTGACCCCAGGGACCTCAAGCTTCAGGGGCGAGAGGGGGGTGGGGGCACAGAAGGCCACCTGATCAAGACCGGTGCGCCGGCGCAGCTCCGCCAGGCTGGTGTTGTAATCGGCGATGGCGGTGGAGTACCGCACTTCCGCCTGGGTGAGGTCACGCTGGGTGTCCACCACCTCGCGCTGGGTGGTCACACCGGCCTGGAAGCGCAAGCGAGCCAAACGCAGCGATTCACGGGCCGAGATCACCTCACGAGAGGTGGTGGTGATGTTGCGGTTGTTGCGCTCGAGGTTGTAGAAGCTCTCCTCCACCTCCTGGCGCACCTGATTGCGGCGGTCGGCAAAGGAGTAGCGGCTCTGCTGGGCGATCTGCTTGTTGCGCTGATACTCCGCACGCGCCTGGCCACCATCAAACACTTTCCAGTTGAAGGTGAGGCCGACGCGGTTGTCGACGTTCCAGCCGATCTCGCCTGGAATGGCCTGCTGCACGAACTCGTAACCCTCGGAACGCCCAGCGGAGAGCGTGTTGACGATGTTGAGAAAAGGCTGAACCTGCGCCAGGGCCGCATTGGCATTGCTGTTGGCCACGGAGATGTCGAGCAGTGCCTGATCCAGCTCTTCGCGGAAGGCGTAGGCGGCCACGATGCTCTCCTGAAGCGACGGCATCCAGGTGCCCAGCACCCGCGACGCGTCCTTGGCTGTGGGGGTGATGTTCTGGGGCAGGTTGAGCAGCTGGGCCAGGCTTCTCCGGGCGATCGACTGCTGGGCCAGAGAGTTGGTGAGCAGCTGCTGGTCGCGGGCGAGCTGGGTTTCCGCCTGCAGCACCGCCAGTTTGGTGTCAACACCGGCCTGATAGCGGGCGCGGGCATCGCGCAGGCTCACCTGGGAGGAGCGGACCGATTCCTG
>JBAWXG010000176.1:0-1855 GCA_037144195.1 Synechococcus sp. ELA057
CTCCGGCACCAGAGCCAGCGACACGCGATCGAGGGGCAGCTTCGCCGCCCGCAGGCCGTTGATGGCCTCCAGCAGCAGGGTTCCCAGATCACCGCTGCGGCCCCTCCCCTGCCGGCGCTGCATCAGGTGCTGCTCGGTTCTGGCTGCTGAGGCCTGATGGCCCTCAATGCCGCTCCGCCAGGTCAGCCGCAATCGCCTGACGACCGACTGGAGAGGATCAATGCGTGCTGCAGCCATGTGCAGAGCATGCCAGCATCTATGTGCTGTCGCTGCAGTTGATGCGCCTGCGCTTCCGTCCTGCGAGGTCGAGGTGATCAGCAGCCTCGATGACTGCGACGATCCTTCCGGTCTCAGCCTCGCAGAGCCTTCTGGGGATCTGCAGGCCCTTGATCTGGTCGTGGAGCTGTTGGATCGGCAGCCGTCGCTGATCGACCCGGAGCTGACCGCAAGCCCGATGGAAGCGGCGGATCCGGATCCAGGGGCCTCTGAGGGCCTTGCGCGGGTGTGGCGACCTCTGCTGGAGCGTGTGGTGCTCTCGGCCCTTGTCGATGGGGTCGCCGTCTTGCGAGGCGGCCTGCCGCTGGCCTGGGCGGGGCTGAGCGCTGCTGAGGTCTCCCAGATCGCCGCCCAGTCCGCCTCCCGCCCGGTCCGATTGGCGGCGCCGGCAGAGCACTGCCATGCAGCCTGGGAGAGCCTCGATCGTGAGACCACCCTGGTGCTGGTGCGCCGGGAGCCCTTCGCGGAACCCGGTGCCATGCGGTTGCCGCGGGCGCTGGCGCGGCTGCTGCGGCTGCATGAGCAGGCCCATCGGCTGATCGCCCGGGAACGTCGAGCCCTTGAGCAGGCGCAGGAGCAGGTGACGCGTGATCCGCTCACGGGGCTGCCGAACCGGATCCGCGCCCTCGATCATCTCGAGGAGATTCTGCAGCGCGGCGATGTCTCTGCGGGGAAGAGCGCGGTGGTGCTGTTTCTGGATCTCGACAACTTCAAGCTGATCAATGATGCCTATGGCCACCGGATCGGCGACTGTTTTCTGATCACCTGCAGCAAGATCATGCAGAGCCTGCTGCGGCCCGGCGATCTGGCCGCGCGTCTGGCAGGTGATGAATTCATCATCATCTGTCAGGACTGTTCGCTGCAGCAGGCCAATCAACTGGCGGATCAGTTGATCGAGCAGATCTCCAGGCCGATGACCATCGGCTCCAGCGTGATCTGCCACTCCGCGTCGATCGGCATCGCTTCGGTGGGCGCCCAGGATCGCGCCCGTACGGTGATCGAGAATGCCGATCTGGCGATGATGCGGGCCAAGCAGCTGGGGCGCGGCCAATCCAGCCGTTTCGATCTGCAGCTGCGCACCGCCGTCAAGGCCAGGGCCAGCCTGGAGGATTCCCTCCGCCAGGCGATCCGCCAGCAGGAAATCCGCTGTGTGTATCAACCGATCGTGCGGCTGCCCCACGGCGAGATCTGTGGCTTTGAGGCCCTGGCGCGCTGGCATCACCCCCGGCAGGGTCTGATCTCCCCGGAGGCGTTCATTCCGGTGGCTGAAGACAGCGGGCTGATCGCTGATCTCGATACCCAGATCATTCGTGAAGCCTGTGCCTCGCTGGCGGCTTGGCGACGACATTATCCGGATCTGGATCTGCACATGTCTGCCAATATCTCGGCCCGTACCCTGCGAGATCACCAGATCGCCACCCGGATCGAAAAGGTGCTGCAGGCCTTTGGTATCACCAGTGATTCTCTGTATCTTGAGATCACAGAGACGATGCTGGTCGATAACATCGATTCGGTGGCCAGCACGCTGGAGACACTCCGCAGTCTGGGGCTCAAGCTCGCCATTGATGATTTCGGAACC
>JBAWXG010000177.1:0-1703 GCA_037144195.1 Synechococcus sp. ELA057
CTGTTTGCCACCACCTTCAAGACGGCACCGTTGCCGAAGCTGCACGGTGTGAGCTGGTGAGCTTCTGAAAGGGGCGGCGCTGGCCGGTTCGGCTGCTCAGAAACCGGAATCTTCTGCGGGTTGATGCGCTTTTCTGCGCCTTGATTGCCCAGACTGGAATTCATCAACGGCCTGGACTTCTGACCAGGCCCGTCATGAATGCGTCCGCTGGATGGCCCAGACCTTCCCTCAGTCGTTCTGCTGCCTGGACCCGACGCAGTCACTGCAGGACCGGCTGGCGGCGATCCACGCCAGGATTCAGGCCTTCGCCCCGACGGTGAAGCGGCTGGCCTTCGCCCTGTATCAGCCCAGCAACGATCTGCTGAGCACCTACGTCAGCCACAACCAGGACAGCCCCACACTCACCTTCTACGACGCCTCCCTGAAGGCGATCCCCTCCCTGCGCCAGCTCGCGGAGTCCCGCTGCTGTCGCGTGATCGACGACATGGCGCTGGAGCTCCCCCGCCATTCGGTCCACAGCCAGTGGTTGCTGCAGCAGGGGTGGCGCTCGTCTTACACCCTCCCCCTGTTCAGGAATGAGGCCCTGCTGGGTTTCATCTTCCTCAACGCCCAGGACCCGGGGGTCTTCACGCCGGTGCTGCAGCAGCAGTTGGATCCCCATCTGGAGCTGCTCGGCTCCATGCTCAGCCACGAGCTGACCCTGATCGACAGCCTGCGGCTGGCGGTGCGGCTGGCGCTGCAGCTCACCGGGCTGAGGGATCCGGAAACCAGAAGCCATCTCGAGCGGGTGTCCCTGTACAGCCGTCTGATTGCCATGGAGTTGGGTCGGCTCCATGACCTGCGTTCCGACTTCGCCGAAGACATCTATCTGTTCGCCGGCCTCCATGACATCGGCAAGGTGGCCATCCCGGATCGGATCCTGCGCAAATCCGGTCCCCTGGATGATCTGGAGCGCCAGGAGATGGACACCCATGTGCAGCAAGGCACGGAGCTGGTGGAGTCGATGGTGGAGGGGCTGCGGCTGGTGGCGGCCCCCAAGCTGGCCATGCTGCGCCAGGTGGTGGCCGGCCATCACGAAAAGCTCGATGGCAGTGGCTATCCCCTCGGGTGCAGCGGCGATCAGATCCCCCTCGAAGCCCGGATCGTCGCGGTCGCCGACATCTACGACGCCCTCTCCCAGCGGCGTCCTTACAAACCCGCCCTGCCGGAGCAGGAGGTAGCCGCCACCCTGCGCGAGCTCGTGCGTTCCGGAAAGATCGATGGGGAGTGCGTGGAGATCCTGCTCGCCAGCCACGATCAGCGCCAGGCCATCGCCGCGGCCTTCCGCGATCCGGAGGAGCCCGGCTGGAATCCTGCGCCGGACAATCCCGTTTCGGCCTCACCCCTCACCAGACCAGCCAGCGTGTCCTAGACATTGAGGGCTGCTGCGGCCATCCCCTGCCGGCGGGCTCAGCCGAGCCGCAGATCGATCGTCACGGCGCCGGCCGTCCGGCGGCCGCTCCAGTGGGGCCCATGCTGAAGCGTTTCCGCAGCGGCCTCCTGCACGGATCGTTCTTCGATGGGATGGAAGTGATGATCCCCCTCCGCCAGGCGGAACGGTTGCACCCCGTCGGGGGTGACAAGCTCCAGCCGCAGGGGCAGCTGCGGATCGATGGCCGGATGCAGACAGGGGAACAGCCGCTGGTGCCGGTAGCGCACGGCCA
>JBAWXG010000178.1:0-1698 GCA_037144195.1 Synechococcus sp. ELA057
GGGCAGGGAGGCGGTGGGCAGGGAGGCGGTGGGCAGGGAGGCAGTGGGCGAAAGAAGGGGGCGCTGGGCAGCAGGGGCAAGGCGGGGGCTCATCCCACCGATCCCTCCAGCTTGAGGGAGAGAAGTTTGTCGGCCTCGGCGGCAAACTCCATCGGCAGCTGGGTGAACACATCGCGGCAGAAGCCGCTCACCATCATCGACACGGCCTCCTCGAAGCCGATACCCCGGCTCTGCAGATAGAAGAGCTGATCGGCGGAGATGCGGCTGGTGCTCGCTTCGTGCTCGATGCTGGCGTTGCTCTGCTGGGAGCGGATGTAGGGGTAGGTGTTGGCGGCGGCCTGATCACCGATGAGCATCGAATCGCACTGGCTGTAATTGCGGGCACCGACAGCCTTGGGGCCGATCTGCACCAGGCCGCGATAGCTGTTCGAAGAGCGGCCGGCACTGATGCCTTTGCTCACGATCGTGGAGCGGGTGCGGGGCCCCACATGCACCATCTTGGTGCCCGTATCGGCCTGTTGAAGGTTGTTGGTGAGAGCGACGGAATAGAACTCCCCCACAGATTCCTCACCCTGAAGCACACAGCTCGGATACTTCCAGGTGATCGCCGAACCCGTCTCCACCTGCGTCCAGCTGATGCGGCTGCGGGCGCCACGGCACTGGCCGCGCTTGGTGACGAAATTGTAAATACCACCGACGCCATTCTCATCGCCGGCGTACCAGTTCTGAACCGTGGAATACTTGATCGACGCATCATCGAGCGCCACCAGTTCAACCACAGCTGCATGGAGCTGATTGGTATCGAACATCGGAGCGGTGCAACCCTCCAGGTAGCTCACGGAAGCCCCCTCTTCAGCCACGATCAGGGTGCGCTCGAACTGGCCCGTGTCACCGGAATTGATGCGGAAATAGGTGGAGAGATCCATCGGGCATTCCACACCCTTGGGAATGAACACGAAGGACCCATCGCTGAACACCGCTGAATTGAGCGCGGCAAAATAGTTGTCGTTGCTGGGCACCACCGTGCCCAGGTAGCGCTCGATCAGCTCGGGATGCTCCTTGACCGCCTCGCTGATGGAGCAGAAGATCACACCATGTTCAGCCAACTTCTCCTTGTAGGTGGTGGCGATGGAGACGCTGTCGAACACCGCATCGACGGCCACATTGGAGAGGCGCTTCTGCTCGCTGAGCGGGATGCCGAGCTTGTCGAACGTTTCCAGCAGCTTGGGATCCACTTCATCGAGGCTGGCCTTCTTGGCCTGCTGCTTGGGAGCGGCGTAATAAATGATGTTCTGGTAGTCGATCGGCGGGTGGCCGAGCTCGGCCCAGTCGGGCTCCTGCAGTTGCAACCACTGGCGATAGGCGCGCAGGCGGAATTCGAGCAGGAAGGCAGGCTCGGCCTTCTTGCTGGAGATCAGACGGACCACATCCTCACTGATGCCCTTGGCGATCTTCTCGGTTTCGATATCGGTGACGAAGCCGTACTTGTACGGCTGGCTCACCAGATCGCCAACGGCCTGTGCGCTGCTCATGGTGGGAGGGAACCGGCGCTTCAGCCGGTGGTGAGGGCATTGATCTCGTCGAGGCTGATCGTCTGACTGTCACTGCGGAAGGGGTTGTCTTCCGTGAGAAAAAGCATGCAGTGGCACTCCTTGCGCTCCCGCATCGGCACGCAGGGGCAGTTCCAGAAGGCCTGGG
>JBAWXG010000179.1:0-1641 GCA_037144195.1 Synechococcus sp. ELA057
CTCAAGGGTTCACGGCGTAACCGTGCCGCCTCACCGGGGGTGTGCTTTGTATCACGAATAACAGTTTCCCGGTTTGCTTGGTTTTGTCATGGTTTCAGTGCTGGATCCGCGTATCCGGGAAGATCGTGAATGGCGCAGCAGTCCCCAGGGTCAGGGCGGCTGCGCCAGGATCCACAGCCGCCTGACCGGTGCCTTGACCCTGGATCCCTTCGAATGGCCTGAGCTGGAGGCCATGGCCGCGCCCGGGCCTGACCGCATCCACGGCCCCACCAATACCCAGGCCGAGCTGCGCCTGTTCGGGCAGGACGAAGCAGCCGTGCGCGTCACCCTCTACCGGGATCACCACGCCTGGTGTCCTTACTGCCAGAAGGTGTGGCTGTGGCTGGAGGAGCGGCGGATCCCCTACCGCATCCGCAAGGTCACCATGTTCTGCTACGGCGAGAAGGAGGCCTGGTACAAGCGGCTGGTGCCCTCCGGCATGCTCCCGGCCCTGGAGCTCGATGGCCGGCTGTTCACCGAGAGCGACCGGATCCTCGAGGCCCTGGAGGCCACCTTCGGCAGCCTCGGCCCGGGCATGCAGGATCCCGCCGTGCTGCCGCTGCGGCGGCTTGAGCGCCAGCTGTTTCAGGCCTGGTGCCAGTGGCTCTGCCAGCCCCACAGCCCGCGCGGTGATGGGGCGGCCCGCGAGCAGTTCACCCGGGTGGCGGCGCTCATGGAGCAGGCACTTCAGGCCCGCGGGGGGCCGTTGCTGCTGGGGCAGGCCATCAGCACGGCCGATCTGGTCTTCGTGCCGTACGTGGAGCGGATGAACGCATCGCTCAGCTACTACAAGGGCTATGCCTTGCGTCAGCGCCACCCGGCGATTCACCGCTGGTTCTCGGCTCTGGAGGGGCGCGCGACCTACCTGGGCACCCAGAGCGATTTCCATACCCATGCCCATGATCTGCCGCCTCAGATGGGAGGTTGCTATGCCAACGACAGCGCGGAGCAGCGATCGCTGGCGGAGCGGATCGATCAGGGCATCGGGATCGCCGATGCGGGCAGCGGCCTGGATCCGGAGACCTCTCAGCCTGAGCCGGCCGATGCCGCCGCCGTGGCCCTCCGCCAGGTCCTGCGGCACCGGCAGCCGCTGCTGGCCCGCCATCCCCTGCCTGCCGGGGCCTTCGATCGGGCCCTGCGCTGCGCGCTCACCCGGCTGATCGGCGGCGGCGCCTGTTCGCCACCAGCCGGAACGGCAGCCGTGCTTCGGGAGCTGCGCGACCGGATCTCGGTGCCGCGGGACATGCCATTGCACGCGGCGCGGCGTCTGCGGCAGGCCCTGGAGGAGACCGCTGGCCTCGATCCGCTCGACCCCACGGCCCAGGGGCCGGCACTGCCGTTGCGCCATCGCCGGGATCAGGATCCCGCGGCGTTTCTGCGCGCGCGCGCTGCCACTGTTGCTGAACGGGCCTAGGACGGAAGCCCCAGCGCCCCAGCCCTTGATCTCTCTCTCCGTCCATCGGCTCAGACCCTCCGCCGTGGCCAGCCGGCTGCTGCTGCCTGCCCTGCTGCTGACGGCGGCACTGGTTTGGGCATCAAAACCTTCGGCATTGCTGGTGCCTGCCAAGGCTGTGGAGATCGGCGGGGCCACCTCGTTCATCA
>JBAWXG010000180.1:0-1515 GCA_037144195.1 Synechococcus sp. ELA057
ATGCCCGCTGCCGGGTTCGAACCAGCGACATCCTGCTTGTAAGGCAGGCGCTCTACCGCTGAGCTAAGCGGGCCTTGGATGCATTCTGCCTGGGGCGCGGCACACTCGAGCCATCCGCGTGTGGCATCCCCTTGGCCAGCGGCCGCAACCATGATCGGGCCACCTGGATGCTGGCGCTGCCCTTCGGAGCTCTGTGGTGGCCCTGGCAGGGCCTGACGGGTGTCGTCGTGGGTGCGGTGGGGTTTCTGCTGGGAGGCCTCTGGCTCTCCCCCGATCTCGACACCCACTCCAATGCCAGCCGCCGCTGGGGGCCGCTGTCGCTGCTCTGGTGGCCTTACCGCAGAGTCCTCTCGCATCGCTCGCTGCTCTCGCACACGCCGCTGATCGGCACGACCGGTCGGCTGCTCTATCTGGCTGGCCTGGTGCTGGCGCTGTGCGTGCTGACCCACCCGCTGGGGACGCCGCCGCCCAGGCAACTGTTCAGCGAGGCAGGGCGCCTGTGGCATCAGCAACGGCCCCTGCTGATCACCGCGTTCATCGCCGTGGAGGCGAGCGCCTGGCTGCATCTGATCCAGGACGGTGATCCGGTGCCGCGGCTACCGCGGGTGCTGCGCCGGACATGGCGGCGATCCGGGCGCCGTTCGGCACACGCCGGGAGAATGCGTGCGCGACAACGAACACCATGACGGCTGCATCTCCCTCTCAGGAAGCCCTGGCGGGCCTGATCGCCGTGGTGGCCCAGCTGCGCGACCCACAGACCGGATGCCCCTGGGATCTCGAGCAGACCCACGCCTCGCTGATCTCCTACGTGCTGGAGGAAGCCCATGAGGTGGCCGATGCCATCCGCCATGGCGATGACACCCACCTGGCCGAGGAGCTCGGAGATCTGCTGCTGCAGGTGGTGCTCCATGCCCAGATCGCCAGCGAGGAGGGGCGCTTCGATCTGGAGACGATCGCCCGGGGCATCAGCGAGAAAATGATCCGCCGCCATCCCCATGTGTTCGGCGAGGCGCAGGCGGCCGACAGCGCCGCGGTGCGGGAGCACTGGGAGCGGATCAAGGCGCAGGAGGCATCAGATGCCGCCGCTCCAGCGTCCCAGGAGGCTCCGCCATCGGCCAGCCCCCTGAGCGATCGGCTGGCCGGCAAGGTGCGCGGCCAGGCCGCCCTCTCCGGCGCCATGACCATCTCCCGCAAGGCCGCCGCCGCCGGTTTCGAGTGGGACGACCTCGATGGCGTCTGGGCCAAGGTGCATGAGGAGCTCGATGAGCTCAAGCAGGCCGTGGCCAGCGGCGATCGCGGCCATGCCCAGGAGGAACTGGGCGATGTGCTGTTCACCCTGGTGAACGTGGCCCGCTGGGCCGGCCTCGATCCCGAGGAGGGCCTGGCCGGCACCAACCGCCGCTTCCTCGATCGCTTCTCGCGGGTGGAGGCGGCCCTCGGCGGCGACCTGCAGGGGCGCAGCCTGGCGGAACTCGAAGCGCTGTGGCGTCAGGCGAAGGCCGAAATCCGGGCCGA
>JBAWXG010000181.1:0-1506 GCA_037144195.1 Synechococcus sp. ELA057
AGGGCGGAGCGCTTTTCGCCGGTGGTGAGGTTCTTCCAGCTCCACTGGCCCACCACCACCAGACCCAGCAGCTCCAGCAGGCCGGGAACCACGGGCAGCAGGTTGATCGTGTCGAGCACGCCCTTGATCAGGATCTGAGCCACGATCACCGCCAGCAGGATGGCGGTGCCCTTGCCCACCTTGCCCACCACACCCCAGTCGACGGTGTCGAGCGTGTCGTTGATCTTGCCGATCACCTCGGTGTAGCGCTGGCCGAAGTCCACGCCGGGCTCACTCTCTGTGCTCGGAGCCTTGGTCTCGGCGACGTCGGTGGTGGTCTCACTCATGCCGAACGGATCGGGAAACGGTCGGCTTAAGGTAAACGTGTGGGGCTTGGCACGCCAGAGGAGATCCGCCTTGGTCGCGGGGTGCTGACGCAGCTGCGCCGCACATTGGTGGCTGCCCTGCCCGAGGAAGGGTGTGCTCTCCTGCTGGGAGAGCCGCTGCCGCAGCCTTCTTTCGCGGTTGGATCGCAGTGGCGGTTGACGCGGATCTGGCCTTGCCGCAACAGCTGGATGCCGCAGCAGGAGCGGTTCCGGCGCTTTGCGCTCGATCCACGCGAGCAGCTCCTGGCCCAGCGCTGGGCTCGCCAGCGGGGTCTGGCGGTGCTGGGGTCGGCCCACAGCCATCCGCGGGGCCAGCCACGACCCTCCGGCACCGATCTGGCCCTGGCCTACACCCCGGCGCTGCAGCTGATCCTGGCGCCTGCCGATGGCTGGCGGCCCCGCGCCTGGTGGCTCGAAGCCACGCCGGCAGGCCCAGCGGCCGCCATCGCCGTGCCCTGTCGTCTCGATCCCCCTTCGCTGTGGAGAATGGAGGATTGACCGCGCCGGCGATCCGACCAGCCATGCTCCCTCCCGACACCAGCGGTGTGCAGCTCAGTCCCGATGAGGTGGCCCGCTTTTCGCGCCACCTGATCCTGCCGGAGGTGGGGATGGAGGGGCAGAAGCGCCTCAAGGCCGCCTCGGTGCTCTGCGTCGGCACGGGCGGGCTGGGTTCGCCGCTGCTGCTCTATCTGGCTGCGGCAGGCGTGGGGCGGCTGGGCATCGTCGATTTCGATGTGGTGGATCACAGCAACCTGCAGCGGCAGGTGATCCATGGCACCAGCTGGGTGGGCAAGCCGAAGATCGAATCGGCCAAGGCGCGGATTCTGGAGATCAATCCCCACTGCCAGGTGGATCTCTACGAGACGGCGCTCACCAGTGAGAACGCCCTCGAGATCATCCGTCCCTACGACCTGGTCTGCGACGGCACCGACAACTTCCCCACCCGTTATCTGGTCAACGACGCCTGCGTGCTGCTGGGCAAGCCCAACGTCTACGGCTCGATCTTCCGCTTTGAAGGCCAGGCCACGGTGTTCAACCTCGATGCCGAAAGCCCCAACTACCGCGACCTGTTTCCCGAGCCGCCGCCGCCCGGCATGGTGCCCTCCTGCGCCGAAGGCGGCGTGGTGGGCGTGCTGCCCGG
>JBAWXG010000182.1:0-1435 GCA_037144195.1 Synechococcus sp. ELA057
CTAGCACTACTTTGGCAGAAGTGCATTTTTCGGATTCCCCTGAGTCGCTTATGGTGATTCAATGCAGCCGGCTTGTGGAGGCTGGCGATGGTGGATGGTTGGCGGGATGATCTTGCGGAGTGGCTTGCGCCCTTTGTCGGTCTTTTGGGCGATCGGCGCAGGGCGCGGATGTGCCCTGCTTATGTTGAGGGGTTGATCGGGCCAGGGGACCGCAAGAGCGTACAGCCGATGGCGATGCGCTCACCGGGGATCGGCTATGACCAGCTGCACCATTTTATCGGTGGTGCGCTGTGGGACAGCGCTCCACTTGAAGAGGAGCTTGCCAGACAGGCGGATGCGCTCGTGGGTGGCAGCGATGCCTGGCTGATCATCGATGACACGGCTTTGCCCAAGAAGGGGAGGTCTTCGGTCGGGGTTGCAGCGCAGTATGCCTCGGCGCTGGGCAAGAACGCCAACTGCCAGACGCTGGTGTCGCTGACGCTGGCATCGAGCGAGGTGCCGGTTATGATCGGGCTGCGGCTGTTCCTGCCTGAGAGCTGGACCAGCGATGCAGCGCGTATGGAACGTGCCAAGGTTCCTGCAGAGGCGCGTGCTTACCGAACCAAGCCTGACATCGCCCTGGCCCAGATCGACCGCGTGCGCAGCGCAGGTGTGCGCTTCGGCGGGATCCTGGCCGACGCTGGCTATGGGCTGTCCGGTCCGTTCCGGCAGGCTCTCACCGAGCGCGGTCTGACCTGGGCAGTGGGCATCTCTTACAAGCAGAAGGTCTATCCGGCCGATGTTGCCATGATCTTCCCGATCGCTGGCCGCGGGCGACCACGTAAGAACCATGTGCCGGACGTCGCCTCGCGTCCTGCCCAGGAGATGCTCGAGACCGCCAAGTGGCAGACCGTAAGTTGGCGCCGCGGCACGAAGGGCAAGCTCTCGGCGCGCTTTGCTGCCATGCGCGTCCGGGTTGCTGACGGGCCGCCGCAGCGCATCGGTCACCTTGGGCAACAGCATCTTCCTGGCGAGGAGGTATGGCTGGTCGGCGAGCATCGTTCCACCGGCGAGCGCAAATACTACCTCAGCAACCTGCCGGTCGACACCCCGCTCAAGAAGCTGGCCGGTGCCATCAAAGCCCGTTGGGTCTGCGAGCAGGCCCATCAGCAGCTCAAGGAAGAGCTCGGCCTTGATCACTTCGAGGGACGATCATGGCAGGGACTTCACCGACACGCCCTGATGAGCATGATCGCGTTCGCCTTCCTGCAAGCTCGCCGCCTTAAGGCAGCGGGTCGGAAAAAAAAGGAGCCCGAGCCCGCCGCCGCAGCCGACTTTGCCCGCCATCAGGCAGGCGATCCTGACCCAACTCAGCCAACCTCCACCGCCGACCTGCCCACACTGCCGTAGAAGATGGCGACGCATGATCCGCAAACTTCTGCCAAAGTAGTGCTAG
>JBAWXG010000183.1:0-1334 GCA_037144195.1 Synechococcus sp. ELA057
CTTGCCGCGCGGCGGCGACTCCCCCAGCTGGGGTGGTCATCGTGATCTCGGATAGGGTTGAGGTGCGAATACCAACCTTGATCCTTGAAGTGAGAACCACGATGACCAACGCAACTATGGCACTGGCCGAGCTGGCCGAGAAGGGCCCCGATGTGGACATGCTGCGCCAAATGGTGCAGTTCGCCGCTCAGCGCCTGATGGACATGGAAGCCGAGACCCTTTGCGGTGCCGGCTACGACGAGAAGAACCCTGAGCGTCTGAACAGCCGCAACGGCTACCGTGATCGTTCTTGGGAGACACGCGCCGGCACGGTGGGGTTGCGCGTGCCCAAACTGCGCCAGGGCAGCTACTACCCCGCCTTCCTGGAGCCACGACGCACGGCGGAGAAGGCACTGGCCGCGGTCATACAGGAAGCCTATGTGCACGGCGTGTCCACCCGCTCGGTGGACGATCTGGTCAAGGCCATGGGCATGTCTGGCGTTTCCAAGAGCCAGGTCTCACGCCTGTGCGCCGAGCTTGATGAGCGCGTGGGCACGTTCCTGAACCGCCCCATCGAGGGCGACTGGCCCTACTTGTGGATCGACGCCACCTACGTCAAGAACAGGGAGGCCGGCTCCATCGTGAGCGTGGCCGTCATAGTGGCGGTGGCTGTCAACACGGAGGGCCAGCGCCAGGTCCTGGGCATGAAGGTCGGGCCCAGCGAGGCCGAGGCGTTCTGGACGGAGTTCCTGCGCAGCCTGATGCGCCGAGGCCTGCGCGGGGTCAAGCTGGTGATCTCAGATGCTCACGAGGGCCTGAAGGCCGCCGCGGCAAAGGTGCTCAAGGCCACATGGCAGCGCTGCCGGGTGCACTTCATGCGCAACGCCCTGGCGCACGCCAACAAGACCCAGCGCCGCATGGTCAGCGCTGCCATCGCCACCGCCTTCGCCCAGGAAACGGCCAAGGCCGCACACGAGCAGTGGCGCGTCGTGGCCGATCAGTTCCGAACCTCGATGCCCAAGCTGTCCAAGCTGATGGACGGAGCCGAGCACGAGGTGCTGTCGTACATGGACTTCCCCAGGGCGCACTGGCTGCAGATCCACAGCACCAACCCGCTGGAGCGGCTCAATGCCGAGATCAAGCGCCGAACCAACGTCGTGGGCATCTTCCCCAACGACGCGGCCATCACCCGATTGGTCGGCGCCATGCTGCTGGAGCAAAACGACGAGTGGAGCCTGAACCGGCGCTATATGCAGCTTGAGGGCCTGCAAAGCCTCAGCGATACTGCCCCAACTCGGGTGCCGGCCTTCCAGCGCTGAAACCCGAGCAACGCGCACATCAGCCTTCTCCGGGCT
>JBAWXG010000184.1:0-1325 GCA_037144195.1 Synechococcus sp. ELA057
CCCAAGCAGTACTGGCCCCTGGCCGGCAGCGGCGAGGAGACGCTGCTGCAGCAGACCCAGCTGCGCCTCCAGGGGCTGGAGAACCTGGCCCCACCGCTGTTGATCTGTAATGAGGACCATCGCTTCGTGGTGGCGGAGCAGATGCGGCAGATCGGCGTGGAGCCGGCCGCGATCGTGCTCGAGCCAATGGGCCGCAACACCGCTCCGGCCGTGGCGGTGGCGGCGCTGCGCGCGACGGCCAACGGCGAAGATCCCCTGCTGCTGGTGCTCGCCGCCGATCATGTGATCCGTGATGGCAGCCGGTTCCGCGCCACCGTGGAGGCCGGCAGGGCCGCCGCGGAAGCCGGCCAGCTGGTGACCTTCGGGATCGTGCCCACCGCGCCGGAGACCGGCTACGGCTACATCGAGGCGGCTGAGCCGCTGCGCGAGCAGCCGGCGCCGATCGCCCGCTTCGTGGAGAAGCCCGACCGGGCCACGGCCGAGCAGTTCCTGGCCAGCGGCCGCTTCACCTGGAACAGCGGCATGTTCCTGTTCAAGGCCAGCGCCATCCTGGCGGAACTGGAGCGCCATGCCCCCCAGGTGGTGAACGCCTGCCGCCACGCCCTGGAACTGGAATCCGCCGACCGGGAGTTCCTGCGGCTGGAGCGGGAGGCCTTCGCGGCCTGTCCCAACGTGGCGATCGATGTGGCGGTGATGGAGAAGACCGATCGCGGATCGGTGCTGGCGCTGGATGCAGGCTGGAGCGATGTGGGCAGCTGGAGCGCCCTGTGGGAGACCGCGGATCAGAACGAGGACGGCAATGTGCTGCGGGGCCGGGTGATCAGCGAGGGATCCCGCAACTGCTATCTACGCAGCGAGCACCGGCTGGTGGTGGGCCTCGGCGTGGAGGATCTGGTGGTGGTGGAGACCGATGACGTGGTGCTGGTGGCCCATAGGGACAAGGCCCAGAACGTCAAGACGATCGTGGGACTGCTGGAGAAGGCAGGCGCGCCCGAAAGCAAGGCCCACCGCCGCATCTACCGCCCCTGGGGCTCCTACGACGGCATCACCGAGGGGGATCGCTGGCAGGTCAAGAAGATCGTGGTCAACCCGGGAGCGAGCCTGTCGCTGCAGATGCATCACCACCGCGCCGAGCACTGGATCGTGGTGAAAGGCACCGCAGTGGTGGAGAAGGACGGGGTGGAGGAGCTGGTGGGAGAGAACCAGAGCACCTACATCCCCCTGGGCGCCAGGCACCGCCTCTCCAACCCCGGCAAGATCCCGGTCGAGATGATCGAGGTGCAGAGCGGCCCCTACCTGGGCGAAGACGACATCGTGCGCTTCGA
>JBAWXG010000185.1:0-1276 GCA_037144195.1 Synechococcus sp. ELA057
GCTATGAAAGCCACGAGGGTGAGCGGCCGATGGCGATTCGCTGGCGGCTGGAGCGCGAGATCCCGGCGGCGCGGTTACCGGTGATGGCACTCGCAGTTTGAGGATGCCGTTCAGCTGACTTCCGGAAGGGTCCTCAGCCATCCAGAGAGCCTCTGCCTCAGCCCATTGGCGATGGCAACGGCACTGGCAGCATCCTCGGCATTGGCCTCCATCCCGGGGTAGCGAAACATCACCCCTCCCTGAGTGATCCGTGTCAGATCAGAAGGATCAGCCTCCCAATCGGGCATCAAGGCCCCCAGTTGCCTGGAGAGTTCCCCAAGATCATGAAGCTTCTGCACAGGCTCTCCATGGGCAATCAGGGCTGCCTTGAAATACTTTTCAAGGCACTGCTGAGCATGAAAAACCACGGCATCGTCATGCCCTGGCTGGTCATGCAACACCTGCATCGCCCGCCAATCTCCCTCAGCTTTACTGATCCATTCATCGACAACAGGATTGCGTTCAGCCATGCAGCACCACCCCGTGATCGAGGGCTGCACGAATGAATGGGTCCCCCCAGCGATAGCGCCGGGGTATGTCTTCAGGACGCCAAAGCAACATGTCCAGAGGGAAATCGGGGTGGCAAACCTCGCGGATTTCAAGAATCTTCTCCAGTGCTCTCCCTTCGAACGGCATCACCACCAACACATCCGCGTCCGATTCCAGACCGGCTGTCCCTCGTGCCATCGAGCCGAACAGAATCACCCGCTCCGGCGCGAACGCCTCCACCAGGCGATCGGTGAAAGCCTTGAGGGCTTTTTGGGTGACGACCGGAGCCTTTGCCATGCCCCCATCATCGCTGGCTGCGCCAGGGCCAGCATCTTCAGACCGGCTCAGTGCGTCTTGCGTTTCGATCAGCACTTCTGCGCACTGCTCGGCTCCAGCCATCCCTCCCACAGCCCTCCCTCTTGCAGGAGATACGCCAATGGAGCATGGTCGGCGCCCAGCAGTACTGCTTCGCCTCGAGAAGACTGCGTCCATGCAGAAGCTACGGCTCCGGCCCGCGCTGGCAGCTGGAAAGGCCGAGCCCAGCGGCGTGTCTGCCCGCCATGGCGTTGGCGCTTTAGAGCCTCTTGCCCTCTCCGATGCAACCGCTGCATCCCCCCAGGGGAGAAGATCAACTCCCGCTGCCAGGCGGGTCCTCAGGCTGCGGGCCTTGCCGATTCATGGCTCTGCACCCCCCTCCAGCCAACTCACTCCTCACTCAGCGCCACCAGCTCGCGCAGCTGGCCCATCT
>JBAWXG010000186.1:0-1224 GCA_037144195.1 Synechococcus sp. ELA057
CAGTAGCTCAATCAGAGGGGGCAGCCAGCTTCTCCTCTGCTGAGACCCTGGAGCCGGTGTCGATGGTCGAGGCGTTGTCACCCCAGAGGGTTTTGTGGTGCTGGCTGGTTCTGTGGGGCGGCTTGAGAGTGTGCCCTCAATCGGTGATGTCGGCGAGCGTTTCCGGCAGCGCCTGATCGAAAACGGCGTGATGCGCTTGGAGGGGCAGTCCAGCCTCGTGTTCAGCAAGGACTATCTCTTCTCCTCGCCCAGTGCCGCTGCGCTGGCACTCCTGGCCCGCCGCGCGAACGGCTGGCGCGAATGGAAGAACGCCCAGGGCCGCACCCTGAGTGAAGTGAAGCGGTAGCCACAGCCCGGCCGCGACACACTCGCCAAGGAGCAACCGCGGCGACGATGGGCTCAGGACCGTTTGAGCAGCTGGTCGTACTCCGCGTGGGTGCCGATCCAAACCCACAGCAGCTGGTCTTCACCAGCCTCGATGGCCAGGGCCCTGTGGCGAAGTCCCACCCTCACCGACCAGAAGCGCCCGATCGTCTTGAAATGCAGGGAGGGATGCCTTGGATCGTCTTTGAGCAGCGCATAGGCCCGGTCAGCCTGGTGGCGCACCG
This sequence comes from Synechococcus sp. ELA057, assembly GCA_037144195.1. GTDB lineage: Bacteria > Cyanobacteriota > Cyanobacteriia > PCC-6307 > Cyanobiaceae > Cyanobium. Next base: position 609 of record JBAWXG010000186.1, read on the forward strand.
TCTCCGGCAGGGCTTCGTAGCAACGCCAGAAGCGAGGACTGGCCTGATGCTTCAAAGCTCCTTGCAGTGTCCCGCCTTGAGGTCGGCCAATGCTTCCTCGGCCAGCCAATCCAGCGCGCCGGCTTCCACGTCGTGCTCCAGCTGCTGATCCCAGTCCGCCGCATCAAACCGCTCAAACCAGGCCCTGAACCGGGCACGGCCCGAGGGATCCAGCTTCTCTACGGCAGCCTCGATGGCTTGGAGTCCGGTCATGAGGAGATGTTAGTGGCGCCTCGGCTGTTAGCAGCCCGGCAGGCGCCGGCCCTGGCTGAACATCTGGATGCGCCACTGCTGAGCGCCTATGCCCGCCTCGCCAGGCCCCCGCTTCCGCCAGGGCCTGCATTCGTGTCAGTTGGCTACCGAGAGCCTCCCCCTGGCCACGATCGGGCTTGCCCGCAGCCTGCTGCACCTGCAGCGCCAGCTGGTGCTGGAGCTGGAAGATCTAGCGCAAAAGAACAAAGGCCCAGGGGTTTTGCGCTGACTCTTGCGCTAAACCCTGGAGCCGATTGTCTGAGAAGTCAGTGGAGCCAAGCGGACTCGAACCGCTGACCCCCTGCATGCCATGCAGGTGCTCTAC
>JBAWXG010000187.1:0-1155 GCA_037144195.1 Synechococcus sp. ELA057
TCGGAGTCGTAGAAAAGCTGGGCCATCAGAGCGTCGGATCCGGGCTGGGCAAGGGTCGAGCTTACGCAAGCGTCTGACGCGGCCGTCCGGCAAGGGCACCAGCTCCCTGTCCCGAACATCCGCCGTCTTCTTCGCCTGCATGGCCTGCTCGCGGGAGCCCTCGTCGGAAGCGGCCCAACCCCTCAGCCCTCCAGGCCTTGGGGCCAGGCTGACGCACCTCCTGCCCGGTTCGAGATCCCCAGCAGGCGGAGCTCAACATCGACCCGCTGATCTTTGATCAGCGCTCTAACGGGCTGGCCGTGCCCTGCGGTGCCAACCGGTGTTTCGGTCACGCCTGCCCCTTGACTGGCGTTGGTGGGTCCGCGTTGCGGTGCCGCCAACGGGCTCAGGGCAACAGACGATGGCCTAGAAGCGATCGGTGTGGTGATGCACCACCCGCCAGTGGCCAGCCTCCTTCCGGAAGAGGGTGCTGGCACGGATGTCCGTTTCGATCGGCACTCCCGCCTTGGTCATGCCGCGGGTGCGCTGCACACTCACCAACAGGCCCATCTCCGGCGTCTCGACGAAGCGACGCTCATCACCCACCAGGGTGCCCTCGAAACCCATGGCGGATTCTTTGGCGAATTCCGCCATCACCGCGGCGCGGCCTGTGCAGATCGCCCCCAATGGACCCAGATGGCTGATGTCATCCGCCTCCGACCAGATGGCATCAAAAGCCGAGGGATTACCCGCCAGCAGCTGATTGCCCGCGGCATAGAAGGCGTCGGCGGCATCCTGGAGGTTGGTGGCCATGGTGGGGATTGTTGAACGGCAAAAAGTGCTGAAACCAACGTGGTGCGATGGAAATCGACCCACGAAACGCGGGGCTGGGCCGAGTCCTGTGAGCACGCCCATAAAATGACTTGATGCCGGATCCGTAGACATCAAGCCAATAAAGTGACCCATCAGGATAAACACCGGATCATCCTGATAGCAACGGCCGAAAGGGAATCAGGACTGGCTCGGGGATGGCTTTGCAGGATCCATGGGCGCCTGCCTGAGCAAGCCCATCACCCTGACGTGAGGACCAGTAGGTTCCGAGGCCAGCTCAGGCCTCGCTGGGATGGGCAATCACCCGATCGATCAGGCCGTACTCCACCGCCTCGGCAGCGCTGA
>JBAWXG010000188.1:0-1064 GCA_037144195.1 Synechococcus sp. ELA057
GGATGACAGCCCCGGCACTCTGCGACTGGACGACTCCCCGGCCCTTCGCTCTGCCGGATCTGGGACCTGGTGTGCCGGTCGAGCTTGCCGGCAGGCTCGAGGCCTGTCTGCGCCGGATCGCCTCCGATCCCTCGGTGCAGGCCCTGGTGCTCTTCGGCTCTCGCGCCCGTGCCCAGGCCAGACCTGATTCGGATCTTGATTTTCTGGTGGTGGAGCACACGCCGCACCTGGAGGGGGAGGCGAAGGTCGCCAGCTGGTGGCGCCATTTCCGCCCCCTGCAGGATCTGCCGCTGCCGGTGGATCTGGTGGTCTGCGGCTCCGCCGATGCCTCGCGGTTCTCGGGGTCCCGCTGGCATGTGATCAGCGAAGCCGCCCGCCACGGCCTGGTTCTGGCCGTGAATCCATGACGCCGGGGGAGGATGCCAGGGTTCTGCTGATCCTGGTGGATCGGCACCTTCAGGCCCTGCGTCTGAACCTTGATCCCGCCTACCCCGATGAGGAGTGGGGCTTCACCGCCCAGCAGGCCGTGGAGAAGCTCCTTAAGGCCTCCCTCGTGCTTGAGGATCAACGCCCTCCCTTCACCCACATGTTGGCCGCCCTGGCGTCGCTGGCTGCCATTGATCTGCCTGCCTGTCTGCTTGGGCTTCAGCCTTATGCGGTAGAAGCCCGCTACGAGGCGGGTCCCTTTCCGCTGCCTGCATCCCGTGCAGACATCCTGGCTCAGATCACCGCGCTGAGAAGGGCTCTGGAGGCACGCCTGGAAGAGGTTTGATCCAGTCGCTGATCAGGTCTTCCGTTCGCCGTGCCAGGGTCCCGCTGGGATGGGATCAGTGAAGCTGCCTGTGACGGCCCGCCCCTCAATCCAGCCAACGCAGATCACGCTGAGCTGGGCCTGAGCCAGATCAGCCTGCGCCTGATGCAGCCAGTCGGCAGAACGGTTCATGGCTCCATTCTGAAGATGGGGAGCAACGCCTAGCCCCCACAGGCCAGGGTTTGTCGGTTCGGCTTATTCCCCGGGTTGCGGATCGATCTGGAGCCGATCTGGCAGGTGTGATTCACGATGC
>JBAWXG010000189.1:0-1061 GCA_037144195.1 Synechococcus sp. ELA057
GATCGGCCGGCGCCGCCAACAACCCGGCGGGATCGAGAACGGTGAGGGCAGCCAGATCGGTGAAGCGCCAGGCCTCATCGCGGCGGCCCGGCATGGACCGCTGGGCCAGGGAATCGAGGCCGCGCTGCTGCACCGGCGCCAGGGGACCGGAAGGAGCGGCCAGGGCAGCCAACAGCCGCTGCCCCCAGTCGGCCTGGCTGACGCCGGGAACAGCGGGCGCGGCCAGCATCAGGCGACCTCCAGGGCGGCAAGCTCCCGGTCGACCCAGTCGTAGCCACCCTGCTCGAGCTCGAGTGCCAGTTCCTTGCCACCGGTGCGCAAAATCCGGCCGGCCGCCATCACGTGCACGAAATCCGGGGTGATTTCATCGAGCAGACGCTGATAGTGGGTGATCAGCAACGTGGCGGTGTCAGGGCCGGCGAGCTGGTTCACTCCGGCAGCGACGATCCGCAGGGCATCGATGTCGAGGCCGGAATCGGTCTCGTCAAGGATGGCCACCGCCGGTTCCAGCAGGGCCATCTGCAGGATCTCATTGCGTTTTTTCTCGCCACCGGAGAAGCCCTGGTTGACGGAGCGATCCAGGAATGCGGGATCCATCTGCACCACCTGCAACCGCTCGCGCACGAGATCCTCAAAGGCGAAGGTGTCGAGCTCCTCCTCGCCGCGGGCCTGGCGCCGGGCGTTGGTGGCAACGCGCAGAAACTCGAGGTTGCTCACCCCGGGAATCTCAACGGGGTACTGAAAGCCGAGAAACAGGCCGAGGCGCGCCCGCTGCTCGGGCTCCATCGCCAACAGGTCCTCACCGCGGAACAGCACCGAACCGCCGCTGACGCTGTAGGCCGGGTGGCCGGCCAGCACCTTGGACAGGGTGCTCTTGCCGGAGCCGTTGCGGCCCATCACCGCGTGGATCTCTCCGGCCCGCAGCGTCAGCGAGACCCCGTGCAGGATCGGCTGGCCTTCCACGCTGGCGTGGAGATCACGAATCTCGAGCAGGATTGGCGCGTCGGGACGAATCACTGGGGCAGGGAGGCGGTGGGCAGGGAGGCGGTGGGCAGGGAGGC
>JBAWXG010000190.1:0-1054 GCA_037144195.1 Synechococcus sp. ELA057
GCAGCAACCAGCGGCTGGGCAGCACGAAACGCAGCTGCAGCAGCCCATTGAGTGCCAGCTGGGCCGCAGCGCTGACCAGGGTGAGCAGCCCGAGAAAGGGCAGCAACAGGCTGCGGGAATCGGGCAGACCCAGGGTGCTGGCGGTGATCCAGTTGTAAAGCAGATACACCGCCATGCTCACCGCCAAGGCGAGCAGTGATCCCACCAGCTGCTTGATCACCGCATTGGCACGGGGATCGTCGTGATCGAAATAGCGGCCGTGCACGTAGCTGCTCACCAGCCAGAACAGCAGCAGCAGGCCCAGGGGAAAGGAAAAGTCTGGCCAGGTGTCAAACCGCAGCCGGAAGCACAGCGGATACAGCCCCGCAAACAGGGCGCTGTCGATCACCAGAGCCGCCAGCAGCCGCTTGCGGGAATTGAGCCATGGAAGACGGATCAGCATGACAAGAGGTATCCCTGCGGATTGGCGCTCTGCCAGGCCCAGCCATCCCGGCACATGTCCTCCAGCGAGCGCGTGGTGCGCCAGCCCAGGCGCTCGGCTGCAAGGGACGGATCGGCCACGCTGCTGGCCGCATCGCCGGCTCTGCGCTCCACCACAGCAACGGGCACCGGGCGGCCGCTGGCCTGCTCAAAAGCCTCCACCACCTCCAGCACGGAGTGGCCCTGGCCGCTGCCGAGATTGAGGGTGAGCAGCTGGGGCTCCTCGTCCAACAACGTCTCGAGCGCCGCCCGGTGGCCCTCCGCCAGATCCATCACATGGATGTAGTCGCGCACGCCGGTGCCATCGGCTGTGGGCCAATCGCCTCCGTACACCTGCAGGCGCTCGCGTCGGCCCACCGCCACCTGGCTCACGAAGGGGAACAGGTTGTTCGGCAGGCCCCGGGGGTCTTCGCCGATGCGGCCGCTGGGATGGCCCCCCACCGGATTGAAGTAGCGAAGCCGGGCGATGCGCCAGCCGGCTTCGCTGGCGGCCAGATCCGCCAACAGCTGCTCCACCGCCGCCTTGGTGTGGCCGTAGGGGTTGATCGGCCGCACAGGGGCCGTCTCCGGGATC
>JBAWXG010000191.1:0-1052 GCA_037144195.1 Synechococcus sp. ELA057
CGGCTGGCTGCAGGGCTGAGCAGCAGCAGCAGCCCCAGCAGGACCATCAGAATGCTCTGCGATCTGCAGGCTGGTTCCACGAGCGTCTCGTGCCTGTTGCTGTTCAATGCCAGCGTTCGGGTTGATTCACGCAACTTAGTGAGGGTGTCTTGATCGTGCTATTGCAGCCCGCCTGAACGCCTGCCTCAGGCCTGGCGGGAGCGCCGTGATTAGCCAGGCCCTGTTGTTTCAAGAACCAGGGGTTCGCTCAGGGCGTCAACACCACCAGCTGCCGGGCCGGGAGCAGGGGCACAAAATCCCGATCAAAGGTCACCAGGCAGTCGCTTCGGGTGAGTACGGCAGCGGCGATCCAGGCATCAGTGATCGCATTGCCCGACAGTCCGTGCTGGCGGCAGAGTGACTCCAGCAGGGGCCATTCGTCGCCGAGCGGAGCCATGGACACCCCATCGGAGCTGAGCAGGGCGCTCAGGAACTCCTGAGCGGCAACCAGAGGTGTGGGCTGCAGGAACACCCGTGGATGGGTGACCAGCCGCAGGAAGCCCGCACTCACCATGGGCAGCAGCCGCACCCGGTCTCCCCCGGCGGCGGCCTCCAGGGCCCCCTCCAACCACGTCATCGCCGTCTTGTAGTGGGGATGGTCGGAGCGTGAGGCCGCCACCAGCACGTTCACATCGGGGGTCATGCCGGCGACAGTCCATCGGCCGCATCCAGCAGCGCGCGATTGCTGCGAGGGTCACCCACGGCGGGGCTCAGCCCTCCGAGGCCTTGATGCACCGGCAACGGCAGACGGCCGACTGAGGTCGATGCGGGCTGGCGCTGACGCAACCGCAGGGCCAGGCCTTCCTCGATCAGGCGGGTGAGCGTGAGCTTCTCCCGGGCGGCCAGGGCCTTGGCTTCGGCCAGCAGATCAGGGTTCAGATCGAGCGTGGTGCGCACCGGACCACCAGAGAATGCAGATTTCTGCATTTTAGGTTGACGGAGCCAGGGCGGCCCCGGGCAGCGGAGCCTCCCTCCCCTCCATCTAGGGTCGGCCCAGCCCGCCGCCCAGCCCC
>JBAWXG010000192.1:0-1038 GCA_037144195.1 Synechococcus sp. ELA057
CTCCAGCGGCATCAGGCGGGCCCAGGGTTTGCCGGCCTTGGCCAGCAGGATCGTCTCGCCGCCATGGGCCGCATCGATCAGGCGTGAGAGATGGGTTTTGGCCTGGTGGACATTGACGATGCGCTGCTGGCCTGACCGCGACTCGACAGGGCTTCCTTCCATGGCAAACCAACCAGCCAGCGCCCTTAGTTTAGTCCGCGACTAAGGCTTGCCAGCCAACGCCAACGCAGCATCCGGGGGTTTGAGCACCGCCCAGCGCCCTCGGCCTTGCCACCAAAACCCTCAGGATTTGCTCCCGGACTCGGCCTGCTCCGCCTCCGCCGCCTCACCCAGCTGGCGCCAATACTCCCGGTTGCCGGCTTTCGGACCCGAACCCCGGCGCAAACTCAGGCCCCGATAGCGCAGCCGTTTCCAGCCCAGCTGCAGCTCAATCAGCAGCGAAAGCTCGCTGCCTGGGCGCCGGGCCAGGCCGGCGAAACCGATGGCCAGGGCGAGACAAGCAATGCTGGTGCGGACGATGTCGCCCAGCAGGGTCCAGGGACTGGCCGGTGGGGTGGCATTGCGGGCGCGCTCCAGCCGGGCGGCGGCCTGATCGAGCAGATCCTGCATGCGGCTGCGCAACACCGGCAGGGGCAGGCTGCGATCGGCCGCATCGAGGCGGGGCCCCTGCAGGGCATTCATGCGTTGTTCCAGCTCGGAGACGCTGCTGGCGCTGCTGAGCACCTGGCGCATCTGCTGCAGTTGATTGGAGGCCCGGCGCAGGCCGCTGCTGCTGGCCAGGGCCTGGCTGTGTTGGCGTTGCAGGTTGGCGGTGGCCAGCAGCGGTGCGAGCAGCAGATAACCCAAGGCCACCAGCGTGGCCAGCTGGGCGGCCAGACGACGACGGTTCACCAACAGCGCATCACCGGGATCAAGACTGACGGCGAAATGCAGCAGCACCAGACCGATCAGGGGGAAGGGGGCGGCGTTGATCAACACACCCCCGACCTGGAGCTGCCAGGCGGCATCGAGCAGGCGCACCGGCAACAGCGAGGCCGA